>JBJEFP010000281.1:0-36619 GCA_051874195.1 Lysinibacillus sp. | reverse complement strand
CGGGGGATTGGGCGGCATGGCTCCGGACAAGCGCCCTGTAATCGCTAAGCTTGCATTAAAGGCCGTTCTGGCAGGGACACTCGCCTCATTACTATCAGCTGCGATTGCTGGCATGTTCCTGTAACCTGTAATCCGTCACTACAGAATCGCTCAAACATAAGCAGGTAATCCATGAATGTTCATGGATTGCCTGTTTTTTGTATGAATAAGGATATTTTTAGATTCTTTGTATCTGGTTTACAAATGATGATTTATAAGGATATTTCGCTATAGTGCAAGGGGCATAGAAATGATAGTTTTATGACAAAGAAATTGTTTTGCGAAAACTACAGCGAAAAGGGGAGTTTGTATGAAGCATGCCAAGAAAACATCGGCGTTCATCGCTTTAACATTTGGAGCGGCGGTGGCCATTGCACCTGTTGGAGCCGGCGCCTATGCAGAAACGTGGAAGGAAGCGAAAATGCCGAGCTATAAAGCGAGTGAGGCAAAGTCGCTTATTAGCAGGACACTCGAAGCGCCTACACATGACCGGTATAAAATTGCCCTGAACCATTCTGCGAAGCGTCAAGCGCATAAACCGGGCACATCTTATAAGAGACCTGCAATGAATCCAGGAAAAGGGAATAAAGGCATACATCCGGGCAAAGGCAACAAAGAAGGCAGGCCTGGCAAAGGAAATGACGGGGTTCATCCTGGCAATGGGCCGAAGCCTGGCAAAGGGCAAGACAAAGCGGTGGACGTGTCGTTTCTGCATTTGAATGATACCCATGCCAATCTTGAGCAGGTGGCGAAAAGAGTTTCCGTCGTAAAGGAAAAACGCGCTGAAAATCCGGAGACGATTGTAGTGGATGCCGGCGATGTATTCTCAGGAACGCTCTATTTCAATGAATTCAAGGGACAGGCCGATCTGGCATTCATGAACCTGATGCAGGTGGACGTCATGACATTCGGCAACCATGAATTCGATTTGGGTTCTTCGCAGGAGGGGCACCGTGCGTTGGTTGATTTCATCAAAGCGGCTCACTTCCCGTTCGTTTCATCAAATATCGATTTCTCACACGATCCAATTTTTAAAGGGTTATTTAACACAAAAATAAAAACGAATGCGAAGGACGGACAAATTTATACAGGCATCGTCAAAGAGGTGGACGGGCAGAAGATCGGCTTCTTCGGTTTGACGACAGAAGAAACGGCGACGATTTCAAACCCGGGAAGCATCGCCTTTAAAAATTACATCGAGCAGGCACAGAAGATGGTCGATGAATTTGAAAGAATGGGCATCAATAAGGTGGTAGCGGTCACGCATATCGGCTTCGATGACAATTCGGAAATCGACAATGATCAGCAGCTTGCAAGGTATGTGGACGGCATCGATGTCATCATCGGCGGACATTCCCATACGAAGCTGGAAGAGCCGTTTGTGGTCGACGAGGGACAAGAGCCGACAGTCATTGTGCAAGCGTATCAATATGGCGACTATGTAGGGGCATTGGATGTTTCCTTCGATAAAAAAGGCGTCATTACCGAATATGAGGGCGAGCTGATTGCTACAGCAGATTATGAAGATGACCCAGAGGCGGCTGCGCTGCTGAAGCCGTACCAACAGAAGATAGAGGAGCTGCAGCAGACTGAAATCGGCGTAACGCTAGACCAGCCTCTAGAAAATCCCCGTACAGGAGGAGACCCAGCAAAGCCGAGCGTGAGGAAAAATGAAACGCCGCTAGGCAACCTCATTACGGACGGAATGCTCGCAAAAGCGCGTCAATACGATGGGGAAGTTGTCATGGCATTCCAGAATGGCGGGGGCATCAGAAACGGGATTGATGCGGGTCCGATTACCGTAGGAGAGGTCATCAGCGTGCTGCCTTTTGGAAATACGCTCGCGACGATGCGCCTGTCCGGTGCGGAAATCAAGGCGGCGTTTGAACACAGCGTATCAGCGTATCCAAATGAAAACGGCGGCTTCCTTCATGTAGCGGGGGCCAAGGTCGTATTCGACAGTAGGAAGCCGGTCGGGAAGCGCATCATTTCCGTTCAGGTACAGCAGCAGGATGGCGGCTTTGCGGATATCCTGGAAGGAAAAATGTACAAGGTTGCTACGAATGCGTTCACGGCAAAAGGCGGAGACGGCTATGAAGTGTTCGCCAAAGCATATGGCGAAGGACGCGTGACGGATTTAGGGCTATCCGATTGGGAGAATTTCCGCGACCATCTAATCGGCCTCAGCGCCATCCCGGCAAAAACGGAAGGACGGATCATGGATGCGGCGGACATGCCTGAAAGCCCTGGTGACATCCTCATTTCAGAATATATAGAAGGAAGCAGCAACAACAAGGCAATCGAGCTTTATAATGGGACAGGTCAAGCAATCGATCTATCCGATTATAGGCTGGAGCTATATACGAACGGTAAAACGACGGTTCAGAATACACAAACGTTTGAAGGGCTGACGCTTGCCGATGGAAAGACGCTTGTGCTCGTCCATGCACTGGCGAATGAAGCATTGCAGGCAAAGGGGGACATGACGTCTTCGGCAGTGAATTTCAATGGGGACGATGTTCTTCTGTTAAAAAGGGGAGAAGAAATTGTCGATTCATTTGGGCAGCTGGGCTACGACCCGGGTGATGCATGGGTGGAGGGGGAGGTATCCTCTCAAAACAAAACGCTCGTGCGTCTATCAGCAACAGGTGATAAAGACCCGATGGACGAATTCGCCATTGCAGAGCAGTGGAAGGCCTACCCAATCGATACATTCCATATGCTAGGCAGTCATGGCCCGGTTGAGGACGAGCCGGAAGCTCCTTCTCAAGAAGTGGTCTCCATCGAGCAGGCTCGGAATGCCGGAATTGGCGAAACGGTGAGCATCAAAGGGACAGTGACGGCAAAATTGAAGAACACCTTGACGGTGGAGGACGAGACTGCGGCAATCACCGTATATGAAAGCTTGGATGTAGCTGTTGGTAATATGGTCACATTAACAGGAACGTTAGGTGAATACCGCAACCTTTTGCAGCTGCAGAATGTAGCCCTTAACGAAAAAAGTGAGGGCATCCCTCTTGAACCGACCGTCATTACGGGCGATCAGATGGACGAAACAAATGAATCAAAGCTAGTGAAGCTTGAAAATGTGCGTGTAGTATCAGGCGGACCAAATAATTTTATAATCGAAGTAGACGGCGTGCAAAAAGTGCTGCGGGATGAAGACGGCTCGCTCGGAATAGAAGTTGGTGCCGCCTATGAATCGATTACGGGTGTCATCCAGCAGTACAACGAGGATTATCAGCTGCTCCCTCGTTCGGCAGACGATCTCAAGCTTGATTCGAGCGTGCTGCGTCCGGTAACGGCCTCTCATACAGGAGGCATCATCGTGGGAGCGGTGGATGTAGTGCTGACGACAACGACGGCGGATGCGAAAATCTACTATACGCTGGATGGCTCGGATCCGCGGGAGGATGGCCGGGAATATACAGCGCCAATCACGATTGACCAGGATACGGTACTAAAGGCAGTCGTGAGGGCGGCCGACGGGACATTCAGCGAAGTCAAGACATTCGAATATGAGGTGACGGACCGCATCAGAATCCATGATATACAAGGGGAGGGTCACCAAACTGCCTTTGAGAATCAAACCGTCCAGGACGTGGAAGGCATTGTAACATACATGTTTGAGCTGAAGGGGGCCCGGTACTTTACGATACAGACGCCTGATGAAGAGGCGGACGATAATCCCCTTACTTCAGAGGGAATTCTCGTTTACGCAGGCTCCAATGGCTATGATGTGAAGATTGGCGATAAAGTGGCGGTAACAGGTACCGTATCGGAATACGTCTATGATGGCTATGCAGGGGATTTGACGACTACACAAATCAACGCACGCAACGACCGGGGCGGCCAGGTGTCCATCCTTTCGCGGGGCAATGAGCTGCCGCAAGCCTTTATCATCGATGAATCGTCCTTTAATCCGTCCGTCATCGATAATGACAGCTTTTCCGTATTTGATCCGCATGAGGATGCCATTGATTTCTGGGAAAGCATTGAGGGAATGCGGGTATCTGTAACGAACGTCAAGGCTGTGGCCCCTCAGGAATACGGGGATATCGTAACGGTATTGCAGACGGCCGAGACGGATACGCAAAACGGCGGTATCGTCTTGACGGCGCAAGATGCCAATCCCGAACGCATCCAATTCCGCCTGGAGCCGAATGGCACGGCCCGCAATTTCAACGTCAATACCGGGGATGCATTCAACGGAACGATTACGGGTGTCGTAGGAAACTCCTATACAAATTACAAGATTCATGCCGACCTCGCCTCTGTACAGTCAATCCATGCAGCGGGTGCCAGCCGACCTGAAAGAACGACGATTGAGTTTGCAGAGGATGAATTGACAGTGGCATCCTATAACCTGGAGAACTTCTCGAACAACGAATCTGAAACATCGGACGAAAAGGCGGACCGGTTAGCAGAAGCAATCGGCAATGGAATGAATACACCGGATATCGTCGGACTGACGGAAGTGCAGGATAACAACGGATCCGTCAATGACGGGACGGTGTCAGCCGCTGAGAGCTACCAACGCCTGATCGATTTGATCGAGGAGAAGACGGGCATCACGTATGCCTATGCCAATATCGACCCTGAGAATAATCAGGATGGCGGTGCGCCGGGAGCGAACATCCGTGTCGGCTTCCTGTACAATCCTGCACGGGTGTCGCTGGAAGGTACACCTGGCAAGGCGAATGAAGCGACAGTCTATGAAGATGGTTCCCTGACATTGAACCCAGGACGCATCGACCCGACGAACGAGGCGTTTGACAATAGCCGCAAGCCGATCGCCGCCCAGTTTTCATTTAACGGAGAAAGTGTAGTCGTCATAGCAAACCATTGGAACTCCAAATCAGGAGATACGGGCTTGTTCGGCGCCACACAGCCGGTTGTACTGGGCAGTGAAGTGCAACGGAAGAAAATTGCGCATGTGGTAGCAGGCTTCATTACGGATATTAAAGCGGAAAATGAGGATGCAAACATCATAGCGCTAGGTGATTTCAATGATTACGAATTCTCGGCTGCGTTAACTATTTTAGAAGAAGCAGGTATGCACAACAAAATGAAGGACCTGCCGCTGGGTGACAGGTACACGTATATCTACCAGGGGAATTCCCAGGTGCTCGACCATATCCTGGTCAGCTCCAACCTCGCCCGGCAGACGGATATCGATGTCCTGCATGTAAATGCCGATTTTACAGAGGCAGCCGGGCGTGCATCCGATCATGACCCGGTCATGATTCAAATCGACTTTTCGAATGACATTCCTGCTGCATCGACAGTAGATATGCCGGAAAATGAGGAATAGAATGTAAGAGCAGGCTGCCCGCAAGATTGTAAATTGACGGGCAGCCTGCTTTCGCTACTTGCTTATTTAGCTACTGGGATTCCACCCGCCTGTAGCAGGCAACTTCAAATGCCATCTGCTCATTCTGAATAGTCTCTCAAAACAACGGCTCAATACTGAAATCTGTTCTTGTCAAAAGAAAAAGCACATGGAGCGAAGGGTGGCGAGTGCATATGCCGCTACGCTTTCAATGCAGAGCAAAGCGTCCACCCGTAGTGCAATGTGCAGTCAAGTACATGTTTTGGTGAAGAGCCAAAAAAACTTTTTAGAAGCTCCCTTTTTTAAGAGGTAATAGCTATACTTGATATAAAATAGTATAGAAGAAAGCCGTTAGCATAAACAAAAGGGTTTCGCTTTCTCTATTTTCGGCAGCATTTCCATTTGCCGTAAAAGGGATTGTTTGAAGAAAAAGACAGGGGGTTAGAGCGATGGAGTTGAAAAAGGGTCAAAAAGTAGATATAACGAAAAATAACACAGCCAAGTCATTCAGATTTCGCATACAGTGGCAGCCTGAAAAGGAGATGGATTTGGACATTTCAGCCTTCCTGCTTCATGCAGGCGATCGTTGTCTGAAGGATGAGCACTTCATTTTTTATGGGCAGCCGCAAAGCGTCGATGGTTCAGTCGGCTATCGGAGCATCCGTCATAATGAAGGGGCCATCGATATTGATTTCCTGAAGATTCCATACGGTATCGAGAAAATCGCGCTGACACTGACCATACATGAAGGGGATGAACAGGATTTGCGCTTCCGTGACATCGGGGATGCGAAGCTGTTCATAGAGGATGCGCAGACGAATCAAACGGTGCATGAGTTTTCATTTAAAGGAACGCTTGAACAAGAGACGGCTGTCGTCATTGGGGAGCTGTACCTACATAATGGGGAATGGAAGTTCAATGCAGTCGGCAGTGGATTTTTCGGTGGATTGACAGCGCTTTGCGAAAACTTCGGGCTCCAGGTTGCCGAAGATGAGGTGCAGGAGGAAGTAGCAGCACCAAAGCCGCCTGCCATGCAGCAACAAGTGCCTGCACAGCCGGCCCCAACGCCGGCATCTCCGCAAGCAGTGGCCACGAAGCCGGTTTCTCTAGCTGTCACATTGGCCAAAAGCCAGTCGGCATCGATTCAAAGGTCAATGAAGGTTGTAGCAACGCTTGAATGGGCCGATGCGAGGAAGGATCTGGACCTTTATTGCTTTTATGTGCTACAGACGGGCGAAAGCGGCAAAGTGTACGATCGCCATCTGGGCAGCCCGTCCAGTGCCCCCTATATTACGCTGGGCGGAGATTCAAAAACGGCCGCTAAGGAAACAATCATCATCCATCAGCCGGAAAAGCTGAAATATGTCCTGTTTGCGGCTAATAGAGGGCTGTCAAATGGCTTGAATTCTAAGAGAATGAAGGCGGTTATCGATAATCAAATGGGGCAGCAAGTGACGGTGCCCTTTTATGAACATAACTGGTTCGCCCACTGGATAGCGATTGCGCATATCGACTTTACAAGACCAGGTGAGATGGTCATCAGCCAGGTGGAGCGCTATTCCCGCGGCGGCTCGGAAAAGTCCCCGGTGTTGTATGAGGACGGGACGTTTGAAATGAACAAGGGACCGATTGAACTCAAAAAATGAAAAGAATATTTTACAGCTCCATCATTGACACTATAAGTCGCTTTTTATATAATCAGAAGCAGAATATGGAACAATACATTGATGGAAAGAGTAAGTTGACGATCCAGTGATTAGAAAGAGGTTTCCTTAGGCTGAAAGAACCTCCACGGACCGCAACCGAAAGCTACTCCTGAGTGCAGCTAATCCCTGCCGTTCACTTACGTTACAAGTGCTAGAGATGCAAATTGATCGGCTGACAGGCCTTTGTGGATCAATTTGTAAACTAGGGTGGTACCGCGTAGACAACAGTCCTCGTCCCTTATTTGGGATGGGGGCTTTTTTATTTGGCCCCAGCAAAGGAAGGCGTACTTCCATTCATCATGTACTAACTAATAGGAGGAATACAACAAATGAAAGCTTCAGAAATTCGTCGTCTGTATTTGGAATTCTTTAAAGAAAAAAATCATCACCATGAGCCATCTGCACCTCTTGTACCAATCAATGACCCATCTTTATTATGGATCAACTCAGGTGTTGCGACATTAAAGCCATACTTTGACGGCCGTATCATCCCTGAAAACCCACGCATTACGAACGCGCAAAAATCAATTCGTACAAACGACATTGAAAATGTAGGGAAAACAGCACGCCACCATACATTCTTTGAAATGCTGGGGAACTTCTCTATTGGAGATTATTTTAAAAAAGAAGCCATTCATTTCGCGTGGGAGTTTCTTACAGATAAACGCTGGATGGGCTTTGATCCTGAAAAGTTATCGGTGACAATCCATCCGGAAGATCAGGAAGCCTACGATGTGTGGCATAAGGAAATTGGTATCCCGGAGGAGCGAATCATCCGTTTGGAGGGGAACTTCTGGGACATCGGTGAGGGTCCATCTGGTCCGAACTCGGAAATTTTCTATGACCGCGGCGAGGAATATGAAGGGGATACGCCAGAATCGGAAATGTACACTGGCGGGGAGAACGAGCGCTATCTGGAAATCTGGAACCTGGTATTTTCCCAGTTCAACCACAATCCGGACGGCACGTATACACCACTGCCAAAGCAAAACATCGATACAGGCATGGGGCTTGAGCGAATCGTATCGGTTGTTCAAAATGTACCGACAAACTTTGATACAGACCTATTCATGCCGATTATTGAAAAAGTGGAGGAGTTTGCAAACCGCAAATACAAGCGTCCGCATGAAGTGGACCTAAAAGAGATTTTCGGCTCTACGGAAGACATCAACACACCGTTTAAGGTCATCGCCGACCATATCCGTACAGTGGCATTCGCCATCGGGGACGGTGCGCTTCCTTCAAATGAAGGCCGCGGCTATGTGCTTCGCCGCCTGCTTCGCCGTGCGGTTCGCTATGCAAAACAAATCGGCATCGAAAAGCCGTTCATGTATAAGCTGGTGCCGACTGTCGGCGAGATTATGAAGGACTTCTATCCGGAAGTGGCAGAGAAGAGCGAATTCATCCAACGTGTCATCAAAAACGAGGAAGACCGCTTCCACGAAACACTTGATGGTGGACTTTCAATCCTGTCAGAGGTCATTGCATCACAAAAAGAAAAAGGTGAAACGGTCATTCCGGGAGCAGATGCATTCCGTTTATACGATACATTCGGCTTCCCGATTGAATTGACGGAAGAGTATGCGGAAGAAGCGGGCATGACGGTCGATCACGAAGGCTTCGAGACGGCGATGGAAGAGCAGCGCGAACGTGCTCGCAACGCGCGTGCAGATGTAGATTCCATGCAGGTGCAAAACGAAGTATTGGCAAACTTAACACAAGCTTCAACATACATTTATGATGCCTTTGAAGCACAAGGTAAGGTTGCGGCCATCGTTGTGGAAGGACAGAGTGCAGAAACCGCTTCAGAGGGTCAGGAAGCACTGGTTATCCTTTCTGAAACGCCGTTCTACGCAGAGATGGGTGGACAAATCGCCGATACAGGTGTAATTGAGTCTGATACATTCAAGGCGATTGTCAAGGATGTACAAAAAGCACCGAACGGCCAACCGCTTCACACAGTCGTCATCGAGTCCGGTGAAATGCATGTAGGCGATACAGTGAAGGCTGCAGTGGACGTTGAAAAACGGAAATTAATCTTGAAAAACCATACAGCGACACACTTGATGCATCGTGCATTGAAAGATGTGTTGGGCGACCATGTAGCGCAGGCCGGTTCCTATGTAGGACCTGACCGCCTTCGTTTTGACTTCTCCCACTTTGGCGCGGTGACAAAAGAGGAGCTGGCGCAAGTTGAGCGTGCGGTAAATGAAAAAATCTGGGATGACATCGAAGTGGTCATCCGTGAAATGGCAATCGATGAAGCGAAAGCAATGGGCGCTATGGCTTTATTCGGTGAGAAGTACGGTGATGTCGTTCGTGTGGTAGCGGTGTCCGATTATTCCATCGAGCTTTGCGGTGGACTGCATGTTGCCCGTTCTTCGGAAATCGGCTTCTTCAAAATCGTGTCGGAAGGCGGTATCGGCGCTGGTACGCGACGTATCGAAGCAGTTACGGGGAAAGCGGCATACGAAGCTGTGAAGGAAGAGGAAGCGATTCTTGCTGAAGCAGCGGCCCTTCTGAAAGCGAATCCGAAAGATGTAGCCACGCGTGTAGCGAGCCTGCAGGCGGACTATAAAGAGCTGCAGCGCGAAAATGAATCCCTTTCACAAAAAATCGCCAATGCACAAGCGGGTGCGGTATTGGACGCAGCGCAAAAAATCGGCGATGTGACAGTATTGGCCACGCGTGTAGAGGCAAAAGACAACAACCAGCTTCGCCAAATGATGGATGACCTGAAAGCGAAGATGGAATCTGCTGTTATCGTACTTGGTGCGGCTGACGGAGAAAAAGTCATGCTTTGTGCCGGGGTGACGAAGGACATCGTTGGCGGTGCCTACCATGCGGGCAATATCGTAAAATCAGTGGCAGAACAATGTGGAGGAAAAGGCGGCGGCCGTCCGGATATGGCAATGGCCGGTGCCAAAGAAGTTGCAAAACTTGATGAAGCGTTAAATTCTGTGTATGATTACGTTAAATCCATTTAATTAAGGGTAAAGTTCGGTTATAATGAAAAGAAATGGAGATGGAGGAATCCGTCTCCTTATTTCTGAAAGCGAGGTGCGGATTCTTGAGTTCTTTTGATCAAACAATGAAATTCAATTTTCCTGAAGAATCAATGGAAGAAGAAGTGAAGCAAGTCATGCTGAAGGTGTATGCAGCGTTGGAGGAAAAAGGTTACAATCCTACGAATCAGATTGTAGGCTACCTTTTATCCGGTGACCCTGCCTACATCCCTCGCCATCAGGACGCACGTAATTTAATTCGCAAGCTTGAGCGCGACGAGATCCTCGAGGAGCTCGTGAAGTTTTATATTAAGAAGAATACCGAGGCGAACAAATGAGAATTATGGGATTAGACGTCGGCACAAAAACGGTCGGCGTTGCAATTAGCGATGCTCTTGGCTGGACGGCACAAGGCATCGAGACTGTGAAAATCAATGAGGAGGCAGGCGAATTCGGCATTGAGAGAATCAAGGAGCTCGTCAAGGAGTATGCTGTCACAGAATTCGTCGTTGGCTATCCGAAAAACATGAACAACACAGTCGGCCCACGCGGGGAAGCTTCTGAGAGCTATAAAAAGCTTTTGGAAGAGACGTTCGGTCTGCCGGTCAAGCTTTGGGACGAGCGTCTGACGACAATGGCGGCGGAGCGTATGCTGATTGATGCGGATGTAAGCCGTAAAAAACGCAAGCAGGTCATTGATAAGATGGCGGCTGTCATGATTCTTCAGGGATACTTGGACAGCAAAAATTAATTGTTCCGTAAGGGCAATGCATTGTCCGTCTGAAAAAGCGGCAGTCTATAAAATATTGGAAAAGAGGTCATGATATGACAGAGCAAAACGAAGAACGCTACTTAACAATCATTAATGAGAAAGGTGAAGAGGAGCTGTGCGAAATCCTGGATACAGTGTACTCGGAGCGTTTCGATAAAAACTATGTGCTGTATTCATTGGTAGGCTCAGAAGATGAGGAAGGCTATGTGGAAATCCATGCATACGCATTCGAGCCTTCAGAGAATGGCGAAGACGGTGAACTTTTACCGATTGAAACGGATGAAGAGTGGGAGTTCATCGAAGATTTCCTTGCACAGCGAGAAGATGCACTTAACGCAGAGGAAGAAGACGAAGAATAGAATGGATTTACACAGGGTGGCTAGAAGCACCCTGAGGGAATTTCATTATACAAAGGAAAACAGAGTGGGCATCACGCTCGCTCTGTTTTCTACTTTAGGAGGAAGATGGAATGGATGAACAAATCTTTATTTTAAAAAATGATGCAGGTGAGGAGCAGCGTTGCCGAGTCGTCTTCAATTTTGAAACAGACGACCATTCCTATGTATTATTCACCCTTGTCGATGAAGAAGGGGAAAGCATCTCGGATGTGACGGCACTTCGTTATGAATTGGACGAGAACGGTGAAATGGCGGGGTTTGAGGATCTTGAAACGGAAGAAGAATGGGCGATGGTAGAGGAAGTGCTGAATACAGTCTATGCGGAATTCAGCGAAGACCAGATGAACTACTTCACTGTCATTGGCGAAGACGGAGAAGAGATTGTATGTGAAGTCCTATACCGCTTCGAGAATGAAGGGAAGAACTATCTATTCTACGGACTTGCGGATGATGAAGAGAAGAAGGAAGTATTCGCCGCCGGGTATGTTGCCGATGAAAACGGCGCCGTAGCCAACCTGCTTCCGATTGAAACGGATGGAGAATGGGCAATGGTGGAAAAAGTGCTTGCTTCCCTATCGACGGAACAATAAGTTCACGCGCTCCCCGACAGGACAGGGGAGCGCTTTTTATGTTTTGTTTGTCTCCCTATTGAAAATCTTGTATCATATTGAGAGAGAAAAAAGGGGGGGAACCCGTGGATAAAGAATCAATGAAGCAAGAAATGATGGAAAAAATGAACGAGCGTAAAAGTGAGGTCAAAATCGTGCGCAAACTCGTATCAATCATAGCCCTTGTTTTTTTACTGCTGTTTTCAATTGGCGGCTTCGTAGCCTTCAGCTACATAAAATCAGCGCTTGAACCGGTAGATCCGGAATCGACGGAGGAAGTGGCTGTCCAAATTCCGATGGGCTCAGGAGTGACCGCGATTTCCAATATATTAGAGGAGAGCGGCATCGTAAAAAGTGCGAGCATCTTCAAATACTATGCAAAGTTCAAAAATGAATCGTCGTTCCAGGCTGGCGACTATACCATGTCCAAGGCGATGACGCTTGATGAAATTATTGAAAGCTTAAAAACAGGGAAAGTGTACCGGGAGCCAGTGTTCACAGTTACCGTGCCGGAAGGTCTGACACTTAAACAAATTTCCAAGGTCATTGAAAAGAAGACGAGCTATACAGCCGAGGAATTCATGGAAAAAGTGACGGATGAGACATTCATCCAAACGATGATGGCGGAATATCCGGATCTGCTGACGCAGGAGATTTTAGGTGAAAATGTCCGCTATGCGCTGGAAGGCTATCTATATCCGGCTACCTATCCGTTCTATGTAGAGAATCCGACGCTTGATGAAATTGTGACAACGATGATTTCTTCCATGAATGAGATGGTGCTGGGGTATAAGGAAGGATACACAGAACGCGAGATGACGGTCCATGAGTTCGTCACATTCGCTTCTCTGCTCGAGGAGGAGGCGACAGCCTTGACAGACCGCGAAACGATTGCCAGCGTGTTCTATAACCGTCTGGAGATTGACATGCCGCTACAGACGGACCCGACCGTCCTTTATTCGCTAGGCGAGCATAAGGATCGCGTGCTGTATAAAGACCTAGAAGTGGAGCATCCGTATAATACGTATAAAAATAAGGGATTGACACCAGGTCCTATCGCTTCTCCGGGCAAGAGCTCACTTGAAGCGGCAATCAGCCCTAGCGATACAGAGTACCTTTACTTCCTTGCAGATAAAGAAGGAAACAACCATTTTGCAAAGACGTATGAGGAACATCTGAACAATGTATCAAAATATATAGAATAGCATCAATGTTCGAATAGAAGGAATCGAGTAAAGATTATTCGCATTCCTTCTATTTTCGTGCTATCATAAATTGTGATTTTTTTGTCCTTAATAGCCATACAATTCATGGACGTAAACATACCGTTTCGTCTTTTTTGTTTGTAAACGTCATTGTAGGCTTGCAGCGATTTTCTACTAGGCATCTGTACCGGCCTGCCACGAATGGAGCAGGAGGGAAGGAATGCACTTTTTAATTATATAAGGGGTTTTCTAGATGGAATTATCTGATGCTTATATTGAATCCTTTATTCGGCCTCGGAATGAGCTGCTGCTGGAGATGGAGCGATTTGCGGCCGAGCATCATGTGCCGATCATGCAGCTTTCCGGCATTGAAGCATTGAATCAAGTGCTGCGCATCCAAAAGCCGGCAACCATTCTGGAAATAGGCACGGCCATCGGATATTCTGCCATACGCATGGCGATGGCGCTGCCGGATGCGAACATCGTCACGATTGAGCGTGATGAAGAGCGCGCTGCCCATGCACGTGCATTCGTGGCACGTTGTGAGGCGGCAGACCGGATTACGATTGTTGAGGGGGACGCGTTGGAGGTGGAAGTGGAGGACATCCATTCTACTTATGACGCGGTTTTCATTGATGCTGCAAAGGGCCAGTATCAAAAGTTTTTTGAGAAATATTCACCGCTTGTACCTTCAGGCGGCGTGCTGTACATCGATAATATGTATATGCACGGATTGTCTGATCTGGATATCAAGGAAGTACCGAGAAGAAAAAGAACGATGATTCGAAACTTAAAGGCGTTTACCGATTGGGTCATGGAGCATCCTGACTACACGAGTGCTTTTTTCCCGGTCGGGGACGGCTTGTTAATTTGTTTGAAGAGGTGACAAGGGTGAAGAAACCAGAATTATTAGTAACACCGCAATCTGTTGCACACGTAAAGGACCTGCTCGAGGCCGGCGCGGATGCGTTTGTAATTGGGGAACAAAAATTTGGCCTGCGTTTAGCGGGCGAGTTTACTGTCGCACAAGTCGAAGAAGCGACAAAACTCATCCACGAAGCGGGAAAAAAAGTATATGTGGCGGTGAATGCGCTGTTCCACAATGACCGATTGGATGCTTTGGATGGATATTTGAAGGAAATGCAGCGAATCGGTGTGGACGCCTTAGTTTTCGGCGATCCTGCCGTTGTCATGGCCGTACGTGAGCTGGGCATCACGATTCCGCTGCACTGGAATCCGGAAACGATTGCCACGAACTGGTTCCAGGTGAACTATTGGGGCGAACGCGGCAGCAAGCGTGCTGTTTTAGCGCGTGAGCTATCGTTGGATGAAGTGCTTGAAATCAAGGAAAATGCAAAAACGGAAATCGAAGTGCAGGTGCACGGGATGACTTGCATGTTCCAATCCAAGCGCTCGCTATTGGGCAACTACTTCCTGTACCGTGACCAGGCGATGGAAGTGGAAAACCGCAAGGAAAACAAAAACATGTTCCTTCATGACAAGGAACGTAAAAATAAATACCCGATTTACGAGGATGTAAACGGCACGCACATCTTTTCACCGAACGACATGTGCATCATCGATGAGCTGGGCGAATTGTTCGAAGCGGGCATCGACTCGTTGAAATTTGACGGCATCCTTCATTCGTATGACTACATTGTGAAAGTGACAAGCCTTTACCGCCAGGCAATCGA
Source organism: Lysinibacillus sp. (assembly GCA_051874195.1). Lineage (GTDB taxonomy): Bacteria > Bacillota > Bacilli > Bacillales_A > Planococcaceae > Lysinibacillus_B. Next base: position 21,860 of record JBJEFP010000281.1, on the reverse strand, counting down.
TGCATACTTCGATGAGGGCGAAGAGGCATATGAAGACATCAAAGATGATTTACTTGCACAAATTGAAGACATTCAACCAGCATTGCGTCCACTCGATACTGGCTTCATCTTCAAAGAAACAGTGTATTAGAAAGGAGCGGCTTACATGCTACAGTTAATTCAAAACGAAAAAATTCGTGAAACAAAAGATGGCAAGCGCGTCATTGTGAAAAAGCCCGAGCTTTTAGCGCCGGCTGGAAGCTTGGAAAAACTAAAAATAGCCGTTCATTACGGGGCGGATGCAGTATTCATCGGCGGTCAGGAATTCGGTCTGCGTTCAAACGCGGACAACTTCACGATTGAAGAAATGCGTGAAGGGGTAGAGTTTGCTAAGAAGTACGGCGCTGTTGTGTACGTAACGACGAATATCTTCGCCCATAATGAAAATATGGACGGGCTCGAGGAATACCTGCAGGCAATCGAAGGCGCTGGCGTGACAGGCATCATCGTGGCGGATCCGTTGATCATTGAAACATGCCGCCGTGTTGCACCGAAGCTGGAAATCCACCTTTCAACGCAGCAGTCCCTTTCGAACTGGAAGGCGGTCAAGTATTGGAAGGAAGAGGGCCTTCACCGTGTCGTATTGGCACGTGAAGTAGGCGCCGAAGAAATGCAGAAGATGAAAGAGGAAGTGGACATCGAAATCGAGGCATTCGTTCACGGGGCGATGTGTATCGCCTATTCAGGACGATGCGTGCTTTCGAACCATATGACGGCACGTGATTCAAACCGCGGCGGCTGCTGCCAGTCCTGCCGCTGGGATTATGATTTATATGAAGATAAAGACGGTGAAGAAGTGCCGTTATTTGAAGAGGGCGATGCGCCATTCGCGATGAGTCCGAAAGATTTGAAATTGATTGAGTCGATTCCGCATATGATCGAGCTTGGCATCGATTCATTAAAAGTCGAAGGCCGGATGAAATCAATCCACTATGTAGCGACGGTTATTTCCGTATACCGGAAAGTAATCGATGCCTATTGTGCAGATCCGGAAAACTTCCAGATCAAAAAAGAGTGGCTGGAAGAACTGTCCCGCTGTGCGATTCGTGCTACGGCTTCATCCTTCTTCGAGTCTGAGCCGAGCTACAAGCAGCAAATGTTCGGCTTCCACGCATCAAAACCGAAATGGGATTTTGCCGGTCTTGTGCTCGATTATGATGAAGAAACGCAAATGGTGACGCTCGAGCAGCGCAACTATTTCAAACCGGGCGACACGGTGGAATTCTTCGGCCCGGATATTGAAACATTCCAAATGACAGTGGGACAAATCTGGGATGAGGAGGGCAATGAACTAGATGTTGCCCGCCACCCGCTGCAAATCATCAAATTTAAGGTAGATCGACCGCTTCATGCTTACAACATGATGCGAAAGGAGAACAAGAAGTAATGAACAAGCGTCCAGTAGTCATCGGAATCACCGGTGGATCATGCTCGGGTAAAACAAGCGTGACGCGCGCCATTTATGAAGTATTCCGCGAACATTCCGTTGTCGTTATCGAACAGGATTATTACTATAAAGACCAAAGCCATATGACCTTCGAGGAGCGTCTAGAGACGAACTACGACCATCCACTGGCATTCGATACAGACCTGTTGATCGAGCATGTCAACAAGCTGCTGAATCGTCAGCCGATTGACAAGCCGGTATATGATTATGTCCAGCATACCCGTGCAAATGAAGTCATCCATGTCGAACCGAAAGACGTAATCATTGTAGAAGGCATCCTTGTGCTGGAGGATGAGCGTCTTCGTGAGCTGATGGATATCAAACTATTTGTAGATACGGACCCGGATTTACGCATCATACGGCGCATCCAGCGTGACATCCAGGAACGTGGACGTACAGCAGACTCAGTGATTGAACAATATCTGACGGCAGTCCGCCCGATGCATAATATGTTCATCGAGCCTACAAAGCGCTATGCTGATGTCATCATCCCTGAAGGCGGCGACAACGGTGTTGCCATCGATTTGATGGTTACAAAAATTAAAACAATTCTTGAAACCGACTCGATTGTATAATATGATGTATTGGTATTGTCAATATTTACATTCATTATGTTGTATAAAAACAAGATGATGATTCATAAACATACCCATAAAAATTCGACTATAAGCAATAGTGACGGCGCATGTCTTTTTGGACGTGCGTTGTCATATACATAGCTACTAGTCGGGTTTTATGTTATGTATAACTATTTCTAACAGAAAACAATTGCATTTAAGCCAGTAAGGTGTAATAGTAATGTTTTCAAGGATGATGAAGGAGTGAGCATTTTGTCAAATGAAAAACAGTATCCAATGACATTGGATGGAAAAGCGAAGCTAGAGGAAGAATTAGAATATTTAAAAACGGTAAAACGTAAAGAAGTGGTGGAACGCATCAAGACTGCCCGCTCTTTCGGCGACCTTTCGGAGAACTCCGAATATGATTCGGCAAAAGAGGAGCAAGGCTTTGTAGAGGGACGTATTTCCACAATCGAATCTATGCTCCGCAATGCCCTAATCATCTCGGACGAGCAGGATGACAATACAGAGCTATTAGTATCACTTGGCCGTACCGTGACTTTCGATATACTGGAAGACGGGGAACCGGAAGGCGAGCCTGAAACATATAAAATCGTCGGTTCAGCGGAAGCAGATCCATCGGAAGGGCGCATTTCGAACGATTCACCGATGGCTAAAGCACTGATGGGCCATAAACTGAACGACAAGGTGAAAATTACGACTCCTGGCGGCGAGATGGAAGTCGTTATTTTGGAAATTAAATAATATAATAAAGTTGTTTCCGTTGGTTGGCGGGAACAACTTTTTTTATAGAGAGTCCTATCAAGTGGAGATTTTTTTGAAGCGGAGGCTCCGATTTGAAGATGGTGTTCGAATGAGAAGAATTGTATGCTGCCAATAAGCATGCACTATGCTGTGTTGGTAAAATGGCATGAAGGAAGGGGATATGCATGAGTAATAAAGAGAAAGAGCATTTGGACCATTCAAAGCCTGCTAGACGTACAACAAGACGCAAACAAGATAAAATGAACCGCCTATTAAATTATTTGATTGGGATTGTTTCTGTACTGATCGTCATTAGTTTGTTCGTCATTTTCACAGGGAATGAAGAACAGGAGGCGATTGAGGGGCCGGAGGAGGAAACACCGGTGGAAACGAAGCCTGAGGAAGAAAAAGAAAAAGAGGAGGAGGGAACGAGTGCCGAGGAGCCGTCCCAGCAAGATGAGGAGCAGGAGCCTATAGAGGATGAACCTGCAGAGGGCGAGGGCAGCACCCCTGTCGTCTCTTCTTCGAATCAGCCGGGGGTGGATGAGGTATGGACGAGCGAGGCTTGGGAGCCGTACCCGACAGCCCAAACAGGCGAGCATACCTCAACGTTTACAGAAGGACATATTGATTACGAGGAGAAGCTGAATGCCATTTATTCGGTCATCCCGCTTGAACAACAGGACAGCATCCTCTGGTCCATCAAAAATAACGGCAATGCCAAATCCGCCATCGCCGTCATCTCTTCTAATGATAAGGAACAAAAATACAGAGTGGCGATTGGATGGGTGGAAGGAGAAGGGTGGATGCCTCAGCAGGTAGAGGTGCTGAATACGCTTGAAGGGACATATTAGCCAGATAGCCGATAAGCGCATTCTTCCAGCGCTGCTTGCCTCAAAATGACACCCTCCTCGTCACAAAAGAGACATCCCTTGCATTCTGATTAGCTTGACATGGGTCTACTTGATTGATTATGTTAAATAGAGTGTCTTGAAATGGAGGAATCAATAATGAAAATAGCTGTAATCGGGGCGATGGAGCAGGAAGTCGAACAGCTTCGCGCCACATTGGAAAACACAAAAACAGAAACGATCGCAAACAGTGAGTACACGACAGGTACGTATAAGGGAAAAGAAATAGTCCTGGTGAAGTCGGGTATCGGCAAGGTGAACGCAGCCATGACGACAACTTTACTGCTGCATACGTTCAAGCCGGATGTCGTCATCAATACAGGCTCCGCGGGTGGATATGATACAGCGCTTGAGGTAGGTGCAGTCGTTATTTCCGACGAGGTGCGCCACCATGATGTGGATGCAACGATCTTTGGATATGAAATGGGGCAAGTCCCGCAAATGCCGTCAGCTTATAAAGCGGATATGCAGCTGATGGAGGTCGCGCGTGAGGCGGTGACGGAGCTGGGAGAGCATCAGTACGGCATCGGACTGATCTGTTCCGGCGATTCCTTCATGAATGACCCGGTGCGCGTGGAAAAAGTACGAGAATACTTCCCGCAAATGAAGGCAGTGGAAATGGAGGCGGTGGCTGTTGCGCAAGTATGCCACCAGTTCGATACGCCGTTCGTCGTCATCCGTGCGCTGTCTGATATCGCCGGAAAAGAATCGAACGTCAGCTTTGATGAATTTCTTCCGGTTGCGGCGAAGCATTCGACTGCAATCGTCCTGAAAACAGTCGAAAAGCTGTAGGGTACCTAAAATTCCCCCAGGTGTTAAAAAAATCACAGTCACCTGTTCTTTTGCATGGTACGATGGAGGAAATCAGCGTGCTTGAGGAGGAGAGGGACATGGTATTTTTTATGACGCTTGCCATGGCGGTAACGGCTGTACTCATGCTGTTCATCACGGCGGACGTGGCGGAATATAAAAGTTAAAAAAGGGCTGGCCGATGGGGTTGAAACTAATCGGCCAGCCCTCTGTTTGTATTCAATCGTAGGTACAACACGCATGAGGGCCATAGTAAGCCGCAAAGAGGACGTCCCGAAGGATTTTCGGACGTCCTCTTTCCATTGGTATGGCATTTTATCGGGGGATGCATGGATGCCTTTAGTCAGAAATCCTTACAATTCAACTATCTTCCATCATCATGCCTGATGGTGCTTGAACTGCTGGTACAGTTTTACGAGCGCCCTTTTCTCGATACGGGATACATAGCTCCTTGATATATCCAATTGCTTGGCGATTTCCTTCTGGGTCAATGGCTTCATCTGGTTCAGCCCGTAGCGCAATGTGATGATTTCCAGCTCACGCGCATCGAGCACCTGCAAATACTGGTACAGCTGCTGATGGCGCTCTCTTTCCTCAATCTGGTCGATTGTGGGCTTTTCGTCGAACTGGAGCAAATCCCTGATCTGCAGAGCCTGCCCATCCTTATCGACGCCGATTGGCTCAAATAATGATACATCCTTCTGGACCTTCTTCTGCGCCCGGAGATGCATCAGGATTTCATTTTCAATACAGCGTGCAGCATACGTGGCGAGCCGCGTTTTTTTATTTGGGGTGAAACTTGCCACTGCCTTCATCAAGCCGATTGTGCCGATGGAAATATAGTCGTCAAGCTGCTCGTGAGGCGGATGAAATTTTTTCACGACATGTGCAACAAGCCGCATATTTCGTTCGATCAAATCGAGCCTGGCCTGCTCGTCACCGGCTAAAAAACGGTCAAGTACCTGCTTTTCTTCTTCACGCGTAAATGGTTTGGAAAATGCCTGCCCCTTTAAATAGCCAACCAGTGAAGGGAAGTCTAGCCATAGCTGAAGAAGCGATACCATGATGCCCACAGAGCCATCCTTTCCTTTTTCGCAGTATATGTCGAAAAAACGCAGAAAATGAAAAAAGGCTACGCATAATTTTATCTGCGCAACCCTTTTGTCAGACTTTTTTCAATGTAAATGTACTGATCATCATGACGGCCAGGACAGGGAACAGGAACATGTAGAAGACCGGAGATAGCATAGGCGAAAAGAAAAACGACAACGTAAGAAGCGTACCGGCAGCAGTAATCGGCAGACCTACGAAATAGCCGTTCGATTCCATCACATTAAAGCGGGCCAGCCGGAGCGCACCGCAGGAAATATAAAGGATGGCCATGAACATTCCGGCCGCACCGAAATCCATCAATGCCACTTCGTACATCAGCAGGGCAGGGGCTACGCCGAATGAAATGATATCCCCCATTGAATCGAGCTGCTTGCCCAATTCGGATTCCTGATTGAATTTCCTCGCCACCTTGCCGTCGTAGCGATCGAGGAATGCCGCAATAAATATAAATAAAACACTATAACTATAAAATTCGTTCAGCGTTGCCATGATGGCTGCACCGCCAAACGACATGTTTAGTATTGTAATTAAATTAGCAGCGTTCGATTTTATTTTCTTCAAGGTCATATCGACCTTATGGAGAAGAAACATAAGAAACACTCCTTTGCACTTTACTATTATTTTATTATACTCTGAAATGGGTGCGTAAGAAAGGTTGTTCTCATATGAATTATATGAAAATTACTTTCCATCGTTCTAATAAACAATTATAATAACCTTTTACTTATAGTTGGAGGACTACCGGATGAAGGAAAAAATCTATCAATGCATGATTGAGCTCACGAATGGCAGAACCAGCTCCATCTTGCTAAAAAAGCTGGCAACATCAGCCCTTAGTAAAAAGTTTATTCGAAACTACAGTAAAGTATACGAGATTAACATAGAAGAAGTTTCAAAAAGTATGGAGAACTTTAGGAGCCTGCATGAATTTTTCACCCGATCGCTCAAGGAGGGCGTACGTCCCATCGCTCCAGGAGAAACGGTATTAGCCAGTCCGGTCGATGCAAAAATCGAGGCGTTCGGCGATATCCGGGACGGCATGACATTCTTTGTGAAGAACAAACCCTATTCCCTGGTGGATCTGCTGGGCAGCAGTGAGCGTGCCGATGTCTACCGGAACGGCAAGTATATCGTGTTTTATTTGAGCCCTGCGGATTACCACCGCATCCATAGCCCGGTTGATGCGGATGTCGTGCGCCAATATGTACTTGGTCAAAAATCATATCCGGTAAACCAATTCGGCCTGACGTATGGCAAGAAACCAATCAGCCATAACTATCGTATGATCAGTGAGCTTGCATACGCACCGGAACGGCACATCGCCTTCATCAAGGTAGGAGCGATGTTTGTGAATTCAATCCAATTGACGAATAGGACGGATGGATGGGCTAAGGGGGAAGAAATCGGCTACTTTACATTCGGGTCCACGGTCGTCATGCTGTTTGAGGAAGATGCAGTTGAATTTTGTGAAAATGTTGCACCAGGCCGCACCATCCGAATGGGTGAAGCATTTGCAAATATGCTATAATCAATAATCATGAACGCAAGGGAGATTTAGGCTTGTATAATCATTTATTGCCAGATGAATTTGTATCGACAGTGTTCGATATTACACCAGAGAAGTTGAAAGAGAAAGGTTTTAAAGGAATTATCACCGATTTGGACAACACCCTAATCGAGTGGGACAGGGCAGATGCGACAGAAGAGCTTGCTGCGTGGTTTAAGCGGATGCAGGATGCAGGGATCAGTATCGTCATCGCCTCCAATAACAATGAAGAACGTGTAAAATGCTTTGCGGAGCCTTTGGGCATTCCTTATATTTCGCGTGCCCGTAAACCTCTCGGCAAGGGCTTCTACCAGGCACTTGTCCGTCTGAAGCTGAAGCGGGACGAAGTGGCGATGGTGGGCGACCAGCTGCTGACAGACGTAATGGGAGCGAAGCGGCAGAAGCTCTATACGATTTTAGTTCGTCCGGTTGCACAATCGGATGGCTTTGTGACGCGCTTCAACCGCTTTGTCGAGCGACGCGTGTTCAACGATTTAAAACGAAAAGGAATTAAGACGTGGGAGGATTTATCAGAATGAATGAAATGCCAAACTGTATTGGCTGTGGAGCAGTAATCCAGACAGAGGACAAGAACGGGCTTGGATATGCGCCAGCTTCATCCCTTGAAAAGGAGACGGTCATTTGCCAGCGTTGCTTCCGCCTCAAGAATTATAATGAAATCCAGCCGGTGAGCTTGACGGATGATGACTTTTTGCGCATATTGAACGGGCTTGGAGAACAACAGGGGCTGATTGTGAAAATCGTCGATATATTTGATTTCAATGGAAGCTGGCTTCCAGGTCTGCATCGGTTCGTCGGGAAAAACCCGGTACTGCTTGTTGCCAACAAGGCGGACCTGCTTCCGAAATCAGTGAAGGCAAACAAGGTGATCAACTGGCTGAAGCGCGAAGCGAAGGCACTTGGATTGAATCCGGTGGACGTCATGCTCGTATCCGCCCATAAGGGAAAGGGAATGGCGGAGGTGACGGATGCAATCGAGCACTACCGTAACGGCCAGGATGTATTTGTCGTCGGCTGTACGAACGTCGGCAAATCCACATTCATCAACCGCATCATCAAACAGGCAACGGGTGAAGGGGAAGTCATCACGACGTCTCACTTCCCGGGAACGACGCTTGATATGATCGAAATCCCGCTTGATGACGGTGCAGCGCTCTACGATACGCCCGGAATCATCAATCATCACCAGATGGCACATTATTTAGACGCAACTGAGTTAAAATATATTATGCCGAAAAAAGAAATTAAGCCAAAGGTGTACCAGCAGAATGAGGGGCAGACGCTATTCATCGGCGCCCTTGCCCGCTTTGATTTCATAAAAGGCGAGCGTTCGGCATTCACGGTGCATGTAGCGAATGATTTACCGATCCATCGTACGAAGCTTGAAAAGGCGGACAACCTGTATGCCGAGCATAAAGGAGAGCTTTTGGCTCCCCCGACAGCGGACCATATCGACAAGCTGCCGGAGCTTGTCCGCCATGAATTCTCCATCAAGGAAGGGAAGACGGATGTCGTGTTCTCCGGGCTTGGCTGGATTACCGTACAGCATGCAAATGTCGTGGTCGCCGCTTATGCGCCAAAAGGGGTACAGGTATTCATCCGACCTTCGCTGATCTGACGGAGGAGAAGATTTTTTAGGTTCAAACAATCAGGCTGCCGATGTGTCCTATGAGCTGCTTCTTGCCGAGGACACCCGGCAGCTATATGAATAGAAATGGTATCATTGTTGCACATAGTCAGTTGAAAAGGATGAGTTGAGATGAAAAAATGGTTTGCGGTCATTGGAGACCCGATTGCACAGTCCAAATCGCCAGATATGCATCAGGCATGGTATGAAGAAGAGGGGATAGATGCAGCCTACATTCCGTTGCATGTGAAGCCGGACGATCTAGAGCAGGCGATTCTGTCCCTAAAGCTGCTTGGTGCAAGTGGCTGGAACGTGACGATTCCACATAAACAATCAATCATTCCATTTTTAGATGAGCTGGATGAGCTGGCAGAGAAGATGGGGGCCGTCAACACGGTTGTGCGGACGGCAGAGGGCAAGCTGAAGGGCTACAATACAGACGGCCCCGGCTTTGTGAAGTCGCTTGAGGAGGCCATTGGAGAGGACTATCGGAAAGAGCGGCTGCTTTTGATTGGAGCAGGGGGCGCAGCGAGAGGCATCGCTTTTGCACTTCAGCAAATCGGGTATAAGCATATTACAATCGCAAACCGCACATTGGGGAATGCAGAGGCCATCATACAGGAGATGGGCCAAGGGGAGGCAGTGTCGCTTGAAGAAGCGGAACGTGCCCTTGATACGTATAAAATCTTCATTCAGACGACCCCTGCCGGGATGAGCACGGGCGACTTCAGCCTTCCGTTCTCACTTGAAAAGTTTCCGGAAGGCGCAATTGCAGCGGATATTGTGTATAATCCATTAATGACGCCTTTTTTACGCGCGGCTGAAGAAAAAGGCGCAACAGTTGTGAATGGACTTGGCATGTTCGTTCATCAAGGGGCGATTGCTTACCAATACTGGCTTGGTGAGTACCCAAATACAAATGGAATGATTGCTCGCTTGACAGAGCAATTAGGAGGAAAATAATTTTTATGTTAACAGGTAAACAAAAACGCTTTTTACGTGCCGAGGCACATCATCTAGATCCAATTTTTCAGGTAGGAAAAGGCGGCGTGAACGACGCGATGATCAAGCAACTGCGTGATGTACTGGAAGCACGCGAGCTGATTAAAGTGCGCATCCTGGATAATTGCGAGGAAGACAAGCACGAAGTGGCCGAAGCGCTGGCTGCAGGCACACGTGCGGAACTGGTCCAGCTGATTGGCCTGACGGTGGTCCTTTACAAGGAATCACGTAACAATAAAAAAATCGTACTACCAAAAGCAGACAAAAAGTAAGGTGAGTGAGCATGAGGAAGGTCGGTATTTTAGGAGGCACGTTCAACCCTCCCCATATCGGGCATTTAATGATGGCCAATGAGGCCTGTCACGCACTTGGGCTTGATGAAGTGCGGTTCATGCCGAACGCCATCCCCCCGCATAAGGAATCAAGCGGTGCGACGGATGAACAGCGTAAAAGGATGGTCGAGCTTGCAATCGAAGATGTACCATGCTTTATACTTGAGTCATTTGAGCTGGAGCGGGGCGGTCTCTCCTATACGTTTGATACGATGGAGGCGATGGTTGCGCAGGAGCCGGATGTGCAGTTTTATTTCATCATTGGCGGCGATAGCATCGATCATCTGCATACATGGTACCGGATTGACGACCTCGTGCAGATTGTAAGGTTTGCGGGTGTCAGACGGCCGGGCAGCGAAGCGAAAACGCCATATCCAGTCTTGATGATTGATGCCCCTGAAATCGGCCTTTCATCCACTCTATTACGAGAGCGATTTGCGACTGGGAAGACAGTACGTTATTTACTACCAAAGCCGGTGGAGGCTTTTATTCGAAAGGAAGGGTTATATGGAGCGTGAGGCCTTGCTTGATTATATTCGTCCACGGATGCCGGAAAAGCGCTATATCCATACAGTAGGTGTAATGGAGACGGCCGTTTCTTTGGCGGAGAAGTACGGGGAGGATGTAAAGAAGGCGGAGACCGCCGCCATCCTTCACGACCTTGCGAAATATGAGGATGAGGAGGCTATGCGGACAATCATCCGTGAAAACGGGCTTGATGCCCGCCTGCTTCCATGGGGCTCGGAGATTCTTCATGGACCGATTGCGGCCTACCGTGCCGAGCATGAACTGGGCATAAAGGATGAAGATGTGCTCAATGCGATGCGTTATCATACGACGGGACGCCCTGGCATGAGTCGGCTGGAGCAGATCATCTACATTGCAGATATGATCGAGCCGAACCGAAAATTTCCCGGTGTAGAATCTTTGCGCCATGTGGCACAAGTGGATCTGCATCAGGCAATGAGGGCGTGCATCCATCACTCCATCTCATTCCTGGTGGCTTCCGAGCTTGCCATCTACCCTTTATCAATTGAATGCTACAACGACTATTTAGGAGAGGAACTTTAAATATATGAATGAAACTTTATTACAGCTGTCTTATAAAGCGGCAGACGATAAGCACGCAGAGGATATCGTCGTATTAAATATGCAGGGGATCTCCCTTCTGGCAGACTACTTTATCATCTGCCACGGGAACTCGGATCGCCAAGTACAGGCGATTGCCCGTGAAATCCAGGAGAAGGCATTGGAAAACGGCCATGAAGTGAAGCGCGTGGAAGGCTTTGATTCAGCTCGCTGGATTCTGGTGGACCTTGGCGATGTGGTGGCACACGTGTTCCATAAAGACGAGCGCACATTCTATAATCTGGAGCGCCTATGGGGAGATGCACCGCAGCTAGAAGTGTCTGCGGATGAGTAGTTATCTCAGCTTTGCATATATTTATGATGAATTGATGACGGACCTGCCGTACGATGAGTATGTGGAATGGGTAATGATGCATGCTCCAGCAGGCGGGTATCCTGCATTGCTTGATATCGGCTGCGGCACAGGGAACCTTGCATTGAAGTTCGACGCTGCCGGCTACAACGTAAGCGGCGTCGACCTATCGGAGGATATGCTGACGATTGCCAATGCCCGCACGGAGGCGGCCGGCAAATCAATTCCCTACTTCGCCATGTCGATGGATGAGCTGGAAGGCTTTGAAGACATTGATGTAGCGGTCATTCCGATTGATTCCATCAACTATGTGGCGGAGGAAAAGGCTGTATACGAGACGCTGCGCCGCGTACACGGGGCGTTGCGCGAGGGTGGCCAGCTGTTTTTCGATGTGCACTCATTATTCAAAATGGATGAAATCTTTATGGATGGTCCGTTTACATATGATGATGGACATATCACATATATTTGGCATACGGAGCCGGGGGAGCATGAGCATTCCGTGTATCATCAGCTGTGCTTTTTTGTAGAGGGGCAGGAAGGTTTGTACGAGCGCTTCGATGAGGAGCATTTCCAACGAACTTTCGCGCCGGAACAGTATGCAGCGTGGTTGAAGGACATCGGTTTCTCGGAAGTCCATATTACGGCGGACTGGCTGCCGGAAGCGCCGGCTGAAGAAAGCGAACGCATTTTTATAAGAGCGGTAAAATAAACATCTTTTCAAAAGAAGGCAAATTATGTATATTGGAGGAGACTCCATATGATTTGCCTTCTGGGAAAGGGTGTTTTTTTATAATCCAGAATCTCATTGCAAAGTATGGAAAAAGAGTGCTGCTGCCCGGCATTCTTTGCGTCGCTGGAATTCTTGCATTCATGTATATGCAAGAGGAGGAAGAATCCTCGTTTGAATTGATTGCAGAAGCGGAGCCGGTACAGGCGGAACCGGCGGAGGAGCCTGTGGAGGCGCTGCAGGTGCTTGTAGACGTCAAAGGTGCGGTGAAGTATCCCGGCGTCTACGCATTAACGGAGGAAGATCGTGTAGTGGATGCCATTACCCTTGCAGGCGGCTATGCGGATGGGGCGAACCCTTCCCTCATCAACCATGCCCAGAAACTGCAGGATGAAATGGTGATTTATATCCCGCTGCAAGGCGAGGAGACGGAAATCGCCATTCAAAGCTTTACCGCTTCAGGTGACAGTGGCGGTGGCTCCGATAGCACAAAGGTGAATATCAACGGGGCTGACGAGGCTCAGCTTACGACATTGCCTGGAATTGGACCCGCTAAGGCGAAAGCGATTCTCGCGCACAGGGAAGAGCAAGGGAAGTTTCAAACAATAGAGGGTCTGAAGGAAGTATCAGGCATCGGGGACAAGACATTTGAACAGTTGAAAGATTTAATTGACATAAAATAAGCAGGAAAATTGGGACATTGCCACGCGCATGCATTTTGACTAAACTAACAATAACACAACATTGGAGGTAGTCATATGGAGCGAATAACATGGAATCAGTTTTTCATGGCACAAAGCCATCTATTAGCATTACGGAGCACATGTACGAGACTGGCGGTGGGAGCGACGATCGTCAGGGAGAAGCGCATCATCGCAGGGGGCTATAACGGCTCGATTTCCGGTGATGAGCACTGCATCGAACAGGGATGCTACGTGGTGGACAACCATTGCGTGCGAACGATCCATGCAGAGACGAACGCCCTATTGCAATGTGCAAAGTACGGCACACCGGCAAACGGCGCGGACCTTTATGTGACGCACTTCCCATGTCTGCCGTGCACGAAGACGGTCATCCAGGGCGGCATCAAAAATGTCTACTATGCAAAGGATTATAAAAATAATCCATATGCGCTGGAGCTTTTTGAAAAGGCCGGTGTCAACGTCGTACATATTCCATTCGACGAAGCGAAGATCGACTTCCTGAAAGACGAGAAGCTGCAGCTGTCGATCGACATGCTTGAAAAGATGCGCGAGCTTGGTGCCTCACATGAAGAATTGCTTCCTTATGAGGAGAAGGTGAACCAATTATTTGGTCAATTGCTTGAAGCATAAGTGGATTTACTATGCCTTATCGGTTTTGGTTGCTGCAATGGCGGCACATGAATCGGTAGGGCTTTTGTGTTTTCTAGGAGTCATTGGTGTTCTGTGCCGGTACCGCAGATTCCATAAAGGACATATTTTGGCCGTAATAGTTATCGGGACGCTAGTATACGGCTATTTCGTCGGGCAGCTGGCAAAGCTAGACCACCCCTTGGAAACGCCGACGAGGCTGACTTTTACGGATACGTACACAATCAACGGCCAGACGCTCAGAGGGCTGATGAAGGATGAGGAGGGGCGCCTTGTCTATATGGTCTATACATTTCGTTCAGAGGGTGAAAAACGGCTCTACGAGGAGACGCCGCTTGCCCGCTCTATCTTTTCAGTAGAGGGAGTGATGGAGGCGCCGGGGGAACCGAACCATCGCTACAACTTTTATATGGGGGACTATCTGAAGAGCAAGGGAGCGCTGGGCATCCTGGAGGTGTCTTCGATGGAACGGTTGGGGCAGGAAGCATCTGTCCTACAGGCTATTTACAGGCAGCGCCACCTTTTGAGTGAACATATTGAAAGGACATTCCCGGCATCCTTGTCTGCAGAGGCACAGGCGTTGCTCATAGGTGTGAATGAAGGGGTGGACGCCGAGGTGGAGCGTGCCTATCAGAAGCTCGGCATCACGCACCTGTTTGCCATTTCGGGACTGCATATTGCGCTTGTATCGCTGCTGTTTTTCCAGGGGATGCTCCGGCTCCATGTACGGCGTGAATTCGCCACGCTCATCCTGATTATCATTCTGCCGGTGTACGCCCTGCTCGCGGGAGGAGCCCCATCCGTCTGGCGGGCGGTCCTGGTCGTGGAGCTGGTAATGCTCGCCAGATACTTCCGGTGGCGCCTGCCGATGGACGATGCCCTTGCCATCAGTTTCATCCTGTTCGTCCTGTGGCAGCCGGGTTCCATCTATCAGGTGGGCTTCCAGCTATCTTACCTGGCCACCGCGAGCCTGGTATTCTCCGGCCCGATCCTTGCCAGGGCCGGCACGTGGTGGATGCAGGGCTTTTTGATGACATTCGTCTGCCAGCTCCTCACATATCCTTTGCTGCTGTTGCATTTCTACGAGCTCAGCCTGTCGTCTTTCATCGCGAACATCTTTTTCGTCCCGCTCTTTTCGTTCGTCGTGCTACCAATCAATCTGCTGCTGCTTGCCGTGTCCTTTATACCGGGACCGCTCGCGGGGCTGCTGTTTGGCTTGTACGAGCCTGCAAGACGGCTGCTGACAGGGCTGATTCTCTATTTGCAGGACATCCCGTATCAGATGTGGGTGCCCGGCGAACCTGCGAGTCTATGGCTGCCTGCCTTATACATCGGTGTTTTCGCCGCGCTACTGCTGCTGACAAAGGGTTCACCATTCTGGAAGGTAGGAGCCGTCCTGCTCGCACCGGCCCTGCTGTTCCATGCAAGCAATCTGGTGGAGAGGGATGCAATCGTTACGTTCATTAATGTAGGACAAGGAGACTGTATTCTAATTGAGCTTCCCTATAGGCGTGGCGTCTATCTGATTGATACCGGCGGGCTGCTGCGGTTCGGCCAGGAGCCTTGGAAGGAGAGAAGGAATGAATATGAAGTCGGCACACAGATTGTCGTACCGTATTTGAAGGGCAAAGGCATCGCAGCCATCGACAAGCTGATCATCACCCATGCGGATGCCGACCATGTGGAGGGGGCGGAAGAGGTGGTGAAGGAAATACGGGTTGGGGAAATCCATATTACACCCGGCTCCCATTCAAAGGGAGTGATGGCCGATCTCCTCCACGAGGCGAATGAGCGGCGCATTGCGATAAAGGAGCAAATGGCTGGAGACGGCTGGGACAAGGGGGATGCACGGTTCAGCTATCTATGGCCGGCGGAGGTGACATATGAGGGGAATAATGATTCACTGGTCCTCCTCATGGCGTATGGGGCGTTTGCAGGCCTTTTTACGGGCGATTTGGAGGAGGAGGGGGAATTGGCCCTCCTGGAACGGTCGGGCCCTGAAATCGCAAACGTAGACGTGCTGAAGGCAGGACATCACGGAAGCAAGACCTCAAGTAGTGAGAGTTTTGTCGAGCGTACGAATCCACGCATCACGATTTTCATGGCTGGAAAGGACAATCGCTATGGGCATCCGCATGAGGAGGTGGTCGAACGGTTTCGCGCCCGCAAGCTGCCCTACGTGACGACCGGGCAGGAAGGGACGGTTGAAATCAGGATCAACAAAGAGGGTATGAGCCTGCACAGGCAATAAAGCAAAAGGGCGTATCTTAAAAGCATGTGCCTTTAAGATACGCCCTTTCCTTATACGCTGGATTAGCGCATAGCCACTTCTATGATCACCGCGATGATGAACATTGTAGCGAAGAATCCGAATGAAACGACGAAACCGATTGCAGCATCAGGGAAATCGTTGCCCTGCATTGCGCGGCCGCGTCCTTCGAATGGATTTTCTGTAACATAATTCGGATCAGAATGTCCTGCCATAATTATCCCTCCCTACTCTTCCACCCATTATAAGTCAACGCCTAGTAAAAATCTATATCAAAACCCATAATTTCCATGGTGTGACCATAGCAAATTCGCCTTAAAATATTCACATTCATTCCTCTGAAAGTGTATACTAGGTGGTACAGAATTGAGAGGGGGCCACTGTCCGTGAGTTTTACAAAAGCGTGGCAAGATATGAAAAACGGGCAACTTGCACCTGTTTATTTACTAATTGGGGAAGAATCTTATTTTATAGATGAGACATTGAAACGATTGAAAAAGGCGATGGGCAATGAAGAAGAGGCGGACATCATGCAATTCGATCTGGATGAACAGCCGCTCGACTACGTAATTGATGAGGCGGATACCATTCCGTTTTTCACCGAACGTAAGCTTATTATCGCCAAAAATGCATCATTTATGAAGGCCACTGAAAAAGGCAAGGAAAAAATCGATCATAACATCCCGAGATTGGAGGCCTGGCTCAGCAATCCTAGCGACACTGCCGTGACGGTGTTCATTGCACCTTACGAAAAGCTGGACGAGCGTAAAAAGGTGACGAAGCTGATGAAGCTGAAGGCGCTCGTCTTGGAGGCGGTGACACCGCAGGAAAATGATTTATACAGCTGGATCAAGACGGAAGTGCATGGATACGGGAAGGACATTTCTGATGAGGCGGCAGTGAAGCTTGTCGAGATGGTCGGTGCCAACATGCTGCAGCTGCAGATGGAAATCGAGAAGCTTTCCCTATATTTGGGGGAAGAAATCGAAATCACTGTCGGACTCGTCGAGGATCTGGTCGCCAAAACGCTTGAGCATGATGCATTTAAAATGCTGAATGCCTATCTATCCCGCAACCAAGGCGAGGCGCTGGCCATCTATCATGACCTGTTGCGGCAAAAGGAGGAACCGATTGCGCTCGTCGGGCTGCTTGCCTCCAATATCCGGACGATGAGCAATGTCTACTATTTGAGCAAGAAGGGGTACGCCCAGCACCAGATAGCCAAGCAGCTGAAAATCCATCCATATCGTGTGAAGATGATGCTCGAACAGCGCCATAAGCCGTCTGAGCAGCGTCTCCTGCAGGCTTTGTACAGTCTTGCCAACGTGGATCTGCAGCTGAAGTCGGTCAGCGGCAACCGCGAGCGCTTCCTTGAGCTGTTCCTCATGAAGCCGCTGTAAGAAGTTTCCGATTACCTGTTCAGGGTATAGAAAGGATAGCTGAATTTAGAAGGAGGCTATACTATGCAACATGAAAAGGGAATCATCTACGTAGCGCATTCGACCCAGGAAATGATGGATAAGCTGGCTGAATTTGAAGAGATGCAGGTGGCGAACCGTATGATCCATATCATCACAAGGGATGCGCGGGAATTTGCAAGCCTGAAATGGGATGCCCATATCCGTACGCATGAAACGGACAACTGGCTTGCCGCTTTATTTGGCGGAGATGACGAAACGGGTCTTAATGTCTTGGATATATCGGATGCTGAAAAGGCGGAGTATAAGAGAGAACTGGAAGAAGGGGCCACCATCATGTATATGGAAGGGGACATCTCCTTCGAGCCGGAAAAGGTGGACGGCGATTTTGCCGTCAAGCGCGATGAATCGCCTGATTTTGTTGAACGTCCGTCGATGGAGCCGCACCTGAAGCCCTACGATGAAGACGATAAGAAAATGTAGCGATATGGATATTGATTGTTTGATAGGCCTATATGAAAGAGCCGTCCCATCTATGATGAATGGGACGGCTCGTTTCATGTAAAAAGACCGGACGCTTGCGCAATCCGGCCTTGTCGTTCATTATTATGCTTTTTTAGCTAAACGAGATTTTTTACGAGCAGCTGCGTTTTTGTGGATAAGACCTTTAGAAACAGCTTTATCAAGAGCTTTAGAAGCAGCAACTACTAATTCTTGTGTGTTTTCAGCACCTGTAGCGATCGCTTGTTCAGCTTTCTTAACAGTTGTACGCATAGCTGATTTTGCTTGAGAGTTTGCAGCGTTTGCTTTCTCAGCAACTTTTACGCGTTTGATAGCAGATTTAATGTTTGGCATAACTTTCACCTCCTAATTATAGGTACGAGATGAGTATTCTCACTTGTTTCATGTGTCAATACAACAAAAATCATTCTACCAAAGTAAGAAGAGAATTGCAATACATAAATGCAAAGAATATTTACTTGACAGTTAGAACATACTGAATGTCGAGGTGAAACCATGACAGAGGTTAATTGGAGCAGAACAGACTTAATCGATGAATCGGAGCAAGTCGTACAACATCAAACGAAGGAAAAGAAGCGTACACTTGAAAAAACAGCCGGTGTCCTCATAGAAGAATGGGACGAGCAGCGCGTCAAGATTACGAGGGTGAGCGTGAACGAAGAAGGGGAGGCACAAATTCAGAAGAAGGCAGGGACTTATATAACCCTATCCATCCCATCCTTAACGGTGGACGACGGGGACGGGCTGCAGCAGCTGGAAAAAGTATTGTCCAAGCATCTGAAGTCGCTTCATGAACCGCTGAAGCTGTCGAAAGAGGATAAAATTCTGGTCATAGGCCTTGGCAATAAGACGATCACCCCTGATGCGGTCGGTCCGTTCGCCATCGACTCCATGCAAAAGCACTTTGAAGAAGAGCACAATGAGCAGTTCATCATGTACGCGCCCGGTGTAACGGGCCAGTCCGGCTTTGAGACGAAGGAGTTCGTCGAGGCGCTTGTCAATAAAATCAAGCCGGGCCTTGTCATCGTCATCGATGCCCTGGCGACGCGTTCCAGTGAACGTTTATGCCGTACAATCCAGGTGACGGATACAGGCATCCATCCGGGCTCCGGTGTAGGGAATGAACGCGCGGAAATCTCCAAGGAATCACTCGGCGTGCCGGTAACTGCCATCGGGATTCCGACGGTGGTCGAGGCGACAGTGCTGTTGGCGGACGCCATCGATGCGGTGTTCCGTACAATCGCCGCAAAAATTGCGGAAAAAAACGCCCCGTCAAGCAAGCTATCCGTCACACCGTGGCAGCCTAGCTCCTCTACGCCGGTCGATTACAGTGTGCTAAAGCCGATTTTCGGTGAATGGTCGACATGGACGAAGGGAGAACGTGTCCAGCTTCTTCAGGAAACGTTTCAAAATAGAGAGCGCCTCATTGTGACGCCAAAGGAATGCGACATCTGGCTGATGCACTACGCGATGCTTGTCAGCAACAGCTTGTTCCGCTGGATTAAAGCTATGTAAATCGTTCTAAACGCACCACCTCCTCCATAAGATAGGGGGGAGGAGATGGTGCGATGAATAATATAAAACGACTTTCACTTTTCTTGTTGATACTATTTTTAATGCCGATCATTACCGGGCAACTACCCTTTCCGAACAATCAATATGAATCAGTTCATGTACCAAAAGAGCAAAAACTAGTTTACGCCTCTACCGAACTATCATTACCGGAGAAGAAGGTATTACTCGTATTTACTCACTCCCATGAAGCGTATAAACCTATCGTGGAAGCAAGTACAGGTATGAAGGAAGTATATAATGAACAGATTAATATTTTCTCCCTGCGTGAAACGATGGAGGAGTATTTGACGTTCCAGGGCATCCAGCCGAAAACGCTTGCGGTCGATCTGATGACTGAATTGAAAAAACAGGGTAAGCCAATGGCGCATGCCTATAAGGTAGCGCGTCCTTTTGTAGCAGATGAGGTGGCTCTCCAGCAATACGATATGATTCTCGATATCCACCGTGACTCAGCCGGCAAAAAGGTGACCACGTTGACGGCTGGTGATCGTTCTTATGCAAAAGTTGCATTTGTTGTAGGGATGGAACATGCAAACTACAAAAGCAACCTGGCATATGCCGAGAAGCTTCATACGGTGTTGAACAGTCTGGTACCCGGCATTTCCCGAAGGATCATACAAAAAGAGGGTGAGGGCGTGGACGGCATCTACAACCAGGATCTTGCCCCGCAAACGGTGCTTGTCGAGCTAGGCGGCATCGATAATACAGAGGAAGAGCTGACACGCACGATTGCCGTATTATCAGAAGCGGTGGCAAAGGTACTGCAGGAAAGCTGACATTCTTCCCGTTAGTAAACGGTTAGAAAACGGTCGTTCTTACAAACATAAATGAAGTGAAAAGCACATAATATAGCAGTCCGACAAGGCATGGAAGCGGAAGTATCCAATTCCATGCCTTGTCTTATGAAATCCCCCTCTTTGCAGCCTGCTGACAGGCTGGGGAAAGGTGCCGGCATGTACGGAATGGGAGACGCCCCGGAGCCCACTCGCAATGTCTTTTTCAGAACAATTCATACACTAGCGAACGAAAAGTGCGGATTTGCTAGGATTCGTTCTGTTCCGATGTTGTAGTTTTCATGATGTTCATAGTATAATTCAGTATAGTTTAAATTCATTCAGCCAAATTTTTTCGCCGAGACAGCGGCGGAACAGATTGCTTTGGCTATTTTTTATTGGGGCTTGATGCCTGCTGAATGAATTTATTGCCTCCGGTGGATGTCATAGATTTTGAAGGTAGTGGTGAAGCCGGTCTGCTGAAGTCGAGCGCAGCTACATCATCCTGCGAGGGCACATTTCAAAATCTGGACGCAATTACGCCGAGGCGTAATTGATATAGGAGTGGACAAATACATGAACCGAGAACAACGTTTACAACGACAAGAGAATATTCGTAACTTCTCTATTATCGCGCATATTGACCACGGGAAGTCTACATTGGCCGACCGTATTTTGGAGCAGACGAAGTCCGTCACGCAGCGTGAAATGAAATCACAGCTGTTGGACTCTATGGATCTAGAGCGTGAGCGCGGCATTACGATCAAATTAAATGCCGTCCAACTGAAATATACAGCAAAAGACGGGGAGACATATACGTTCCACTTGATCGATACACCGGGACACGTCGACTTTACGTATGAAGTATCACGTTCTTTGGCTGCCTGTGAAGGAGCCATCCTTGTAGTGGATGCCGCGCAAGGGATTGAGGCACAGACGCTGGCGAACGTATATCTGGCGCTGGACAACGACTTGGAAATCCTGCCGGTCATCAATAAAATCGACCTGCCGGCTGCCGATCCGGAGCGCGTGCGCCAGGAAGTGGAGGATGTCATCGGTCTTGATGCTTCCGAGGCGGTGCTCGCTTCTGCAAAAGCGGGTATTGGCATCGAAGATATTCTAGAACAAATCGTAGAAAAGGTGCCTGCTCCACAAGGAGACCCTGATGCACCTTTGCAGGCATTGATTTTCGACTCCGTTTATGATGCTTATAAAGGGGTCATCATCTCCATCCGTATCATGAATGGTACAGTGAAGCCTGGCGACAAAATCAAAATGATGGCGACAGGGGCGGAATTCGAAGTAATCGAAGTCGGCATCCATACACCAAAAGCAGTGCCACAGGCCGAACTGACGGTTGGTGATGTAGGCTATTTGACGGCTTCCATCAAAAACGTCGGCGACACGCGTGTAGGGGATACCGTGACATCTGCCGTGAAGCCTGCTGCTGAGCCACTGCCGGGGTATCGTAAATTGAATCCGATGGTATATTGCG
This sequence comes from Lysinibacillus sp., assembly GCA_051874195.1. GTDB lineage: Bacteria > Bacillota > Bacilli > Bacillales_A > Planococcaceae > Lysinibacillus_B. The sequence continues at coordinate 112 of JBJEFP010000281.1, read as the reverse complement.
GTCTCTATCCGATCGACACAGCGAGATACAATGATCTACGTGAAGCATTGGAAAAGCTGGAGCTGAACGACTCGGCCCTGCAGTACGAGCCGGAGACATCACAAGCGTTAGG
>JBJEFP010000280.1:0-5048 GCA_051874195.1 Lysinibacillus sp. | reverse complement strand
AATGGTAGTGGGAGAAATCCTTACTTTTTAGTTAAAATGTCACCAAACAAAGCAAGTAATTATGTTTGAAAACTGTCATGTTCATGTTGCTCTTTTCATTTAAAAACATCCAATAAGAACCATTGCTCCTGCACTAGCCGCAGCAACAAGCCGCCATCCTCGTCGCAAAAGCGAGGTCTCAAGGACTTTTTTCTGACGTCCCCTTGTTTTGTTCAAATGAATGGATGGTAAATATACAAAGTGTTCTCGTTTAAGAAGAGTAATGAATTATATAAACCGGTTCCCTATAAAATATGAGATATCTCACATTATTCTGGAAAAATTCATGCTATGATGCAAAAGAATTGGAGGCAAGATTAAATGAATATACAACGCTGGATGAGTCAGCATTTCTTTATCTTTTTTCTGACATGGGGAATCTTTCTTCCATACTGGTCGGGGTGGCTGATTGATGAGAAGGGCCTTACGGTATCGGACGTCAGCTTCATGATGAGTGCCGGGCTGGTTGCTCGGGGGATTACGACCCTGTTCATCTTCCCGTACCTGCTACGGGTGTGGAGCAGTAAGCGGCTGATTAACGTGCTCGGCATTGGGACATTCCTGTCGCTGGTACTATACATACCGGCGCAGTCGTTTACGGCATTGCTGATGGTGACACTCCTGATACATATGTTGTACCCGGTGCTGATGCCGGCATTGGACAGTGCGGCATCCGTGCTTGTGCAAAGCCGCCAGCTGAAGCATTACGGGAAAAGCCGCTCATGGGGATCGATCGGCTTCGTCGTCGGCGGGATGTTGCTGACGTTGTTCACAGGGGCATTCGGTGATGGCTTCATTTTATGGGGGATGCTGTTTGGTGTCGTCGTCTTTATGGCGCTGTCTATGTTCCAGACGCCGGAAGTGCTGACAATCAAGCCGGAGCGTACAAGTACGCAGTCGTTTGCCATGCGCGATCTCTTTAAAATCAAGCATTTCAGCCTTGTGCTGCTGATTGTCATCCTGCTGCAGGCGGCCCATGCCTCGTATTATAACTATGGCTACATCTACCTGCAGGAAATCGGCGCGCCGAAATATTTGATTGGTGTCATCATCAATATCGCCGTCATTAGCGAAATCGTCTTCTTTGCGAAGGCGGATACAACGTTCAACAGATTCTCCGTTGGTTCGCTGCTGACGTTGGCGGCGCTCGGCTCGACTGTTCGCTGGGTCCTGGTCTTTGCTTTCCCGAGCGTCATTGTCTTTACGATTTCTCAAGTGCTGCACGCGGCATCCTTTGCGATGGGGCACTATGCGTTCATGAAATATCTGACGAAGAATGTTCCGCCGCTCCAGGTACCGAACGCGCAGGGGATGTATTCGGCGTTTGCCCTCAGCTGGAGCACCGCCGTCTTTACTGTGCTTGGCGGCTACCTGTATGAAATCGAGCCGCGCTACGCCTTCATCGGGATGGTCATTTGTACGATCCCATCCATGCTGCTGGCGATGATGTATAAGAAGGTTGAAAGTAAATAGGGTAGTCAAATAAGAAAGACGACCGCATTCACAGATCGGATTGTGAATGCGGTCTTTTTTTAGAATGGTGTGCCCGCTATTTCCTATGCATCTCCTATTTGCTGCTGATGCATTTTATAGAATAAGCCACGTTTCTGAAGCAGCTGTCTATATGTACCGCTTTCGATTATTCTCCCACTATCCATCACATAAATCCGGTCCATTTTATCTAAACCAGTGAGGTTATGAGTGATGAGGACAAGCGTTTTCCCATCTGCTTCGGCAAGCAGTGTTTCGAATAGCCGATTCTCCGTTTTGACATCCAGGCTTGTAAAAGGTTCATCCAGCAACCAAAATGTTCCCTGCTTCAGTAGAAGGCGGGCGAACGCGAGGCGTTGCTTCTCGCCGCCAGATAAATTGCCTCCTTTTTCAAATACCGTATCGTCGAGAGACTTTGACAGAGCCGCTTTGGCGAGTGCCTGCTGCATTTCTTCATCGGTCGCAGCTGATTTTGCCAGCTGTAAATTTTCCCGAATCGTCCCTGAGAAAAAGTGATTGTGCTGCAAGAGCACGCCCATTCTTTCATGGAGGGAGTGTTCTGCAATCGATGAAATCGGGTGATCCGCGATGGCAAGCTCACCGCTTGTCGGGAGAAATTCCCTCATCATTAGCTGCAGAAGGGTGGATTTACCACAACCACTCGGACCTACAATCGCCACCTTTTCACCAGGGGCGATGTTCAAACTTACATCCAGCAGGGCAGGGCGGGCCATGGCCGAATAAGTATAGGAAATTGCCCGGCATTTAATGGAGGGCGGTTTTTCAGGCAGCACGATGGCACCTGTTGACTGAGTTGACGGCGTAATCTCTTCCAAGCGGTCGACCGCCGCTTTCGTCTGGCGTGCATAGGTCGGCATCATAGCAAGCGGTACTGCCGACTCAAAGACTGTTAGTGCGACGAGAATCAACATAGCCAAATAGAGTCCGTCCAGATTGTTGGTAGAAGTCAAATAAGCACCTGTACCTACAATAAAGAAAGCAGTCATCAGTGAAATGAACTGGTTCCAAAAGCGGGCTGTCTGCGCACGGTCAAGCTCTTTTCTTGTAGCGCGTGCATAGCGGCTGCCCCATGTCTGTAGGGATTGCTCCTTTTCTTCAAGCTGATGATGCAACTGAAGGTCAAGGTAGCCATAAAAATACTCGGTGGCTTCATTTGTGAAACTGTTTTTTTCAACAGACGAAGATTTCTCTCGCAGAGCATACAGCATGTAAGGAACTACCGTGCTTGTCAATATAAACCCGACCATAAGCAACAGTGCCAGCCATGGTGAAAACCAGAGTGTAAAGAGGATAGTCGCCATAAAAACAAAGAATGCGATGAAGGGAGGATAAATGACCCGCAGGAAAAAGTTCTGCAATACCTCCACATCGGTTGTAATCCGGTTCAACAAATCGCCGCTTTTATAGGTGTTCAATAAGTTCGCATGTGGTAGCAGCCGTTTGAAAAAGTGCAGGCGCACGGCACTCATGAAGCGAAACGTCACACGGTGGGAGAGGAGTCGCTCTGCATATTTGCTGATGGATTTCGTGACGCCGAACAGCTTTAAAAAAGCGGTCAAAATTAAGATGATATAGAAGGGCGGCATGAGAGCTGCCTTTGATATGAGAAGGCCGCTCTGCGCAAATAAGGCAACCGCAGTTAGCCCGCTGATTGTTCCGGCTGTCATAGCGAGCAGTACATCCTTTTTATCTTCCCAGATCATTGTTAGCAGTTTCTTCATCTACAACATCTCCCCTCATCATATTGCGATAAAACGGATGGTCGGCTAATTGATCATGGCTGCCAGAAGCGGCAATTTTCCCATCTTCCACAATATAAATTTTATCTGCATGGCGGATGCTCTCGAACCGGTGGGCGGCAATGATGACGGTTGCCTGCTGGCTGAGGAGGCGCATCGATGCGGTCAGCAGCTTTTCGGTGACGACATCGAGCCCGGCAGTCGGCTCATCGAAGAACAGGATGGCGGGCTTCTTTAAAAATGCCCTTGCAATCGCCACCCGCTGCTTCTCCCCGCCGGACAATCCCCGTCCGCCTTCTCCAAGGACGATATCTAACCCATTAGGAAGGGCATTCACCCAGGAGGTTAGCTGTGCCTGGTCGAGCGCATGATGGATTTCTTCGTCAGTAGCGGGTATTCCCATGCAAATATTCTCCCGTAAGGTTCCAGAAAATAGATAAGGATGCTGAGAGATGTAGCTCATCTGGCTGTACCAATCATGCTCGGAAAGCTGTTGCCGGGGGATGCCGTTAATCAGCACCGTCCCGTCACTCAGCTCGATCAAACTAGACAGCATATTAAGGATGGTCGTTTTCCCTTGCCCGGTTTGCCCGATCAAGGCAACGGTTTCTCCGTTGGGAACATCCAGCGAAATGGGCCCGATGACAGGCCCGTCCTTGTACCGGTACGTAGCCGCTTGCAGTGAAATGGAAGGCGCATCCGCAATCTCAGCCTCCCCCCAGCGAACCGGTGTCGCATCAGTCTTCAAAGCCTCCTCTATAAGGGAAGCGGCTCCAAGGCTTCCGCGTCCTGTATGGAAGGCAGCCCCGAGCTCCTTCAAGGAATTATAATATTCAGGCGCAAGCGTCAGTACGAAAAAGGCTGGTGCAAAAGCAAGAGATTTAAACACAATCATCTGAAAGCCGATTTCCAATGCCACGATTCCGATGCCCAACGTCGTAATGAGTTCAATAAACAATGTAGAGGCAAAGGCAATCTTCAACACATCCAATGTCCGGTCCATGAAGTTTTTGTTGCTCTCTGCTAATACCTGCTGCTGTTTCTCGCTTTGCCCGAAAAGGCGAATCGTCTGGAGGCCCTGCAATAAATCGAGAAACTTACCGGAAAACTTATTCATCGCTTCGAGCTGTTCCTCTGCTTTTGCTTTCGTCTGCATACCGATGATGATGTAGGTCAATGGAATGAAAGGTGCGGTAATGAGCATGATCCACCCACTGGCCGGATGGGTCAGGAACACGGCAATGAGTACGATCAGTGGTACGGCGGTCGTCTTGATCACCTGCGGAATGTACTCCCGGTAATAGCTTTCGAGCTGATCGACCGTGTCAATAAGCAGGGTCACCTTTTCGCCTGTTTGGGAAGACAGCTGGGCTTCCAGCGCATTTTGCGACCAATGGCTAAGCAGCTTCCTGCGAATCGTATTCTTGACGTCTTCAGCCAGAACACCCCCGATTTTCCCTATGACAAATTGGGTGGACAGTCTTAGCAAAATCGCCAGCAATAAAAGAAAAAGATAAAGGTAGGTTTCGGAAAAAGGGCTCTTTTCAATGAATACGAGGTTTACAATCTGTACGATGCCAAACCCCTGTAACACAATGCTCACCCCCGTTACAACCGATAGCAGGAACAAAGACAGCAGTTTTCCTTTGTAAGCCTTTGCCCATGCCTGTAAAACGTACATACGATCAGCTCCTTTCATTTAATAGTACTAAAATGGAGAAGAAAGAAAACTAGGGGTTTTCCACTAAAATTACTTTA
>JBJEFP010000279.1:0-5075 GCA_051874195.1 Lysinibacillus sp. | reverse complement strand
AATTCACCCCACTGTGTAAGATGCTTTCGATTATATCCTTCCCATCTGTTGGAGCGCTGTGCTCTCGCAATTTTTTCTCCAAATGCGCCTGAATATTATAGCATTATGCACAAAAATAGCTGCAAATAATCCTGTATCAAAACTCTGTCAACACAGGAGGGGCTGGTGGAATTTTTAGGTATGTGCTGGAAGATGTGTCCTACTAAATTCCGCCAACTCTTCACGGGACTTCATTTACTGTATGATTAAGGGGGAATTTTTAAAAAATATAAAACTATTTATCTCGTATTTACGAATATATAAATGAACCATAGAAAGCGATGTGAGGACAGGGAGATGAATGAGCGGTATTGGATCCGGAAAATTCAGCAGAAGCACGATGAAAAAAGTGCGGACAAGCTGACGCGGAAATACTACAAAGAAATGTACATATTCGTCTATAAGCAAACGCTTGATGAGCAGCTGGCACTCGATTTGACGCAGGAAATCTTCATCCGCATGCTGCGCTCTATTGCTTCCTATGATGAGAAGAAATCTGGTTTTCGTACGTGGCTGTATCGTATTGCAACGAACCATTGCATCGATTATTTTCGCTCGAAGCAGTACCAGATGAAGCAGCTGACAGTGTTTGCTGTCGATGAGGAGCAGGCGGAGGCGGATGATTGCACGCTGCAGCTTGAATATAAGGAGCAGTATGAGGCAGTCAATGCACTGCTGCAAAAGCAAAGCGGAATCATTCAGCAAATCGTGCGCTATAAAATTTTTTCGGAGTTGACCTTTATGGAAATTGCAAAAATCGTGCAAATGCCCGAAGCCACAGTCAAAACGAATTATTACAAGGCCATTAGGATGTTGCGAAAAGGAATGGAGGCGTATTATGAAGACGAAATTTGAACCGAAATTGCCGACGGAGGCTGAAATCGACCGGCAGATCGCCATTATTGTCGGAAAGGGGCTCCCGCGAAGGCAATCAATGTGGGAGATGCTGGCGGAGATCCGGCGGGAATTTCCGAAGAGGCAGCTGCTGTTTGAGAGAGGAGAGCTTCTGTTTACAAGCCTTATGTTAGTCGTGATTGCCGGCCAGATGTGGTACACAATCGAAGCGCCGAGGAATCTCACGGATGGCTGGACGGCCATGCTGTTTCTCATTTCACCATTTTTGTTTTTGGCGCTGACGGGTTTTTCAATGATTCGGAAACAGCTTGAAGGGACAATGGAGTTGGAAATGACGGTGAAGTATACAGTGTATCAAATTCTTGCCATCCGCATGTTGTTTTACAGTGTAGTATCGAGCGTCGTGCATATGTGCTGCATTATGATTGCCGCACAGTTTATACAGATGGATGTGCTAAAGGCGGTCAGCGTAGCGCTGACAGGATTATTTTTATTTGCAGCAGGTCTGCTGTATATACTGCGTGGGAAGCGTCCTCTCTTGAACGTTGTCATCTACTGCATCGTGTGGTTTACCGGGAATTTTGTGCTGTTCGGTGAGGCAAAGAAGGTCTATATGCAGATTCTACTGCAGCTGCCGAACGCTTTATACATCGGGATTGTATGCGGGGCCGTCAGCTTCTTTCTAGTTGGGCTGCAGCAATTTTTCAAGAAACAACAGGGAGGTGCATTTGAATGCTTGTCATCGAAAATGTAACGAAACAATACGGAGATTTTGTTGCTTTAAGGAATATTTCATTATCGTTTGAAAACGGAGTATACGGTCTGCTTGCGCCGAATGGGGCGGGGAAGTCGACGCTCATCAAAATGCTGGCGACATTAATTGCCCCGACAGCCGGCACAATCACCTACAATGGCGAGGATATACTCGCGCTGGGTGAGGAATATCGGGAAAAGCTCGGCTATTTGCCACAGCATTTCGGCTATTACAAGCACTACACGCCGGTGCAGTATTTGCAGTATCTGGCGGCGTTGAAAGGGATGCCGAAGGAGCAGGTGGCAGGGCGCATCGATGAGGTACTCGAGCTCGTCGCATTATCTGATGTGAAAAAGAAGAAAATGCGCAAATTCTCCGGCGGTATGATCCAGCGTGTCGGCATCGCGCAGGCACTGCTCGCCGATCCGCAAATACTTATTTTGGATGAACCGACAGCGGGGCTGGACCCGAAGGAGCGTGCACGCTTCCGCCATATTTTATCGGATTTGGCGCGGACAAGGATCGTCCTTTTATCGACGCATATCGTCTCGGATGTGGAGTCGATTGCCAATGAAATCATCATGATTAAAAACAAGCAGCTGCTCTATAAAAAGGATGTCGCCTCTATCTGTTCCACGATGGCAGGACGTATTTTCGAAACGGCTGTCGATTTTGCAGATGCAGCAGATTTCTCCAAAAAATACATCGTCCTTGCAGAAAAGCAGGAGGCCGGCCGCATGCTCATCCGCTTCATGGCAGAGGAACAACAGCCTCACTGGCAGCCGGTACAGCCGACGCTTGAAGATGTCTTCCTTGTTGAATACGCCCAGGAAAGCACTGTCGGGTGATGCGATGAGATACGTAGGGTTGGAGTTGGAAAAACTATGGCGCTCCCCTGTCATATGGATTCTCTTGGCTGTGTTTCTTGGCTTCAATAGCTTTTACATATGGTCGGAAATACGTAAAGGACAAGAGCTCGCCGTATTGAATGACATCGTGGCGACGTACGGCAAGGCGATCGATGAAGAGGCACTGGCAGGAGTAAAGAAGGAAATTGAACAAAAGGCTGAGGCGCTCGGGTCACAGCAGGGGGCCGCCGCCTATTTGGATTCCATGACGCCTGAATTTTATTACGAACAGTCAGAAGAGGTACAGTGGCAGATTGACGAGCTCAGCTTGTACGCCATGTATGCAGCGCTTGCCGGCGGGCTGGAGGAGCGCTATAAAGAGGTTGATATTCAAGCAATCGGTGAAGATGAAAAGAAGACATACGGCTTGTCCGGCGTTGCTGCGTCCTGGATGGATGGGCACTTCGCCCAGCTTGAGAAAAGATTCGAGACCTATATGGCGGATGAATCATACAACGAGTGGTTTTTTGCAGGGGACCCGTACCGGATGCATAGTTTTTTGTTTCGTTCCGTCGTGAAGATGATTGCACTCGAGGGGATTTTGCTTACTGTTCTGATGACGGCCTACCTCGTAGCCTATGAGCGTGAGCAGCGTACGCATCTTCTTGTATTCGCCAGCAAGATGGGCAGGGGAGTAATGAAGAAAAAGGCTTGGGCAGCCAGTATTGCAACGGTAGGTACTGGCATTCTGTTGATGATCGGCACACTGGTGGTATTTTTTAGTCTTCATGACTACAGCGGGCTGTGGGGCGTCAATGTCGGTAGCGGGCTGAATTGGGAGTACCGGGACCCATACGTTTTTTGGTGGGACATACCACTATGGCAGTATCTGCTACTGGCAGTAGCAATTATTTTCATTTCGTGGCTGATTATCATGTTAGTGACATTTGCCATGGCGGTTCGTGTGCAGAACAGCTATATCGTATCGATTACGATACTGATTATCTTGCTTGCCTTATTCGTTGTACCGAGCTATTTCACCTTTTCGCCGCTGCTCATGCTTGCAAGCCATTTCAACCTCATGCTGCTCGTTTTGAATCCGCATATGCTGTTCAACGGCTTGTCAGGGATGACGGGATTCTGGTACCACGAGCTGCTGACGTTGGGCATCTTCACTCTTCTGGCAGTTGTATTGGCAGCATGGAGTTTGAAACGATTTAAACGAAAGGACCTACACGAATGAGACTTTGGTGGATGGAAATAAAGAAATGCTTTACATGGCCCATTATAGGGCTGCTGGTTGTGATGAATGTGCTGTTATATAGCCTGCTTATAGAATTTCATTTTGAACATTTTCCGAATGGGCGACCGACAGGAGAAACATTTGATATCGAGCTGGGGATGGTTGAAAAGTACGGAGAAGTCATTGACGATGGGGAAATAGCCGAGGTCCGGCGGGAGTACGAGAAAACAGTGGAAGAATTCGAAGGGATATTGATGACGCATCCGCTTGCACAGGCTGCTGGGGTGGAGACGATTGAACAGTACAAGGATGGTGAGCGGGAGGACGAAGCGTTCCAAAAGATGCGCCAGGTTTTTTGGGAAACGGATGATTTCGACCTGATGTGGTGGGTACAGTCCTATGAAAGAATTTTGGAACGCTATGAATACAAGGAGGAAGGCCTCCAATCTAACTATTATCGGTCAGCTCAGGAAAAAGAGCGTGTAGAAGAGCTGCTAGCAAACGAGAGCTACCAATATTACGGCTCGCCCGTCGTAGCAAACTTCATGACGATTGCCGAAAACGTAGCCATCACCATTCTATTCAACCTGATGATTCTGCTGTCACCTCTATTCCTACGAGATAAAGCAAATCAAATGGTACCGCTGCAATACAGCACAAAACATGGCCGCAAAACATTTATCACGAAATGGTGGGCTGGACTGACGCTGACGCTCTTTGTGACAACGGTTTTGCTTGCAGTTTACGGTGTGCTTTATATGGGGAACGGCACATCGCCATTCTTCTTTATGCAGCTGTATCACATGGAGTACATTTCCTACTGGTACGACATCACATTCGGTCAATATATCGTGTTTGTCGTGATTGGCATCTATCTCATCAGCCTCGTCTTTGGAGTGCTTGTCATTGCATGCTCCTCTCTGAGTGGCAATTATCTCATCCAGATGGCAGCACAGATTGTAGTGATTGGACTGTTCATCTGGCTGATCATTTCCATGGCGCTCGGCAGGCTGTTCCAGACGTATCATCTGCCGGTGGTGGTGCCGGGCATCTATGCCGGGCTGATCGTGTTGATGGTGGTGCTTGTTTATTGGCTGCTGCGGCGTGAAAAGGTGCGGGAGATTGCTTGATGTAGGAGAGAAACCTTATAGAAATAACAGGAGCTATTGCAGAAGATGCGATAGCTCCTTTAGTTTTCGGAAAATTAAGATAAAAATATTTATCTCTCATTCTTCTGATGGTAAAGTATGGATATATGGTTGTTGGGTCGGCACACAATAGGGGGGAGTCAGATATGAAGAAAATGTTCTACATAGGGGTTTTGCTGGGCGGCGTC
>JBJEFP010000278.1:0-5157 GCA_051874195.1 Lysinibacillus sp. | reverse complement strand
TTGACTTGACAAATCGACTATGATAACATAATAAAATGCAAAATTATTATTTTGAAGAAGTGTGCCCTTTTGTATTAAAAAGTAATTTTGGAGGGCAGACTGCTCAAAAATAAGTTTAGTTTAACCGAAAATGAGATCCAATGAGCGTCTCGTTTTCTTTTTGTCTTTCGAAATCATACACCATTTGGTTGGTTTTGCAAAGACCTATTATCGCTTTATTGAGGGGTGAATGAGTTGACAGGTCAACTAGTTCAGTACGGACAACACCGCCAGCGTAGAAGCTTTGCGCGTATTAATGAGGTGCTGGAGCTTCCGAACTTAATCGAAATCCAAACAGCATCTTATGAGTGGTTCCTTGAAGAAGGATTGCGTGAGATGTTCCACGACATTTCTCCAATCGAAGATTTTACGGGTAATCTTTCACTTGAGTTCGTCGACTATACATTGGGCGATCCGAAGTATGATGTCGATGAGTGTAAAGAACGTGACGTGACGTACGCTGCTCCATTACGCGTAAAAGTACGTTTGCACAACAAAGAAACAGATGAAGTAAAAGAGCAAGACGTCTTCATGGGCGATTTCCCATTGATGACGGAAACAGGCACGTTTATCATTAACGGTGCTGAGCGTGTTATCGTTTCCCAGTTAGTTCGTTCTCCAAGTGTTTACTTCCATGATAAAACTGACAAAAATGGTAAAAAAGGCTTTGGTGCTACAGTAATTCCAAACCGTGGTGCATGGCTTGAATATGAAACGGATGCAAAGGATGTCGTCTACGTTCGTATCGATCGTACACGTAAGCTTCCTGTAACAGTATTGTTACGTGCATTAGGCTTCGGCTCAGATCAAGAAATCATCGATATCATCGGTGACAACGAGTACCTGCGCAATACGCTCGAAAAAGACAATACAGAAAGCACTGAAAAAGCGCTTCTTGAAATCTACGAACGTCTACGTCCAGGTGAGCCGCCGACAGTTGAAAGTGCGAAAAGCTTACTTTACTCTCGTTTCTTCGACGCAAAACGCTATGATCTAGCGAATGTCGGCCGTTATAAAATGAATAAAAAGCTGCATATCAAAAACCGTTTGTTCAACCAAACGATTGCAGAGACGCTTGCAGATCCAGAAACAGGTGAAATTTTAGTTGAAAAAGGTGCGCTGATCGACCGTCGTACATTGGATAAATTAATTCCTTATCTAGAAAACGGCATCGGCTTCCGCAAACTGTCGCAGGTCGGCGGAGTGCTTGAGGATGACATCACAATCCAATCAATTAAAATCTATGCACCGAACGATGAATCGCAAAAAGAAATCAATGTTATTTCAAATGCTTATATCGATGAAGAAGTGAAGAATATTACACCAGCTGACGTATTGGCTTCTGTATCTTACTTCTTCAACCTATTATATGGTGTGGGGAACACGGATGACATCGACCACTTAGGTAACCGTCGTCTGCGTTCGGTCGGTGAGCTGCTGCAAAACCAATTCCGTATCGGTTTATCCCGTATGGAGCGTGTGGTGCGTGAGCGTATGTCGATCAATGACACAGCGGCAATCGTACCGCAGCAATTAATCAACATCCGTCCTGTTATTGCTTCCATCAAGGAGTTCTTCGGTTCTTCTCAATTGTCGCAATTCATGGACCAAACAAACCCACTTGCTGAATTGACGCACAAACGTCGTCTTTCTGCATTAGGGCCTGGTGGTCTGACACGTGAACGTGCTGGTATGGAAGTGCGTGACGTTCACTACTCTCACTATGGCCGCATGTGTCCGATTGAAACGCCTGAGGGACCGAACATTGGTCTGATCAACTCGCTTTCATCGTTCGCGAAAGTAAATAAATTTGGCTTTATCGAAACGCCGTACCGCCGTGTCGACCATGAAACGGGCCGAGTGACGGACCAGATCGACTATTTGACTGCCGATGAAGAAGACAACTATGTAGTGGCGCAAGCGAACTCAACCTTAAATCCAGATGGCACATTTGCGAATGAAGAGGTTGTAGGTCGTTTCCGTGGTGACAACACAGTGTTCAAACGTGATGCCATCGACTATATGGACGTATCGCCGAAACAGGTAGTATCCGCTGCCACAGCATGTATCCCGTTCTTAGAGAACGATGACTCCAACCGTGCGCTTATGGGTGCGAACATGCAACGTCAAGCGGTGCCGCTGCTTTACCCGAATGCGCCATTCGTAGGCACGGGTATGGAGCATGTTGACGCGCGTGACTCAGGTGCTGCTGTCGTTGCGAAATATGATGGAATCGTGGAGCATGTAGAAGCTCGCTCGATCCACGTACGCCGCATCGAATTGGTAGACGGCAAGGAAGTTAAAGGCGATCTTACGAAATACAAATTACAAAAATTCATTCGTTCAAACCAAGGTACTTCTTATAACCAACGTCCAATCGTAAAAGTTGGCGACCGTGTAAAACCTCGTGATATTTTAGCTGATGGTCCTTCAATGGAAAAAGGCGAATTAGCACTTGGTCAAAACGTACTTGTTGCGTTCATGACATGGGACGGCTTCAACTACGAGGATGCTGTCATTATGAGTGAACGCCTTGTAAAAGACGATGTATATACTTCTGTTCATATCGAAGAATACGAATCAGAATCCCGTGATACAAAATTAGGGCCTGAGGAAATTACTCGTGACATTCCAAACGTAGGGGAAGATGCGCTTCGCAATCTAGATGAACGCGGCATCATCCGTATCGGTGCGGAAGTTCGTGATGGCGATATCCTAGTAGGTAAGGTGACGCCTAAAGGGGTTACAGAGCTTACAGCTGAGGAACGCCTGCTGCACGCAATCTTCGGTGAGAAGGCGCGTGAAGTGCGTGATACATCATTGAAAGTGCCTCACGGAGCTGGCGGGATCGTTCTTGATGTGAAGGTATTCAACCGTGAAGATGGCGATGAATTGCCACCGGGCGTTAACCAATTAGTTCGTGTCTATATTGTTCAAAAACGTAAAATCCGCGTTGGGGACAAAATGGCCGGACGCCACGGTAACAAAGGGGTTATCTCTCGCATCCTGCCGGAAGAAGATATGCCATTCATGCCAGACGGCACACCGGTAGATATCATGCTTAACCCACTTGGGGTACCATCCCGTATGAACATCGGACAAGTGTTGGAACTTCATTTAGGTATGGCTTCACGCTATCTAGGCGTACACATGGCCACTCCTGTATTTGACGGAGCCAACGAGGAAGATGTTTGGGAGACGATGGAAGAAGCCGGCATGAACCGTGACGGTAAAACAATCCTTTATGATGGACGTTCAGGTGAGCCATTTGATAACCGTGTATCGGTAGGGGTCATGTATATGATCAAACTTGCCCACATGGTAGATGATAAGCTTCACGCACGTTCAACTGGTCCTTACTCATTAGTAACGCAGCAACCGCTTGGTGGTAAAGCACAATTCGGTGGTCAGCGTTTCGGTGAGATGGAGGTATGGGCACTTGAAGCATACGGTGCTGCCTACACGCTACAGGAGATTTTAACAGTAAAATCCGATGACGTTGTCGGCCGTGTGAAAACATACGAAGCGATCGTTAAGGGCGAAAGTGTTCCAGAACCAGGTGTACCGGAATCATTCAAAGTATTAATCAAGGAGCTTCAATCTTTAGGTATGGATGTTAAGATGTTAACAATCAACGATGAAGAAGTTGAGCTTCGCGATTTAGATGATGAAGACGACCTTCAGCCTGCGGATGCATTGAATATTGCACCAATTGCAGACGAAGAGCCTGCTGAGTCATTCGAATAGGCAAGTTTTCCACGGGCAGGTAATGCCTGCCCGTCTTTAACTTGTTTTGCGCCGATGCCCGGGGGCTGCGCAACAAGGAAGGGGAAGCTTGTACCTGATTATGCGAAAGCGTAATCGATCAATCTTTAATCTTTTCTGTGCAAAAAAGTTTAATCGGTTTCGGTTTAAACTTTTTTTGGTGGATAGGGATGATATCAGCCTTATCTCCAACAGCAAGAATGCCATCCGGTCGTGATGCGGCTCGGGTGCATCTTGCAACCGTTAAATTGTCGAGCTGCGGAAAGAGTCATTAGAGGACTTATACTAAAGGGAGGTAGGCTCCTTGATAGATGTTAATGAATTTGAATATATGAAAATTGGCTTAGCTTCGCCGGACAAAATTCGTTCTTGGTCTTATGGTGAGGTTAAAAAGCCTGAAACAATCAACTACCGTACATTAAAACCGGAAAAGGACGGTCTGTTCTGCGAACGAATCTTTGGACCGACGAAAGACTGGGAATGTCACTGTGGTAAATACAAACGTGTACGCTATAAAGGTGTGGTCTGTGACCGTTGTGGCGTTGAAGTAACACGAGCGAAAGTCCGCCGTGAGCGTATGGGGCATATCGAATTGGCTGCACCTGTATCTCATATCTGGTACTTCAAAGGGATTCCAAGCCGAATGGGTCTGATTCTGGATATGTCTCCACGTGCACTGGAGGAAGTGATTTACTTCGCATCTTACGTAGTAATCGATCCTGCAGGCACAAACCTGGAACATAAACAGCTTCTTTCAGAAAAAGAATACCGTGCATACCGTGAAAAATTCGGTAGCTCTTTCGATGCTGCGATGGGAGCAGAAGCAATCAAACAACTTCTTGAGCAAATCGATTTGGAGGAAGAAACAGCTACGTTGAAGGAAGAGCTGAAAACAGCGCAAGGACAACGCCGTACACGTGCAATCAAGCGCCTTGAAGTTGTAGAATCATTCCGTAACTCAGGCAACAAGCCTTCCTGGATGATTCTTGACGTACTTCCTGTCATTCCACCAGAGCTACGTCCAATGGTGCAATTAGACGGCGGTCGTTTTGCGACTTCCGACTTGAATGACCTTTACCGTCGAGTCATCAACCGTAACAACCGTTTAAAACGTTTGCTGGACCTTGGTGCACCAAGCATCATCGTACAAAACGAAAAACGTATGCTACAAGAAGCGGTGGATGCCCTAATTGACAACGGTCGTCGAGGCCGCCCTGTCACAGGTCCTGGTAACCGTCCGTTAAAATCACTTTCACATATGCTGAAAGGGAAACAGGGTCGTTTCCGTCAGAACTTGCTTGGTAAACGTGTAGACTATTCTGGTCGTTCCGTTATCGTAGTAGGTCCAAACTT
>JBJEFP010000277.1:0-5181 GCA_051874195.1 Lysinibacillus sp. | reverse complement strand
GAAGAGCTGGACTGTCATTTGTATGTCAAACGTTCCCGTGTGTATGAGAACTATTTAGGGTCCCAGTATGACATCCGTGAGAAGGCGGCAGCCGCAATGGGCTGGTAGGCCGGCTATATATGTTGCTTCATCTGTTTTGGAAGGCATTCTAAAGAAAATGGAGTGGATGAAAAATGGTAGAGAAAGACCCGCGTTTTTTTAACAATGCTCTCCCGGCGTCTATTGAGCTGCCGGAAGTGCCCGTCGGAAACATATTGAAAGGTGCTGCCAAGAAATACGGGGAAAGGGATGCACTGATTTTCCACGATGCCCGCATTTCTTATAAACGTTTATATGAGGAGTCATTGAAACTGGCCAATGCCCTGCATGAGCTAGGATATGGAAAGGGAGACGTCATTTCAACGTATTTACCAAACAGCATTCAATATGTCATCGCCTATTACGGCATTTTACTATCAGGGGCCACCTACTCTGCCATCAATCCCTTCATGCCGACTAGTGAAGTAATCAATCAACTACAGGATACAAATACGAAAGCCGTCATCGCGCATACTTCCTGTGCGAAAAATCTAGCAGACCAAGCAGCGCTATCAATCAAAGATGTAATTGTGACAGGTGTGGAGGAGATGGATGGTATCAATGGACGAACGCCGGCTGAGGAGTACAGTGCCGGCTGGTATAGCCTGAATGAATTGAAGGCCCGCTTTGAGGCGAGGGAACTGCAGATTGATGTGATTCCCCGCGAGGATATCGCGCATATTTCCTATACGGGAGGAACGACGGGGAAGGCGAAAGGTGTGCTTAGTACGCATTATAACTTTGTCAGCAACTGCCTTGCCTCCAGCGCGAGTATGGGCATGCTGCCGGATGTCGATGGGAACGGGGGGGTGACGGTAAAAGCCTATACATCCGATGCGGAGTTCTTGGAGGAGTATGCTTTTTTACCGGGAACAGGTGTCATTATGAGCCCTGCACCCCTCTATCATATATCGGGCTTAATGGGATCAGTCGGTGTTGCAACGGTTCAGGGAGCCACACTTGTGCTGATTGACCAGTTCCATCCGGTCACGTTTATCGAAAATATCGAAAAGCACAAGGTGACACAGCTGGCAGGCGCGCCGCAGCTGTATAATGCTCTTCTGATTATGCCTCAACTGCAAACGACCGATGTGTCTTCCGTCAAAAATGTGGGATCGGGGGCCGCGCCGATGTCTGCAGAAATGCAACGCAAATTGCAGAAGATCTTCCCGGAGGCGCTCGTTTCAGAAGGCTATGGGCTAACAGAAGCGACGGGTGCCTGCATTCAAACGGTGGCATTTAAGTCCGGGGTGCGTAAGCCGGGATCAATCGGCTTCCCTATCTACAATACAGAGGTGAAGCTCGTACCGGTCGACGGCAGCGGAGAGGAAGAAGTGCCGCACGGTGAAAAGGGCGAAATCTGGGTGAGGGGACCTCAAGTGGCGAAGGGCTACCTGCACGACCATGAAGCCTCCATCGAAACATTCAGCAACGGCTGGCTGCGTACCGGAGATATCGCTGTCAGGGAAGAAGGGGGCATGCTTACCATCGTCGACCGCAAAAAGGACATGCTCATCTACAATGGCTACAATATCTATCCGCGCCAGCTGGAGGAGCTGTTGTATGAGCATGAAGCAGTGCAAAGCTGTGTAGTGATCGGGGTGCCGGATGATGCAGTAGGGGAGCGGACGAAGGCGTTTGTCGTATTGAAGCCCGGCGTAGCGGCATCCCTTGAAGAAATTAAGGAGTTTGTGAATGACCGGGTCGTGCACTATGCAAAAATCCGTGAAATTGAACAGCTCGATGCATTGCCGATGACTGCAGCGGGCAAAATCTCACGCATCGCCCTGCAGAAGCTGGAAGCATCGAAGGCAAACTAGGGAGGGAATACAATGGAAGTAACGAAGGAGCATATCGGTCTTGCCACCGAGCCGTACAAGGTGGACGTTGAAAAGGGGCATATCCGCCGTTTCTGCCAGGCGATCGGTGAGACGAATCCGCTTTTTCTGGATGAGGAGGCCGCTTCGGCGAGCAAATACGGAGGCATCATCACGCCTCTTACTTTTCCGATTGCATTAACTGATGAATCGGTCGCATTTCCCCTTGAGCTCGATGTCCGCCGCATGCTTCACGGGGAACAGGAGTTCATCTATTATCAACCGCTGCGCCCCGGAAAGTCGTATACCGCACAGATGAAGGTCGCGGATGTGTACGAGCGGGAAGGGAAGAGCGGAAAGATGCAATTCATCGTATTGGACACGGAGTTTCGGGATGAGGATGATGAGCTGGCTGTCGTGAGCAGGATGAACATCATCTACCGTACGTTGTAAGGAGGCAATGAAATGACAGTGACAAAACAATCTGTTGATCGTCTGACATGGGAGAAAGTGAAGGAAGGCAAAATCCTTCCGGAGTATCAAAAGCCGCCGATTACGAAAGTGCAGCTTGTCAAATATGCAGGGGCATCGGGCGATTTCAATCCGCTCCATACGGATGATGCATTCGCGCAGAAAATCGGCATGCAGGGTGTAATTGCACATGGCATGCTCGTCATGGGCTTTTTGGGGGAGTATATCATGCTGCTAGCTGGGGATGAAGCCTGCGTCAAGCAATTCTCCATGCGCTTTGGTGATATGACGCTGCCGGGGGATGCTATTACATGCAACGGCGAAATCAAGGAAGTAAACGGCCGCGAAGCGCAAATAAAGCTTACAGCCAAAAAACAGAATGGAGCCGTCGTCGGGACGGGCGTAGCTGTGCTGGTTTTTTGACCGGTTGCATCCAACGTAACGGACAGCGTACCTACAGTGAAAAAGCATTTAATCGATTCATTGGA
Organism: Lysinibacillus sp.; assembly: GCA_051874195.1. Classification (GTDB taxonomy): domain Bacteria; phylum Bacillota; class Bacilli; order Bacillales_A; family Planococcaceae; genus Lysinibacillus_B. The sequence continues at coordinate 2,327 of JBJEFP010000277.1, read as the reverse complement.
TTAAATGCTTTTTCTATTTTTGATGGAGGTTATTTAATTCGGAAACCGTCACAAATGTATATCCCTGGCGCTTGAGATGCTGCAGGACTTTTTCGAGGCCGTCTGCTGTAGAAGGGAAGATGTCATGCATCAGGATGACAGCGCGGTCATGCACCTTGTTTTCCACTTCCCGAAGCAGTAAATCGGCATCCTTGTGTTCCCAGTCGAATGTATCCACCGACCACCGTGTGACCTGCATCGTAATTTGCCGTCCGGCCGATTCAGTTAATAGCCCGTATGGAGGACGGAAGACGGAGGGCTTTTTTCCGACAATCTGCTGGATGGCTTTATTGGTAGAGGATATTTCTTTTTCGATTTCATCGATTTCCAGCTCTTCCAAGTTGTCATGCGACCATGTATGATTGCCGATTTCGTGCCCGCCCCTGAACACTTCGCGTACGATGTCCGGATAGTACTGGACATGCTCGCCGACCATAAAGAATGTCGCCTTGGCATTGTGGCGCTCCAATATGTCCAGGATTCTTTTTGTCACGACAGGGTGTGGTCCGTCGTCGAAAGTCAATGCAACCACCTTTCCTGAAAAAGAAGCGGGGAGGTATCTTTCAGGAAGGGCTCCATATGAATGAACGATGTCCGGGGGATGCCCCTCATCCGCTGATGAAGAAATAGTGGGTGTTGCCTTTGATGGAAAATAAGTTGTTTTTATTTCGAGTAAAAAGGCTATAAAAATAATGGTGGCAATCAAACCGCATTTACCGGCTTTCCTCATAAATGTTCACCAACCAATCTTCTTTCTTAATTTTAAACAACAGCACGTAGAACATTATAAGTGTCATATCGAATTCGTGACATCTAGCGGTTTCCTCATTCCGTAACATTTGGCATAATAGAAATAAGAGGTGATGTACGATGACTCAAGCAATCGTAATGAAATCGGGTTATAGTAAGAAAGAAGAATTCTGGAACGCGGTCACCCATGGATTGGGCTGCGTACTGACCATTCCGGCACTTGTCCTGCTGATTTTAAAGGCGAACGGCACTGAATCGCCGTTAGAGCTGACTAGCTACCTCATCTTTGGCATTTCGATGCTGCTGCTATTTTTAAGTTCTACGCTGTATCATAGTGTAAAGGTTCATAAAAGTCTTTTTAAGAAGCTAGACCATAGTGCAATTTTTTTACTGATCGCCGGTACATATACACCGATTGCGCTGATTGCAATCGGCGGAAAGCTAGGGTGGACAATTTTTTGGATTGAGTGGGGATTGACAATAATCGGCATCATTCTGAAGCAATTCTTCGTCTATCGCTTTAAAGCATTGTCACTCCTCATCTATATCGGCATGGGCTGGCTCGTCATTTTCGCCTACAAGCCCGTAGTGGCCCATATTGGTACGGAAGGCTTTCTTACACTGCTTGCTGGAGGGCTCTTTTACACGATGGGCACGTACTTCTATAAAAACAAACGCATCCCATACAATCATGCAATCTGGCACCTGTTTGTACTGGCTGGCTGTGCGGCGATGTTCATGGCTGTATACCTTTATGTTTAATCAACTACTGAAACCCCGGCTACCTCATATGCTGGGGTTTTCATTCGTTTTCTAGTATTGCCCATTTTCAAAAGATGATGAGTGAAAGAAGAATAAATGAGGAAAATTTCGTGGAATAAAAAAGGGACGGCTACCTGCCGTCCCTCATTCTTATGATGCAGATACTTCCTGCAGTTCTTTTGCTTGTTGAATTTTCTTTTTCTTCGCCACATCACGTTGCATCCATATGGAGATGCAAAGTGAAATGGAAATCAATACTGAGAACGTATAGAATACTGGAATATAGCTGCCGGCAGCATTGTAGATCCCTGAAACGATCAGCGGGCCGAATATTCCACCAAGGGACCATGTTGTCAGCAAGTAGCCGTGTATGACGCCAAGCTGCTTTGTGCCGAATAGGTCACTTGCAAATGCCGGCAGGTTCGAGAAGCCACCGCCGTAACAGCTGACTACCAGGAAGATGAACGCCTGGAATAGCAGGATGTTCGTCGTGAACGGCAAGGTCACAAAGGCTACGAGCTGGATGACGAAGAAGATGACGAACACATTGTGACGACCGACATAATCGGAAGCCGCCGCCCAAATCAGGCGTCCGCCGCCATTGAATAATCCCATCAGACCAACCATCGTCGCCGCTCCTGCTACAGAAAGGCCGACTACTTCCTGCGCCATTGGAGAAGCCACGGAAATCATCATCAAACCTGCTGTTACATTGATCAAGTGCATGGACCAAAGCATCCAGAAGTTCTTTGTTTTTACTGCTTCACGTGCTGACA
>JBJEFP010000276.1:0-5211 GCA_051874195.1 Lysinibacillus sp. | reverse complement strand
TCAAAAAAGCACCCGCCACAAGGGGCGGGTGCTAGGTAATGCATATGAATGACGCAACTTATGCGCGAGAAACGTAAGAGCCGTCTGTTGTATTGATGATTAGTTTGTCGCCTTCGTTTACGAAGAATGGTACGTTCACCATAAGACCAGTTTCCATCTTCGCTGGCTTCGTACCGCCTGAAGCTGTATCACCTTTAATACCAGGCTCTGTTTCAGCAACAACCAATGTTACTGTGTTCGGTAATTCAATCCCGATCATTTCGCCTTGATAAGATTGGATGTGCAACTCCATATTTTCCAATAAGTATTTTAACTCATCTTCAATTTGAGCAGCTGACAATGTAATTTGGTCATAAGATTCCATGTCCATGAATACATGCTCATCACCTTGGGCATATAGGTATTGCATCTTACGGTTTTCTACCATTGCCTTTTCTACTTTTTCACCTGCGCGGAATGTTTTTTCCACTACGTTGCCATTACGAAGGTTACGTAATTTAGAACGTACGAAAGCTGCACCTTTACCAGGTTTTACGTGTTGGAAATCAATTACACGGTATAGGTTCCCTTCTACAAGGATTGTCAAACCAGTACGGAAGTCGTTTACTGAGATCATTTTTATTCCTCCAACTATTATAAAATAATTAATTCCTTCGTCGAATGCGTCAATTTTTCATTACCCGTTTCCGTGATTAAAATATCGTCCTCGATACGAACGCCACCGATGCCGGGAAGGTAAACACCCGGTTCAATTGTCACCGTCATACCGGGCTCAAGAACTGTGTCGGAGCGGAATGACAGACCAGGCCCTTCATGAACCTCCAAGCCGATGCCATGACCAGTCGAGTGTCCGAAAGCTTCGCCGTAGCCTTTTGATTTCAAATAATCGCGCGCCACCGCATCCGCCTCGATCCCCGTCATGCCAGGCCCTACTTTTTCAAGCGCCAGAAGCTGTGATTCAAGTACAACATTGTACATCTCGACAAGCTTCTCTGAAGGCTGCCCTACAGCCACAGTACGTGTGATGTCTGAAATATACCCCTTATACAACGCACCGAAATCAAGCGTTACAAGATCACCTTTTTCAATGACTTTATCCGTTGCCACTCCATGTGGAAGTGCGCCGCGGATACCGCTCGCTACAATGATATCGAAAGACGAGCTTGTAGCACCGTGTTTACGCATTAAAAATTCAAGTTCATTCGACACTTCAAGCTCTGTTCTACCAGGCTTGATGAAATCTAGAATATGTGTAAATGCATGATCTGCAATTTCACATGCAACCTTAATAATATTAATCTCTTGTTCTGTCTTAATCAAGCGAATTTTTTCAATCAATCCTGAAACGGGTACGAAATCAGCCTTTACCTCTTTGTTATACAGCTCATACATGCCGTATGTCATCGTCTCTTTTTCAAAACCGAGCGTCGTGACATTCATCGCCGCTACCTGAGCTGCTACCTCTGAAATAATTGTTCCTGTATGCTGTACGATGCGAAAATCCTTCACTTGCTCCGCCGCCTGTTCCGTATAACGGAAGTCGGTAATGAATACGGCGTCATGCTGCGATACAATCGCCACTCCTGCCGTACCAGTGAAGCCCGTCATGTAGCGGCGGTTGTATCCATTTGTAATGAGAATGGCATCCAGCCCTTTCTCGATTAAACTTTCACGTAACTTTGCTATTTTCATTGTCATTGTCCCCTTATCGTCTTTGTAAAAACTTTCTCAATGCCAGTTCATACCCAAACGTTCCTAGTCCGCAAATTTGGCCTATGCATTCTGCTGCCAGCTTCGATTCATGCCGAAATGCTTCACGTTTATGGATATTGGAAATATGTACTTCAATGACCGGTACATTCACTGCGGCGATGGCATCACGCAAAGCGATGCTCGTATGTGTATATGCACCCGGATTGAACACGATGCCGTCAGCTCCCGTCTCCTCCGCTTCATGAATCCAATCAATCAGCACGCCTTCATGATTGGATTGACGGAAATCGATAGCCGCTCCGTACTCCCCCGCCAGCGCCCGGCACCTTTCTTTCACATCGTCCAGCGTTTCGGAGCCGTAAATTTCCGGCTCCCGTTTTCCCAGACGGTTCAAATTCGGTCCATTCAACACGAAAAGCTTCATCCCTACCTCTCCCTTTCCAACTCATTTCCTCTATTTTATCACAGACGCCTTGTACGGCAACTCATTTCGTTTGCCTAGATGCGCGCGATGGTAGGTAGCCGTCTCCGTCAGGAATAAAGAAGTCGTCACGACAACCACTATGAAAGGAATGGATAGGCGCTTGAAGGACTTCGCCTCTGCCGGCAGATCGTAGATGATCCACTCTGCCACGAATGCGATGGCAAGGCCCAGGATGATGGCGGTCAGGAAGGCAGGGACCTTTTGAATATACTGGACGATCATGAAGAATATGAATGATGCCACATACAATATAACAAAAAGAACAATCCAGCGTGTCAGCCCGTCATCTACGATATGTAAAAATTTCGTCGGATGCCATTTGATCCATTTGAACAGGTGCAACATCTTCAACATGATTGTGATAAATAAACTTCCTGCAATGCTTGTGTCACTTGCAATCCTAAACATATTCTCACCTCTGTTTCTTCAGCGTATCCAAATCTCCGCAATCTATTCAGACAAGTAGTGATTTCTTGAAAAATCTAGTACAATGGAAAGGTAAAGCTTTAAAGATTAATAGAGAGTGGTGTCGATATTGAGCAAGGAAACACCTGTATATGGGGGACAAGCACTGCTTGAAGGAGTAATGTTTGCAGGGCAGGACCATATGGTGACTGCCGTTCGTCGTAACGACGATTCAATTGATTATTATCATTTAAAGAAAGAAAAGAAGCCGATCTATCAGAAGCTGAAAAAAATCCCATTTGTCCGCGGAGTCGTGGCATTGATGGAATCAGCGGGGTTTGGCTCGCGTCACTTGGAATTCGCCAGCTCACGGTATGATGTCAATCCAGGTGAAGAGGAAGAAGCAGAAGGCGAGGAAATGAGCAAGCTGCAGATGATTCTGGGGGTGGCCGTTGTCGGCGTCCTGTCATTTCTGTTTGGTAAGTTCGTTTTCACCCTCGTTCCGATGTTCATGGCAGAATTTTTAAAGCCCTGGTTCCCTGGAAAGACAGTTCAGATTTTGCTGGAGACAGGGTTTAAATTAATGTTGCTACTGGCCTATCTGTACTTCATTTCGATGGCCCCACTTATCAAGCGGGTATTCCAATACCACGGGGCTGAGCATAAGGTGATCAACTGTTATGAAGCGGGAATGCCATTAACGGTGGAAAATGTACAAAAGCAGTCTCGTCTGCATTATCGCTGTGGGTCAAGCTTCATTTTATTCACCGTTATCGTCGGTTTTTTTGTATACTTTTTCGTACCGACCGATCCGCTATGGGTCCGCCTTTTATCCCGGATTTTACTGATTCCGGTGGTCATCGGCATTTCATTCGAGGTATTGCAGGCAACGAACAAGCTTCGCAACGTACCGGTGCTACGCTATTTGGGCTATCCTGGCCTATGGCTGCAGCTATTGACGACGAAGGAGCCGAAAGACGATCAAGTTGAAGTCGCCATCGCTTCGTTCAATAAACTGCATGAGGTGGAAAGAAACCCGGAGATCGCTTGTACATTGAATCATGACTAACTAAAAATGCCGAGTATGGATGCTATGTACATTCCATATTTCCCGGCTGACGAAAACGGACCATTCCCCAGTGAATGGTCCGTTTTTTGTTCAACTGCAAAATCCATGCCGGCGAATGCATCAATTCAGCACAAGCGCATAAATGAGTACACCTGCAGATGCCAGTGTAAGGGCGATGGCATGGGAGAATGAAACGGGGTAATGGCGGAAGTCCGGCTCGTAGCGCTTCTCCAACATGCCGCGTGTCAGCAAGATGACGACGAACGCAATGAGAATAAATGCGCTTGTTGCCAGACCGAGCGCTGGCGTCAGTAATAAAACCCCAGCCATACACAAAAAAATGATGATCAGCTCAAAAGGCAATTGCCATTTCGTCTTATAATCATAGAATACTTTTGGCTCACTCGGCCTGATAAATCCCGTTTTTCTTTTTAAAACGGGGATGAATACAAATTGATAAAGCAAAACCAATACAATAAAGATAATGAATTCCATATCAACACCCTAACATCTAATCTCTCCTCAATGTACCATATTGAGAGGGTCATACGCAAAATATGCTGAAATCCATTTACATGAATAAAGAGAATGGCATGCCGCTATCAGAAACGGTCCAATCTTCCGTCCCGCTCCGCTAAAGAAACTATCCCCCTTCATTCTTTACCTAGCAAGTCAAGCTTGAAGCTACCATATTCGCTTTTTCTATTTACAGATTTTTACCACTCCTATATGATTTGTTTAACAGATTGTGAGGTTTTATAAATGGACATCGATATATTTTCTATAGCGGCACTGTTTTTCTTCGGATTCATCGGTGCCTTCATTAATGCCATCGTCGGTGGAGGTGGGCTGATCACCTTGCCTGCCCTGCTCTTCGTCGGCCTGCCGCCTGCAACGGCGATTGCGACGAATAAACTTGCTGCATCACTCGGGAATTTCACCAGCATGATGACGTTCCTTCGTGCAGGAAAAATTGATATCAAAATGCTCGGTCCCATCGTCCCGTTCGTCTTTATCGGCTCGATGTTGGGGGCGTTCGCGGTGCATCAGATAGATTCGGAGGTGCTGCGTCCCCTCGTACTCATCCTGCTTATCGCTGTACTGATTTATACATTAATCAAAAAGGATTTGGGAAAGGTAGAAGATAAAGGGAAGGCCGCCGGGAAGAAAAAGGTCGCCGGACTGCTGCTGCTCATCGGCCTTGGTTTCTATGATGGCTTTTTCGGGCCAGGTACTGGTTCCTTTATGATTTTCATCCTGCTTTACATGGGCTTTAATTTCATCGAAGCAGCCGGTAGCTCGAAGCTGCTCAACTTTACAAGCAACTTGGCCGCGCTTATCATGTTCCTATTTTTAGGGGCAGTCAACTTTACATACGGCTTCATCATGGGGGCCGCAATGATTCTGGGGGCCTTCGTAGGGTCGAGAATTGCACTAAGTCGGGGGACAGAGTTTGTGAGGATTCTGTTCATCGTCGTCACGATTGTCCTTATAGTGAAAAACGGCTATGACTATTTTTTCGCGTAGAAATAAAAAGAGC
>JBJEFP010000275.1:0-5243 GCA_051874195.1 Lysinibacillus sp. | reverse complement strand
CATCGGCTACCTCATCGACAAGCTGCGTTTCCACGGCAGCTTTCGGCATGCCATACACGATACATGTATCCGCTGACTCTGCAATGGCCATTACGTTGCCGGTCCGCTTCAATGCGACCAGCCCCTTCGACCCGTCATATCCCATTCCCGTCATGATAACGGCGATTTTATCAAAATCATGGTGCTTGCTTACATCTTCGAACATGACGTCCACTGATGGGCGGTGGCCTGAGCGGGGAGGCTCCGTCTGATCGAGAACAATTCCAAACGAAGTGCCAACCCTTCGTAGCTTCATATGGTATCCGCCCGGAGCGATATAGGCTACACCATTCTGCAGGATATCCCCATGCTCCGCTTCCTTCACTTTGATTCCACTTAATTGATCCAACCTTGCTGCAAGCGACTTTGTAAATCCTGCTGGCATATGCTGGACGATTAAAATCGGAGCCTGGATATCGGAAGGGATTTTCGTGATGACTTCCTGCAATGCACGCGGTCCTCCTGTAGAAGTACCGATGAGCACCAGCTTCCTGGACGTCCTGCTCCACTGACGCTTCAAAGGCTGCTGGGAGGGCTTGTGAAGCGGCGGTTGCACTATAGAGGCCTGCCTCTCTAATGGATAGGGCATGCGAACAGCCGTCATTGATGGCGGACGCCTCTTACCGATCGGCTTCTTCAGCTTTTTGACTGAGACATATGCTGCCTGCTCCACCTTACGGACAAGTTCAGCCTGAATTTTATGTAAATCTAACGAAATCGTCCCACTCGGCTTGGCGACAAAGTCAACCGCTCCGTATTCCATCGCCATCATCGTCGTGTCCGTTCCGTTCCTTGTTGTGCTGGAAAGCATGACGACAGGAACCGGACAGATCGTCATGATTTCCTTCAAAGCATCCAGTCCGTCCATCTCTGGCATTTCGACATCCATCGTCACTACGTCCGGCTGCAGCTGTTGGATTTTTCTGATTGCCTCTTTTCCGTTACGGGCCGTGCCGATTACCACCACTTTCGGATTCCCGACAAAAAAGTCACTAATTAGCTTTCTCATGAAAGCAGAGTCGTCCACAATCAGTAGCTTGCTTTTTTGCAGGCTGTCCAATCAATCACGTCCTTTCGAAAAAACACTTTTCAATTTCGACAAAAAGCCTCTCGCTTCGGCGGGTGCATGAATTTCCTCATGACGATGCTGGATGAATGCACTTACCATGCGTCTCATCGTTTTGGAAATGGGCGCCTCTGGATAAGCCAATGTAAAGGGCATCTGTTCCCTGACCGCGTTGCGGACTACTGGATCTTCAGGCAGTGAACCGAGGATCATCACATCTTTTGAAAGAAACTTCTTCATGGCACCGGCCAGACGATTTAATGTATCTCGACCTTCTTCCTGTGTGAAAACCCTGTTGCATAAAATAGTAAACTGCTTTTCACTGTCTTTTAAATAGATATACTTCATCATAGAATAGGCATCCATGATGGCTGTCGGTTCTGCTGTGGAAATGACGATGATTTCATCGACCGACGTCAAAAGCTTCAATGACCAGTCCGTTGCCCCCGCACCCATATCGAATAAAATATAATCAAAATTTTCTTGAAGATGTTCAAACCCCTCAATCAATCGGTTGAACATCTTTTCTGACCATTCCATCAGCGAGGCCATGCCTGAGCCTCCGGAAATATACTGCAGGCCATATGGACCGTCATGCATCACTTCTTCTATGGACAACTTACCGTCCAAATATTCATTCAAGCTGGAAGAAACGGTTTCCCCCAATAATATGTGAATATTCCCCATCCCGATGTCCATGTCTAAAATGACAACCTTCTTACCTTCTTTTGCAAGCAGTGCAGCAAAATTCATTGTAAAATTACTTTTACCCACACCGCCTTTACCACTGACAACCGCCAGAGACCTTCCTTTGGCACCTTCACTCTCAAGCATCTTCATTCTTAATTTTTCGGCTTGATCTCTCATTCAAACTCTCCTTGAAAGAACAATTCAATTAGTTTATCTAGGTCTGGCTGCTCGATATCTTCTGGTACTTCTTGTCCATTTGTATAGTAAGCAAGTCCCTTTTTATATTTAATCATTAAATTGAACATAGTGCCAATAGAATTTGTTTCATCCAGTTTTGTGAAAATAAACTTTTTTATAGGAATTCCTTCAAACTGTTCAACGACCGTTTCCAAATCGCGTTCCTTCGCTGTCAAGGACAACACAAGAAACGATTCGGCCAGGTCAGTGAATTCAATCAACCGTTGCAGGTCCTCCACATATTTCGCTTCTTTGTAATTGCGTCCCGCCGTGTCGATAAAAATCAAATCGAGATGGTCAAGCTTCTCCAAAGCCTGCTTATAGTCTTCAGCATTATAGACAATTTCAAGAGGTGCCTGCAGCAGTCCCGCATATGTTTTCAACTGCTCGATTGCTGCGATGCGATATGTGTCCGTCGTGATGAAACCAATTTTTTTCTTTTTCTCAAGGACGGAGCGTGCCGCCATTTTGGCGATGGTTGTCGTCTTGCCGACTCCGGTCGGCCCCAGAATGTTGATGTACTTCTTGTCATATGTGAGGCCACCGATTTCTATATCCTTGAGCTGTCCGCGCAAATAGTTTTCCGTCACTTTACGCATGTCATCAAAGGAAATCTCCTGTTCATTATTTTTGAAATGCTGAAAAAGCTCATCACCAATCGTTGTGATGAGCTCTTCGCTAAGCTCCTGACGCTTCAAAAAATCGATGAATGGCAAGAGTTCATCAGGGTATTGGGCTTGTATTGAATGACGCTGAAGCGACTGCATGATGGATTTCAAATCGGCAATTTCCTTCTTCAACTCCTCATTCATCGTCGTTTCGACCTTCATCTGCCCAGTAGCAACTGCCACTTCGGAGGATGCCGGCACAGAGAGCGGCGCTGGAAAATCCGGTAGCGGGGGGAGAGCCGTTTTTTTCTCGACCCGGTCCACCCCTGCCACCACTTCAAAACTCTTTTGCTTCACTAGTCCAAAAAACTTCTTTGTAGTGACGACCTTCGAATTGAGAATGACTGCATCATCTCCTAAATCGGCACGAATCAGTTTCATCGCCTCTGCTATTGAGGGTGCATTATATTTTTTCATCTTCATTCTACATTCACCACTCCAACACTTTGAATTTCAACCGCCGCATCCAATTCGTTGTAGGAGAGAATCGGAATTTGAGGGAAATAACGTTCTGTAAGCTGCCTCAAGTACATGCGGACCCCAGGAGAGCACAGGATCAACGGAGACTGTTCCATAAAGGATACCCGTTCTACTTCCTTCGCAATCGCCTCTAGTACAAACTGGGATTCCTGAGGGTCCATCGCCAGATAATTGCCATGGTCCGTCTGCTGGATGCTGTCCGCCACCATCTTCTCCACTCTACCGGAAACGGTGATGACCTTCAGCGCCGGCTGTCCGTTGACGAACTGCGTCGTAATTTGACGCGCAAGCGCCTGTCTGACATACTCAGTTAAAATATCGGTATCACTTGTCAATTTTGCATAGTCTGCAAGCGTTTCGAAAATAATTGGCAAATTGCGGATAGAGACATTCTCCCTCAGCAACTTCGCCAGCACTTTTTGAATTTCTCCTATTGATAACGGTGCCGGTGTCAATTCATCCACCAGGATGGCATGCGTTTCACGCAAGTGGTCGATCAATTGCTTCGTTTCCTGACGACCGAGCAGTTCATGTGCATTTGCACGAATCATTTCCGTCAAATGGGTCGACACGACACTCGGTGGATCGACGACTGTGTAGCCGAGCATTTCAGCATCTTCCTTCACCTGCTCCGTAATCCATTTGGCAGGCAGCCCAAATGACGGCTCGATTGTATCGATTCCCTCGATTGAATTATCATCGCCCGGACTCATCGCAAGGTAATGATCCAGTAATAATTCGCCCCTTGCCATTTCATTTCCCTTAATTTTAATGCGGTATTCGTTCGGCTGAAGCTGGATGTTGTCACGGATGCGTACAACCGGGATGACGATGCCCAGTTCCAGCGCCAGCTGACGGCGGATCATGACGACGCGGTCGAGCAAGTCCCCGCCCTGTGCCGCATCCACAAGCGGAATCAGCCCGTAGCCGAATTCGAATTCTATCGGATCGACGCTGAGCAAGTTCACGACGTTCTCTGGACTCTTCATCGTATCAGCCGCCACCTCCTGTTCCATTTCGAGGATTTCTTCAGGATCTTCTTCCTTCTTGCGGTCAAGCAGGAACGCCCCTACAATAAGAGTCAATGCAATCGGTACAGTAATCCATAAAGGAATTGGTGTGAAGACACCAAGCAACAGAATCGTGCCGCCCGCAACATATAGTAGCTTTGATTGGGCGAACAATTGGTTGGTGATATCTCCCCCCAGGTTGCCCTCGGAGGCTGCACGTGTGACAACGATACCCGTAGCTGTCGAAATGAGCAGGGCAGGAATTTGCGATACGAGACCGTCACCGACTGTCAGCATCGAAAATTGAGTCGCTGCCTCTCCGAACTCCAGGCCCATCTGTACAACCCCGATGACCATGCCGACCAACAGGTTGATGAATACCATAATGATTGTGGCAATCGCATCACCCTTTACAAATTTCGTCGCACCGTCCATCGCTCCGTAGAAGTCCGCTTCTCCGGCCACTTTCTCACGGCGTTCACGCGCCTCCTTCTCTGAAATGATGCCGGCATTCAAATCCGCATCGATACTCATCTGCTTCCCGGGCATCGCATCCAATGTGAAGCGCGCTGCCACTTCAGCTACACGCTCCGCCCCTTTCGTAATAACGAGGAATTGGATGATGACCAATAATAGGAAGATGACAAGACCGACCAATACGTTCCCGCCGGTTACAAAGTTACCGAATGTTTCAACAACATCCCCCGCATCCCCTTCCGCCAGGATGGCACGTGTCGTGGATACAGACAGCGCCAACCGGAAGAGCGTCAATAGCAGGATGACCGTTGGAAAGATAGAAAAGTCCAGTGCTTCCTTCATGTTCATCGAAGTCAACAGTACAAGCAATGCCAGTGTAATATTGATGATGATCAAGAAACTCAGCAACCAATGTGGCAGAGGGATGACGAGCATCGCTACGATTAAAATAACCGCACCTAAAACCCCTAAATCGCGAACTTGCATAGCTGTCCCTCCTAAAAAATATTTCATGCTTTAAATTTGGCTCTTTACCAAAACATGTACTTGACTGCACATTGCACTACGGGTGGACGC
>JBJEFP010000274.1:0-5248 GCA_051874195.1 Lysinibacillus sp. | reverse complement strand
CTGTCTCCTTTTTATGTATGCAGTCTTTTCTTGAAGGATGCCTTGAACATAACTGGGGTTATTTATCGTAAACCATCACGTGTGTTGATTTCCCTTTTATTGTTAGCGAAGTCGGTCATAAAGGCGTTGCCACAAAAGCATTTTGCGACGAGTAATCGCAGGAGCAGGACGTGGCGTTCTTAGCTTTTATGCCCGTAGGAAGCTTTGCTCTGTAGCGAAAGGCGAACGCCGTCAGCTACACTCTCGCCGCTTCCGCTACATCCCGCTGGCGTGTCACTTTTTCCAGGACATTATCTAAAAAGTACACTTTCTACCAACTGATGTTTGGCTAATCAACAGGCGTGGTCAATCATCTTTCTTTAACTTTTATTGAATAGAGAGCAGGGTATAGATAATGGATATCATGTTTTTCGGGCTTCCTTGCTGCTGATGCGCTACTTTTAAATAGGTTGGTGCTGTTCATGGAATCCTTTTTATTTATATAAGCATTGGGAGGGTGGATTATGCATCCTCTATTAAAATACGTCCAACTAAAAAGAAGCAGGTGATAGAATGGGAATAGTGGATGTCGAGCGGCTTTGTGACTCGCTGGTCCTGGACGTCGATGGAAAGAAGCTGCAAAAAAAGGAGGAAAGGAATATCCGGCAGGCTGTTGAGAGGTTGATGCCAATGAAGGGAACGCCCGATTTTCTGCAACGCTTTTCATCCTTTAAGCAGGGGTTCCCGTTGCCCCTGAAGGACGCTGGCGATATGATCGGCCTCACGTATTCGGGGAAAACAGCCGTACGGGAAAGCATCACGGCAAATAATGCTCCTGTCCGTGCAGGGATTGACAGGTCGAGTGACGGACTGACGGAAGCGGGGGATGACGGCAACGGGCTTGAGTATGATAGAGCAAACGAGTTTTCATTAGATAGCCGGACGGTCAAGACGAGTGAATCCATACAGACGATTCTACGAGAAAACGGCTACACAGTAGATGAATTTTTAGCATTGCTACAACCGCATAGGTTAGTAGAAGGGCGTGAAATGAAGCAAATAAATGCTATAAGGGAACAAATAGGAATTCCACCGAAAGGTACGATCATGGCGAAGGTGATTCCCCAAAGCGATTTATACCATTATCTTTATAATGAAAATTATAATGGGATAAGAGGATTTACTGCAGTGAGGGAGCACTCGGAAAACTTGATAACCTTAGCAGATTATTATGAGGGAGCTCGTTTAGATTACCATCATACAGCCTTCAAGATAATGAAGGGCGTCGATGGTGTATCGCGGTCGGATGGCAGTCCGGATCGGTATTATGGAACAATTGAGTATAAGCTTGAAGAGCCTGGCCGATTAGTGATACCTAGAAGCGATTCCTATCCGGGTTCGTATCCTTATACCGGCACAGGCTTTACGGCAAGCAAGGAGATAGTATTGCCGGAATATTACCAGGAACCAAGGCGCTTCATGGATGGGGATGTATTGTACATTAAAGACAGCGAGACAGGAAAAGCTGTATGTAAATTCATATATGATGAAGTAGTGGAATCTTGGGTTAAAATGAAGTGAGGTGGTGCGACTATGGGGACATATGCCGAATATAACGGGAAAGTCTATCCGGTAACGATCCGGAATGAAAAGTGCAGGTTGAAGAGCATGGAAAATGAAAGTGGGTTCATGGAATTGATCGATCTAGGCGGGAACCTCCATCAAGATCTTTTTGTAAAGGAAGTCACCTTTGATGAAATAGATTCCTTATTTGAATTGAAGTACAAAATCATTTATAAAGGAAAAGAATACGAGCCTTTTTCGATTGGGAAATTAGTCATCAATCAAGGGAAAATCATGCTCTTTAGTAATGATGTCAAGGATTTGGAAGACAATGCGTTCGAAAAACAAGAGCAATTTGTTTTTAAAAAGGAAGTGGCCATCGATGAGATAGATTCGTTGATTGAGATTAAGGAGCCGATGCTCGATTTCAGTAGCCTGCCAAAAGAAAGAAAGGTTATACCAAATGATGAAATCGAGGCATACTGGGAGGATTTGAAGTGTCCGCTGGTTATTTGATTGCGGGAAGAAGACATGGAGTGAGCCATCATTGACATACCCCTACTTACGTAAAGTGGTGAAGGCTGCCGCGTTAAGGGTGTTACGTGGCAGGGAAACCTTCCTGCCAACTTAACGAGGCAGTTTGTATTAAAAAAAAAGAAAAAAGAGGATAACGCATGATACGTAGATTTTTATCCTACTACAAGCCCCACAAGCGCCTTTTCGTAATCGATTTTACAAGCGCGATTATCGTGGCGGTGCTGGAGCTGATCTTCCCGCTTGCTGTGCAATGGTTCATCGATAAGCTATTGCCGACAGGGGATTGGGGCATGATCGTAAAAGTAGGGATTTTATTATTACTTACATACCTGTTAAGTACCGGCTTGAATTTCATCGTGAACTATTTGGGCCATAAGCTCGGCATCAATATTGAAACGGATATGCGCCGTCAACTATTCAATCATTTTCAGAAACAGTCGTTTTCATTCTTTGACAATATGAAAACAGGACATGTCATGAGCCGGATTACGAACGATTTATTTGATATCGGCGAATTTGCGCACCATGGTCCTGAAGACTTCTTCATTGCCATCATGACCTTCATTGGTACATTTGCGATTATGTTTACCGTAAATCCGACATTAGCTTTGATTGTATTGATCATGGTGCCGTTCCTCATTTGGCTGATTACATACAGTAATAAGAAAATGAATGGCGCCTGGAAGGAAATGTACGGCAAAATAGCCGATGTGAACAGCCGTGTGGAGGACAGCATAGCAGGAATCCGTGTCGTCAAATCATTTACGAATGAAGGATTCGAAATGGAGCGCTTCAACAAGCAGAACGGCTTTTTCCGTAAAGCGAAGCTGTATGCCTACAAAATCATGGCGGGGACACACTCCAGCATTTATATGATGACGCGCCTGCTCACATTAGTCGTCCTCATTGTGGGTGCCTACCTAAGCTTCAATGGACAGCTGACCTATGGGGAATTTGTTAGCTTCGTACTGTATACGAATGTATTGATTAAGCCGATTGATAAAATCAGTGCACTGCTTGAATTATATCCAAAAGGCATGGCAGGCTTTAAACGGTTTACAGAAATGCTGGATGTAGAGCCGGATGTGGCAGACCGGCCGGATGCTGTAGAGGTAGAGGAGTTAAAAGGTGATATTGCATTCAATCAAGTGTCCTTTAGCTATGAGGACAATAAACCTGTCATCAAGGACATCTCCTTCACTGTGAAGGCAGGGGAGACGGTGGCGCTCGTCGGTCCATCCGGTGCGGGGAAAACGACGATCAGTGCGCTCATTCCAAGATTTTATGATGTGAGTGAAGGCTCGATTACAATCGACGGCCTCGACATCCGCCAGATGACGCAGCAGTCGCTTCGTAAGCAGATCGGCATTGTACAGCAGGATGTGTACCTATTCAGTGGAACCATTCGTGAAAATATTGCGTATGGTGATTTAGAGGCAAGCTTTGAGGACATTCAAAAGGCCGCTGAAAAAGCGCATCTGAAGGAGTTCATCGAAAATTTGGCTGACGGCTATGAGACGGAAATCGGAGAGCGCGGTTTGAAATTATCGGGAGGGCAAAAGCAACGTTTGGCCATTGCCCGCATGTTCCTGAAAAACCCGCCAATCTTGATTTTGGATGAAGCAACATCGGCTCTGGATACAGAAACGGAAAAGATCATCCAGCAATCGTTGAATGAGCTGGCGCAAAACCGCACGACAGTGGTCATCGCCCATCGTTTATCTACCGTCCGTGATGCACATAAAGTGCTGGTCGTCACACCGAACGGCATTGAAGAAAGCGGTACATACGATGACTTGGTAAAAGCCGACGGGATTTTTTCAAGATTGCATCATATTCAATTCAAATAATCAGGAACACCCCTGCTGAATGCTTGGAACAATGGTTGGTTCTGGCAAGCTGCAGGGGTTTTTCTGTTTGCTGGTGGGGGATGGAATGTACAAAAAAGGTTGGGGAAGGGGTTTGGGGGCGTAATATCATATTTTCGAGCAATGTCAGCACGAGACTTACCGTTTTCATAAAGCTTCACTAATTGCAGTTTAAATTCGGGTGTAAATGTTCGGGCGCCCGCGTGTCATAATAGCACGCTCCCTTTAATTGATAGTCTAAGTTTACAGGCCCTTATTTTATCTGTCCAACTTAGTGTAGCCTATCCAAAATATTTGATTGCTTCCTGTCAATGAAATAAAAGGTCCAAGAAATAATGCTTGATAAAGTTGAGAATTGGAACCTCCTACGTGAACGGATTACCCTTAAACTAGAGGAGGAGGTTATTAGAATAAAGTAACCAACTTCTGAATATTACAATACAAGGATAATCCATCTGAATGGGAGAGTTGTACTTGAGAATACTTGTAACTGGTTCAACAGGACAATTAGGGTCGGCTTTGTTAAAGCAATTAAAAGGTTTAGATTATCAAGTAAAAATAACTTCGAGAAGAAAACCAGAAGGAGTAGACTTCACATGGGTTTACAGCGATTTATTATCTGGCGAAGGTTTAGAAGAAGCAGTAAAAGATGTTGATGTAATTATTCACGCAGCAACCAGTCCGATAAAAAATGCTAAAAACATTGAGGTTGCTGGGTTTGAAAAACTTTTAAGCAAGTTGCATCATATAAAACTTTTTATTTATCCATCAATTGTAGGAATTGAGGAAATCCCCTTCAAATATTATAGACTTAAATACAAAGCAGAAGAATTATTAAAAAATAGTTCTGTACCCTATACAATTGCTCGTGCAACTCAGTTTCATAGCTTTGTTGAGGATTTATTCTTATCAAAACCTGTCTTTAAAAGATATATAATCCCTGGAAGGGTTAAATTTCAAAGCGTCGATGTTAATGAATTTGCTAGACATTTAATCGATTTAGTTAATAAAGGCCCACAAGGAAAATTAGATGATTTCTGTGGTCCAGAGATAATGACATTAAGAGAAATGGCGGAGTTAAAAATTAAGGTTAACGATGAAACCAATGATGTTTTAAGTATTCCTTTTTCAGGAAAACTATACAATGCTTTAATTGAAGGAAAAAATACAAATCCTACGCAAAAAAAGGGGATAATCACCTATGAGGAATATCTAAGGAATAAGCTGAATTAAATTTACTGAGTGAATTTAGGCTCTTCTCCAAAATATGTGCTTGACCGCATATTCCGTTCCGGGCGGAC
>JBJEFP010000273.1:0-5254 GCA_051874195.1 Lysinibacillus sp. | reverse complement strand
GATTGTATATGTGTATTTCTACTATTCTGGTGATGGACTGGAGGTAGAGTATCTCGACATAAAACCCGCATTCAGGAATGCTGGCATAGGAACAAAAATCATTCAGTATGCTTTCCGCATAGCAAAACAAAGAGAGGTTCCTGTCTGTTTATATGTGTTTTGCCGGAATACGAAGGCGGTCCGGTTTTATGAGCGGCTAGGGTTTCGGGTCGCGGGGACGATGTATAAGATGGAAAAGCTGTAGAAGCATCCATTTTAATAAAGAAAACCTGCCTTCAAAAGTGAATGGTTGAAGGCAGGTTTCATATGATTAGCTAAATAATTGAATTAGATAACTTAAGAGAATTCCTACAACTCCAAAATCAGAATCACCAAATGTTGTTCCTTCAAATCCTAAAGAGCCTAATAGAGGAAGGAGTATCGCTGGGAGGAAGGAAATGAGTAAACCATTGGCAAATGCCCCCATCATGGCACCTCTTCTTCCTCCTGTCGCATTTCCGAATACACCTGCTGCTGCTCCTGTGAAGAAGTGAGGAATCAGACCAGGAACGATCACTTTAAGTCCTACTATAGGTAAGATGAACATAGATAACAGTCCAGCAATGAAACTGAATAAGAATCCAATAATGACACCGTTTGGAGCGAATGGGAATACTGCCGGACAGTCGAGGGCAGGTTTTGCATCTTTAACCACTTTATCAGCAATCCCTTTGAAGGCTGGGACAATTTCTGCTATCAACATACGGACACCGGCGAGAACAACATATACTCCAGCAGCGAATGTAATTGCTTGAATGAGGGAGAATACGATAAAGTTTTGTCCGCCGCTTAATTCTGTTTCAATGTATCCTTTGCCAGCTATTGGGGCGACAATTAAGAACAGGATAGCCATGGTTAATGACATGGCAACGGATGTATCTCTAAGGAAGCCTAGAGATTTAGGTACTTTGATATCTTCTGTTGATTTAGATTTATCTCCTGCATATTTTCCAATCAAAGCCGCTGTTAAATATCCGAAAGATCCGAAGTGACCTACGGCGATAGAATCATTACCGGTGATTTGGCGAACAAATGGCTGCAGCATCGCAGGCATAAATACCATTAATAGACCGAGAATGGTTGAGCCAATGATGATCAATGGAACACCTGTAACGCCACCAGTTGCGAATACGGCAGAAATGAGACAAGCCATGAATAAAGTATGATGCCCGGTTAAGAAGATATATTTAAAAGGTGTTATTCTAGCTATGACGATATTCATGACCATACCGAAAAGCATGATCATGGCCGTTTCCTTCCCGAAGGTTTGTTGAGCGATAGCCACAATTGCTTCATTATTTGGGATAACCCCTTGTATATTGAAGGCTTTTTCAAATATAGAGCCAAAAATACCTAAAGAAGCAGTTAAAATCGTAGCGCCCCCATTTAAGATGAGAAAGCCCATTATTGTTTTCAGCGTTCCAGCAATGATATCCTGTATTTCTTTCTTTTGCAGAATCAAACCAAGCATGGCGAATAATCCGACTAGAATAGCTGGTGTTCCTAAAATATCATTCATAATAAAATCAAACATTACTAATCCCTCCATTGACATAGGTTATGCAGTACAGCTGGCAGCTATTAAACTAGTAAGAACCAGATAGGAAATCATCTTTCGGAATAGGCTAAGCTATCTGGCCCTTCTAGTGCCCGAATTAAAAGTGCTTTTCTAACACGTTCCTTAATTCATTTTGGTCTAGTATATTCGTGAGACCTTCAATTGTTTTACTGCCGTCTTCCAGATTAGAGATTAAATCATGTGAGCCAATATAAAGGTCTGCTACCTCCGATTTTGCTGTCGTTAAGTCAGTATGTGATACATCTGCTTCTACACCCATATCTTTCAAGATATTTTTAACGTTCATTTCTACGATAAAGCTGCTTCCTAATCCATTTCCGCATACAACTAATACTTTTTTCATTGTGAGTCCTCCAATTTTATTTAGAATTTTGTTGAATAATAGAGAGTACTTCATTTACTGTTTCCGCTTTGTTAAACTGTTCGATATTGGCTGCATCTGATAGCAGGATTGATAGTTGGGATAATGCCTTTAAGTGTTCTTCATTGTCGACTGCAGCGAGAACGAAGAGTAATGTCACTTGATGTTCCTTTTTCTCTGAAAAAGCGCATGGCTGATTTAGTTTAAGAAAGCTCATTCCAACCTTATGTACCCCGTCTTCTGGGCGTGCATGAGGTAAGGCAATTCCCGGAGCAATGACAACATATGGTCCAAGCTTTTTGACTCCCTGTATCATGGCTTCTACATATGCTTGTTCAATGAAACAGCCGTCAAGTAATGGCTGTGCGGCGACCTGTAAGGCCTTTTGCCAACTTAATTTCTCATTTGTAATTTGAATGGTTTCACTGGTTAGCAGGTCATGTAACATTGGTTTTTGATCCACCTCCTTATGTTGCGTTTGCGCTGCTGCTTGATATGTCAATAAATCCTGGTATAGTGCTTGCTCATCCTTGATTTGCCCATGTTTTTTAAACAGTCTGATTAAGTCCTCGATATCCATTTGTCCTTGTTTGTCTTCGCGGGAATCAATTTGTTTCAATAAAGCCGCTTTTTCTGAAGGTTTTAATATGGGATTTACCTTATGGATTGGAATAGATTTGTTCTTTAAATGGACAGTTGAAAATATATAATCTATTTGCTGAATATCCCTTTTCTCGTAATCTCGAACGGTAAGAATCTCGATGATATCTATTGAAGGAAACAAGTCTTCTATTTGTTTCTGTAATATACGTGATGTACCCACACCGCTTGCGCAAACAATGATCGCCTTTTTTCGATGTTTAACTTGCATGCCCTCTTTGCTGAGCCATCCGCCAAAATGAATGGCTATATAAGCGATCTCATCATCTGATACTGGCTTTCCCAAGAAGTATTCAAAGTGATGAATGACTTTTTTGGTTAAGATGAAAAGATCTTTGTAGGTTTCTTTAACCGATTCGGCAATTGGGTTATCCCATATGATGCCATACTTGAGGCGATAATAAGCTGGTTTGAGATGCGTAAATAAATTTTGTTCCAGTTCCGAACGATTTCTGAAGAATACACAGGAGAATTTTTGGAAATCATCAACCATTAGCGTAACCAACTGCTTCAATTTCCTCAGTTCTTCTTGTTCATATTCATCTGAAGAGGAGTTATTCCTTTTGGCACTTAAGAAAAAGGTGGTTAAATAGTATACTTCATCCTCAGGGAGCGACATTCCGTAAGCGATTTCAATTCTTTCGGCAATATACGCTGCAGCCTTATACTCTTTAGTTGGATGTATAATTTCTTTTTCTATTGGGTCAATCGATATGAATCTTCCTCTGTTGAATCTTTTTATTAACATATATAAGTGTAATGTTAAGGAATGATGAACATCTTCTGTGTATTTTAGGCCCAATGATTTTTCAAGGTCATCCATCATATCTGGGAGGTGAAGAAGATCCAAGGTTTTGATGGAATTTAAGTCGTTCACACTTGCTAGAATATTTGTTAGGGCATTGTCAGCCCATAATTGTGTATTGGAGACTTTAACAAGATAATTTAGCAAGACGGTTCTCTTGTTCTGTTCAGGTCCACGGATATAATATCCAGTGCTTTGTGTAAAGGATAGTGTTAAGTCATTTTTCCTTAGTACAGCCTTTAATTGTGCGATATCAGCGAGAAGTGTACTCCTGCTGACATTTAACGTTTCTAATAAATCCTGTAAGGTTATGTTATGCTCTCTTGTGAGAATAAGGATGGAGATAAGCGCTAATCTCTCCTCTGGTGAAAAAACTCGTTCAGTGTCAGTGGTAAACCTTGCTACATGTTTCTGTAGGTGGATTTTTTCAGCCTCCTGAATGGAGTAACCCACTTTCCTTACATAAGTTAAAGGTGAAAAACCATTTTGCTTTAGCCAATCATTGATTTTTTCCACATCATAGTAAAGGGTTCTCTGTGATATGGATAACTCAGCTTGTAAACTGGCTGCCGATATATAAGAATGAGCATGAATGACTTTATTGAGAATATGAAGTGCTCTGTGGTTTAAAACCATTGGAATCCCCTCCTGGGAAACTAGAAAACAAAATGCAAAATTTGGACTCGTTTGATATATTTTGTCCTCTATATACTAATTATAGCAACAATAACATATATCGGAAGTCCGGATTCTGTCTTTAATATTTTGCAATGATTGGACTTGCATCAAGCGCTTATGAGCTCATTTCCCTTTCTGGGATGGATGGGGAGGTGAATCAGCACCCATCCATGTCACCTTATGTGCAACCTATATAGACCGAAATTACTAGATGATTAGGAGACTAAACATGAATCCAAGAATAACCTATGACAATGATTCTGGACTAGCTTATCAGCTTATCTCTACCTGTTTCCTTTCTCTGAAAGATACCGTATAAGCGCATCAGAAGAGCTGCCTTTCAGCGACTTAATTCAAGTGGATATCGATGAAGAGGAGCGGATTGTTGGGATAGAATTCTTTGGGGACTTGGCTGATCAATTAAGGGGATTGGAAGGGAGTGAGAAAATCTATCAAAGGGTTAAGTTTGGTTATTTGTTCCGTATGACGGAGAGGCCGATTCGGATGAAAATGCCTTCCATGGGAATTAACTTTTGTTTTTCTGATAGTGAGTGTAAGCAATTTGTTGGGATTGAGATTATGGATTTGAATAGATATGAAACATTCTTATTGGATGAGCTTGTTAGATGAGAATATGAAACTGGCAAAGGAGCTGTCTCTTAAAAGAGGCAGCTCTTTTGGCTTTCTGAGCAATCATAATCATTCCTCCCTTCTCGTATAGTGAGTTATATAAACCAGCTCATAAGGGGGAACTATGCCCGCTATACCGGAAATATCATTATGTATGATCGTGAGGGATGAGGAGAGATGCTTGAGGCGCTGTTTGGATAGTGCTGCGGGTTTTGTTTCGGAGAGGTTCTTGGTGATACAGGTTCAACAGATAAGACGAAGGAGATTGCTCGGGAATTAGGAGCAAGGGTGATTGATGCGGGGGGACGGGAGATTTTGCCGCCGCGCGAAATATCGGCATTAAGGAGGCGAGCGGGGAATGGATCCTTTGGCTGGATGCGGATGAGGCTGTTGATATCAAGGAACCGGCACGGTTATGGGAGAATGCATCTGCATATGAGGTCCTTTCTGTACCAATCGTGAATTATTTTGGGGAGAAAGAGCCTGTTCGGGACGGTGATGC
>JBJEFP010000272.1:0-5266 GCA_051874195.1 Lysinibacillus sp. | reverse complement strand
AAAAGCGCACTTTCCGTATCATCACGGAAAGCGCGCTCTTTTTTATCTCATCATTTTTTCGATTCGGCTTATGTCCAAGGATTTCCCGTCCTGCATGATTGACTGCACGATTTTATCTTCCAATGCCGTGTCTACTGGGCGATTCGCCATTTTGCCTACTTTACGAACGATTTTACGTACTTGCTTTTCATTCGAAAAATCCGCGTGTTGAATCGCATTGGCAAGCGCTAATATTTCCTCAAACTGCACACCGGTCTTTTTTTCGACCTGTCTGAAAAACGGTTCCACACGCTTCCCTCCTTAGATAATTACGCTACCTACGATAATTAATAAAATGAATAGCACTACGATTAATACGAATACATTGCTGCCGCCGTATCCACCGCCGTAGCCTCCACCGTAGTATCCGCCGTAGCTGTAAGAAGGACAACATTGTTGGCCGCCGACATTTCCGCCTTGCCAGCCATAGTTATAATAGCCACCCATAAAAAAACACCTCCCTTCTAATTGCTAATGTATGCCACACCAGCAACGGAAGGGAGGATATACGTCTAGTCGATTGTTCCTTTCGGCTTAAAAAGTAGGGCGCCGATGAATCCAAAAACGATCGCTGCACTGATTCCGGAACTTGTCACTTCAAACATCCCCGTCAATACACCAATCCAGCCGTGCTTTTCAGCCTCTGCCATTGCCCCGTGGGTCAACGAGTTGCCGAAGGAGGTGATGGGCACCGTGGCACCTGCACCGGCAAAATCAATCAGGTACTCATACAGTCCAAATCCATCCAATATTGCTCCTGCCACTACGAGGGTCGACAGTGTATGTCCGGGAGTCAGCTTGCCTACATCCATCAACAGCTGGCCGATTACACAAATCAGCCCTCCCACTACAAAGGCAAAAATAAATGAGTAAATCATTGCCGTTTCCTCCTATACTGTAAGCTCTACTGCATGTGCGATACAGGGAATTGTTTCACCCTGCTGGTAGGAAAGTGGCGATAATAACGCGCCGGTTGCCACAAGAAGCACTTTTTTATACCTTCCCGTCCGCATCTGAAGGTCCACATAGCTGAAAAATACCGAGGCCGAGCAGCCAGCCCCGCTTGCCCCCGCCTGGAAGCGCTCCTCTTCACCGAAATATTCCTCTCCCCCATCGCGGAGAACATTAAGCTCATCGCTTTTGATGCCGTCTTCAGCGAACATCGCTTTTAAAAGCTTGAGGCCGATTTTTCCGAGGTCCCCGGTAAAGATGACATCATAGTCGCTGATTTTTTGGTTGCGCTTCTTCAAATGGGCTGTAATGGTGCTATAGGCGGCCGGCGCCATCGCTCCCCCCATATGGAAGGGGTTGTCCTGGCCGTAGTCGACCACTTTTCCTACAGTGGCAGCGGCCATGTACGGCATGCCTTCATGATATTTGCCGACTAGGGCGAACCCTGCTGCCGTCACTGTCCATTGGGCAGTAGCAGGCTTTTGTGCTCCGTAGTCGACCGGATAGCGGAATTGGCGCTCCGTTGCATTATGATGGCTGCTTGCCCCGGCAATGGCAAAGTTCGATGCCCCAAGCTCCGTCAGAAGGCCGGCGATGATGACCGAGGAAACTGCCGTTGCACATGCCGCAAACAGGCCGATGAAAGACACCGCCAGCTCCCTTGCTGCAAAGTTGGTCGGCGTCATCTGGTTGACGAGGTCGCCGCTCAGGAAGTAATCGATGTCCAGATTCTTCACACCAGCCTTTTTCAATAGCGTCTGGCACGCTTCCTGAATGAGCATCATCTGCCCTTTTTCATTCGTATTTTCCTGAAAGCGCTCGTCATCCATGATGGCATCGAAGTATGACTTGAAGACGCTTCGCTTTTCCAGAGGACCCGTCACCGCCGCACATGCCAGAATTGCCGGCTTCGTTTCAAATACGATTACCATGATACCACCCCGATTGTTACGAGAATGAGTTTAATAAGGGTTACAAAAAACGCAGAGACGACACCGAATAAAATGACCGACCCCGCAAGCTTGAACATATTGCTGCCGACCCCCAGCACCAGCCCCTCCGTACGGTGTTCAATTGCCGCGGAGATGACCGCGTTCCCGAATCCGGAAACCGGCACCGCGCTGCCCGCACCGGCAAATTGGCCCAGCTTCCTGTACAGCCCGAACCCTGTCAGCAGCATCGCGATGAAGATAATTGTTGCCACTGTCGGATTTCCGGCCGTCTGCTCCGTAAAATCGAAGAAAATTATATAGAAGTATGAAATCGCCTGTCCAATGGTGCAGATTGCCCCCCCTACTAAAAAGGCCTTCAACAGATTCATGCCTAGCGGGGTTTTCGGGCTGATTTGCTGTTCTATCGTTTGGTAGCGCTGTTCGTTCATCATGTTTCCTCCTTGGCTAAGTCTCCCAGATCTTTCAGTTTTTCGGCTAGATTCTTCTTTTCATTCTTCTCAATCAGCTTCGCCGATTCCCAGTGCAATTTGAAATCGGCTGAAACAATTAATTGCAGGTTCGGGTATTCCTTCTTCAGCTCTTCCTCCACCTTCTTCTCGATGGATTTCTTTTTATATTTCTTCCATGGCTTCACCTGCATGGCGACAAGCAATTGGTCATCTATGAAAATGACATTGGCATGTTCGATGTCCTTTTGCTTTTCCAGCATTTTTTCAATCTGCTGTTCTTTCTCGCCATCATATGTAGCATAAAAGGTTGTCAGTTTTTCATCTGGATTGCTGCATCCGACAAGCAATAGACAGCAGCATAAAGCGAGTAGCATCCCTCTCAATTCCCTGCACCTCCTTTTTGTGCTTAGTATCGACTTGGACGGTAATTTTTATTCAACTAGAGCAATCGCCCTGATTGCCGCCGCACAGCTTCATATTGTAGAAGGAAATCACGTTTAGGGAGGTGAATATATGGGTTGTGGAAGAGAAAGCGCAGACGGCTTTGGCGGTAACGGCTGTGTATGCGAAGTTGTGGGCACAATTTGGGAAATCCAGAATCGAGCTGTAGAAGAAGAAGAATGCTCAACATGTACAACAAACTGTTTCTTAGAGCCAATGGGCGGCATCGTAAACTCTGGACGTCATGCAGCAGATACACGCGTATTCAAATTACTAACAAAAACAGGCATGCCATTTATGGCACATTACTCCTCTGAATATTTCGAACACGGTACATCAGTATACTTCCGAGTAGAAGATATGGTCGATGATTGCTGCGCTACATTGCGAGTGTTGATTCCGTTATATGATCGCACTGGTGATGCTGTAAACTTGCTCGCCGATTGCGGAACAAAATTGGGTCTTGATAAAATGTGTGACGTGCACTACTTTGCACCATCTGACAACTGCATCACGGTTGACTTAAACTGCTTCTGTGGTGTGCAATGTGTTGCTGACGTAGATCTCCATATCTGTGACTGAACGGATTAGTCCATATAAAAAGAGCAGATGCATGATGCATCTGCTCTTTTATTTTATCGTTATATAGGCAATTGATTCAGCAGCCAGCCAGATTTTTTGCCCCAGGGCGTTGACCAGTACTTCCTCTCCCTTTACCTTGTCGATTGTGCCATCCAAATGTTCCCCATTTTTCAGCTGAAAATACAGCTTCCTTTCTTTATTCAACGGCAGTGAAAAATAGCGGAGCTGATGCAATATCAGCGATGGCACAGCCTCCTTTTTTACATAGATCGATGTGCTTTCTTCCTCGATTTGGCGCGCTGGGGGCGGGGTATGAATATACAGCAATGGATACTCCAACCGTCCACATCCTTTTTTCATTACGATATGCGCCGGATGCATCATTGCTACATAATTTGGCTCAAAAACATCGTTGCCAGCCCAAGGTAGATCATCAGGCTCGTGACATCATTCAACGTGGTGATGAATGGTCCCGATGCGACGGCCGGATCGATGCCCATCTTATGGATCAGCAACGGGATGAACGACCCGGCCAGCGTCGCCACCAGAATAGAGCAGCTGATGGCCCCGCCGACAAGCAATCCGATGATCAGGCTACCCTTCCAAAAGTAGATGATGCCCACCACGATGATGGCACAGGCAATGCCCATGATCAGTCCGGTCAGCAGCTCCCGCATGAGCAGCTTCATCTTGCTTTTCTCACTCACTTCCCCAGTGGCGATTCCCCGGACGGCCACGGCGAGCGCCTGTGTCCCGCTGTTGCCCGAAGTCCCCGAGATGAGCGGGATGAACAGGGCCAGCAGCGCCACCTGGTCCAATGTCTCTTCAAAGCGGCTCATCAGGTTGGCCGTCAGCATGCCTAGAAACAGCAGGATGATGAGCCACGGCAGCCGGTTTTTCGCCGATTTGAACGGCCCTGCATCGATATCCTCCACATCCGATATCCCGGCCAGCTTGGAGTAGTCGTCGCTCGCCTCCTCCTCGATGACGTCGATGATATCGTCGACGGTGATGATGCCCTGCAGCTCCCGGTTTTCATTGACGACGGGAAGGGCCAGGAAGTTATAGTCCTTCATGATTTGCGCCACTTCCTCCTGGTCGTCCGCCAAGCCGACCGAGACGACGCGGTCGCTCATGATGTCCTTTATGAGCGTATCCTCATCCGCAATGATTAGATCGCGCAGTGACAGGACGCCCGTCAGCTGGTGCCTGTCATTGACGACGAAGATGTAATAGATTGTTTCGGCGGTCGGTGCCTCCCTGCGCATGACCGCCATGGCGGAGCGGACGGTGGAGCTTTCCAGAATCGATACATACTCCGTCGTCATGATGGCCCCCGCCGTGTATTCGGCATACGCCAGCAGTTCGTTGATTTCCTCCGCCGTCTCGCTGTCCATCATTTCAAGATAGCTCTCACGCTCTTTATTATCAAGTTCATATAAGACGTCTACTGCATCATCGGTGTACATCTCCGACAGCATGGCCGCACCGTAGGAAGTATCCATTTCCTTCAGATAGTCCTGGTATCGGTCGTCCTCAAGCTCCAGCTCACGGAAGATGACGGCCATGTCTTGGGGGGATAGAAAATGATACATGGTCTCCCGTATATCCGGGCCAACCTTCTCGTAAAACTGCGCTTGATCGTACGGATGGAGCGCCAAAAAATATTCCCGGAATGATTGGATATCCTCTTTTACAAGCAGCCCGTAAAGGAGCTCCTCATTGTATTGGACACCATCTTTGTCTTTTCCATGCTCGACCATGTAAATCCCTCCTCTCACCTTTTCATAATAGTTGTGCATGTACCTCTCGTAAACGTTTATTTATTACCTACACAAATTTTTAACAATT
>JBJEFP010000271.1:0-5268 GCA_051874195.1 Lysinibacillus sp. | reverse complement strand
ATGAATGAGCGCAATCCATTCGAAAAAGTCGTCGCACAAGTATACGAGGGCTATACAAAACGATTGAAGCTGAATTCCTCGCTGGACTTCGACGACCTGATCATGATGACAATCCGCCTGTTTGAAGAGGCGCCGGATGTATTGGAATACTATCAGCATAAATTCCAGTACATCCATGTGGACGAGTACCAGGATACGAACAAAACCCAGTACCTCCTCGTGAAGTTGCTGGCGCGCAAATTCCGTAACATTTGCGTCGTAGGCGACTCGGATCAGTCAATTTATCGCTGGCGAGGTGCAGACATCACGAACATCTTATCATTTGAAAAAGATTACAAGGATGCAAAGGTGATCATGCTGGAGCAGAACTACCGCTCTACACAGCGCATCCTGCAGGCTGCCAACAGCATCATCGAAAATAATGAAAGCCGTTATCCGAAAGTTCTCCGTACGGACAACCCGGAAGGCGAAAAAATCGTCTACTACAAGGCATACAATGAGCAGGAAGAGGCGCAGTTTGTGGCCCAGACCATCCAGCAACTCATGAAAGAAGAAGGACGCAGGCCAGGAGACTTCGCGATTCTTTACCGGACGAACGCCCAGTCCCGTGTGATGGAGGAGGTCCTCGTCAAATCGAACATGAACTATCAAATCGTGGGCGGCACGAAGTTCTACGACCGGAAGGAGATCAAGGACCTCCTTGCCTATCTCCGTCTGATAGCGAACAATGACGACGACCTGTCCTTAGCGCGCATCATCAATGAGCCGAAGCGAAGCATCGGGGCGACTTCCTTTGAAAAGATCGCGCGTTATGCCATTGAGCGGGACCGTTCCATTTTCGATGCGATGCAGGAGCTGCTATTCATCGGACTGTCAGGAAAGGCGGCCGCCTCTGCTGAGCAGTTTTATGCGATGATTTCAGATTTATCCGCCCGTCAAGAAGAATTAACCGTAACGGAGCTTGTAGAGCAAGTGATTGAACGGTCTGGCTACCGGGCGATGCTGCAAAAGGAGAAATCCATCGAAGCGGAGAGCCGATTAGAAAATATTGAAGAATTTCTAACGGTTACGCAGGCGTTCGAGGAGCGCAGTGACGACCAGTCGCTCATCGCCTTCCTGACGGATTTGGCACTCATTGCCGATATCGATTCGATGAATAATGGCGAGACTGAAGAAGAAGGGTCAATCGTGCTGATGACGATGCACTCCGCAAAAGGGCTTGAATTTCCGGTTGTCTTCATCATTGGGATGGAGGAGAACATCTTCCCCCATTCACGCTCGCTGGAAAGCCCGGAAGAAATGGAGGAGGAGCGCCGCTTAGCCTACGTGGGAACAACGCGGGCAGAAGAGCGTCTGTATCTGACAAGCGCCCAATCCCGGACGATTTTCGGACGCTCAAGCTATAATGCGCCTTCCCGCTTCATCAGGGAAATCTCCCCGGACATTCTAGAGCATGTTTCGAGGGCTGGGGGCAGCTCGCAATCAACGAGGTTCGGTGCAGGACGAAGCAGCAGCTACGACCGGGCACCCTACGCACGCACGCAAGGAGCTGTCCAAAAAACACCGCCCGTGTCGCGTCCGAAACCGACCGGAGCCGCTGCGCTGGACTGGAAAATCGGCGATAAGGTGGAGCACAAGGCGTTCGGTACGGGAATGGTCGTAAATGTAAGCGGGCAAGGCGATGAGCTGGAGCTGAAAGTCGCATTTCCGAATGCAGGCATCAAGAAGCTGCTTGCGAACTTGGCACCGATTAAGAAGGTGTAATGGAGGTACTGTATGAACGAAATTGAACAACGCATTGCCGAATTGAATGAACTGTTGCATGAATACGGCTATGCCTATTATGTTTTGGATAAACCGCTTGTGCCGGATTCAACCTATGACCGATTGATGGAGGAACTCCTCGCACTGGAGGAGGCGAATCCATCCCTGATTTATCCCGATTCACCGACACAGCGCGTGGGCGGCATGGCGCTTGAAGGCTTTCAGAAGGTGACGCATGAATACCCGATGCTCAGTCTTTCGAATGCCTTCAGTGAAGAGGACTTGCGTGAGTTTGACCGGAAAATTCGCCAGTCGATCGGCGATAACTTCAATTATGTGTGCGAGCTGAAGATAGACGGATTGGCGATTTCCCTGCGCTATGAGGAAGGGCGTTTTGTGCAGGGGGCTACGCGTGGTGACGGCACAGTAGGGGAGGACATTACGGCGAACCTGCGGACGATTCGCACCGTTCCCCTGCGTCTGAAGGAGCCCGTGACGATTGAAGTGCGCGGAGAAGCGTATATGCCGAAGAAATCCTTTGAAAGCCTGAATGCAGCACGTGCAGCAGAAGGCAAGGAGCTCTTTGCCAATCCCCGCAATGCGGCGGCAGGCTCGCTCCGCCAATTGGATCCGCGCATTGCGGCAAGCCGGAATCTATCGGTATTCATCTACGGCATCGGCGGTGACGGCGAGGCGTACGGCATCGACTCGCATGGAGAAATGCTGGATTACCTCGATGGGCTCGGCTTCGTAGCGAACCGCGAGCGCCAGACATGTGGAACAATCGAAGAAGTGCTGGCATTCATAGATAAATGGACGGTAGAAAGACCGAATTTGTCCTATGAAATCGATGGCATCGTCATCAAGGTCAACCGCTATGCCCAGCAGGATGAACTTGGCTATACGGCGAAGAGTCCGCGCTGGGCAATCGCCTACAAGTTCCCAGCAGAAGAAGTGACGACGAAGCTGCTGGATATCGAGCTGACGGTCGGTCGTACCGGCGTCATCACACCGACTGCCATCCTAGCGCCGGTCCAAGTCGCCGGCACGACAGTCGGCCGTGCATCTTTGCATAATGAGGACCTCATCAGGGAGAGGGACATCCGCATCCATGATACGGTCATCGTCCGTAAGGCGGGGGACATCATTCCGGAGGTGGTAGGAGTGATACTATCCGAACGTCCGGAAGAGGCCGTGCCCTTCGAAATGCCGAAGCACTGCATCGCCTGTGACAGCGACCTGATCCGCATCGAAGGGGAAGTTGCGCTGCGCTGTGTGAACCCGGCATGTCCTGCGCAAATTGCAGAGGGCATCAAGCACTTTGTTTCCCGCAACGCCATGAATGTAGACGGCCTCGGTGAAAAAGTGGTGGAGCAGCTGCTGCACGAGCAATACATTGCAAATGTAGCGGACCTCTATCTGCTGCAGGAGGACCAGCTTGTAAAGCTCGACCGCATGGGGGCGAAGTCCGCTGCCAATCTGGTAGAGGCGCTCGAAAAATCGAAAAGCAATTCCCTGGAGCGTCTCTTGTTCGGTCTTGGCATCCGCCATGTAGGAGAGAAGGCCGCCAAAATCCTGGCTGCCGAATACGAAACAATGGATGCATTGATGGCGGCAAAAGTGGAGGAGCTGATAGCTATCCATGAAATCGGCGATAAAATGGCAGATTCGATTGTGTCCTATTTTGCTACTGACGAAGCGCAGACATTGATTGCCCGCCTGAAGGATGTCGGGGTCAATATGTCGTATAAAGGCAAGAAGGTGGTCGTCGAGGCAGGGGAAAATCCATTCGCCGGCAAGACGATTGTGCTGACTGGAAAACTTGCACGATTGACACGTAGCGAAGCTAAGGCGAAAATAGAAGAGTTGGGCGGCTCAGTAGCAGGCTCTGTCAGCAAGAAGACAGACCTTGTCATTGCAGGTGAAGATGCCGGTTCGAAGCTTGAGAAGGCCCAAAGCCTTGGCATCGAAATTTGGGATGAAACCCGTCTGATTGAAAATTTACCACAGTAAAGGGGTCTACCTATCATGAAACGATTCCGCTGGCTTTCGGCAATCGTAGCGGGTGCGGTCCTAGCAGGCTGTACACCGTCCGTCAACCCTGATCAGGAGGTCGTACAGGAATCCGACCAATCCGAAGTCGAGATGACGATTATTCCTAATCTTCAATTGAACGATACTTACTATAAAACGTTGATTCCATATAAAGAAAGTGCCAGCCGGGGCCTCGTTGTTTCGAATATCCATACAAAGTATGATATGAAGGAAGTGGAGACAGGCCTGATGCGCCTGTCGCAAAACAAATTCAACACGGAAGACTACTATTTCCAGGAAGGGCAGTATCTTTCGAAAGAGATGGTCCGCTACTGGCTCGCGCGTGAAAACCAGACAACTGACAAGGGACCTGAATATAAAGGGCTGAATCCGTCAAGTCTTGATGCAAATGGCAATGAGCTTGACCCGACTACGAAGGCGAAGGAAGCACCTGTCTATTTGGCCCATCTGGTGGAGCAAAACTACTTAACGAAGACGGACAAAGATAAAGTCACGCTCGGCGGCATTTCCATAGGCTTGGCGCTGAATTCAATTTATTATTATCAAAAAGAGCAGTATGGTGAATACTATGAGGAAAAGATTGACGATGCTGAGCTTGAAAAGATAGGAAAAGAGATGGCGCAGGAAGTGGTGAGCCGCCTACGCGGGCGTTCGGAACTGGCTGATGTACCGATTGTCATCGGCCTGTTCAAACAGCAGGCACGGAACTCAATCGTGCCGGGCACCTACTTTGCGTACAGCACGGCAGAGCCCAATTCATCCAAACTTGGGGAATGGACGAATATCAATGAAAAATATGTAACATTGCCGATGTCCTCTCCGGATGATAGCTACCGTGACCTGAATACAAAGTTCCAAAACTTCAAACAGGACATCGACGAATATTTCTCGAATTTCACAAGCGTCATTGGGGAAGCATTCTATCAGGAGAACCGGTTGTCGAGTTTGGAAATCGAGGTGCCGATCCAGTTTTACGGAACGGCTGAAATCATTGGCTTCACGCAATATCTGACGGGCGTCATGATGAAGTGGCTGCCGAGTGACGTACAGATTACAGTGAGCATCAACTCCTCGAACGGGGCTGAAGCGCTCATCAAAAAAGAGGCGAATGAGGATGAGCCGTTTGTCCATATTTACGAGTGATTGCTGAAGTGGATTTGTTGGGGGCTGTCCAGAAAGTAGGAACTTTCTGAACAGCTCCGTTTTTCTTGATAACAACCTACTAGGAAGCAGTACGCCCTGTGGTGGTCGCAAAGGGAAAGCCACAGGAATACTTTTCAGACGCCCCCTTTTTCCGAGTACGTTGCAATGAATCGGCAATTGTATAATCGACAGTGGGAGCGGTTTAGGGAATTTTGAACAAAGTTGTGATTTTTAAAATTAAAAATGGTATGATTATGGGCATGGTTACCTTTAACAAGCCCGATGTATTCGACAAAAAGGTAGGAA
>JBJEFP010000270.1:0-5272 GCA_051874195.1 Lysinibacillus sp. | reverse complement strand
TGGCAAATGGCTCCGCCAGAATAGGCTCCAGCGGCAGTCGTGAAGAGGTATTGGCTCAGAAAGACTTTTCAGTCGTCTCTTTTTAGTTCTATCGTCCATTGACACGGCATAAGCTGAACAAACACGCGATTGAAAGGAAGAGAGCGTGCACGAGCATATTCGGCATCGCTGTGTGAAATTGGGGCAGCTGCTATTAGAGACAGGAGAGACTGTTCGCGCCATCGCTAAAATGACAGGCTATTCGAAGAGTACCGTCCATAAAGACCTGACAGAACGCCTCGAGAAGGTCAACGAGGCATTATCGGCAGAGGTGAAGCAAGTACTGGCATATCATAAATCAGTCAGGCATCTCCGTGGAGGAGAAGCGACGAAGAAAAAGTGGGAGCACAAGTACCAGTCCGATCAGCAGGTCCAAATGGACAAAGGAGCGTTTTGACAAGACTGAACCAGTCGTCAAAATGCTTTTTTTATTGACAAATTTCATCCCTTTATCAAACTGAAAGAGAAATGACCGATGATAAATATTGGTGTAATTCGTCATTTATTGTGATAGAATATTCAAGATAAATAGATATGCACGTATACATGTTGGAAATGCTAGGAAGGAGATAAACAAAACATGTTTTCAAAAGATATAGGCATCGATTTAGGTACGGCGAACGTACTGATTCACGTGAAAGGGAAGGGAATCGTATTGAACGAGCCTTCCGTCGTGGCCATAGAAAAAAGGACGAATAAGGTGCTGGCAGTCGGTGAGGAGGCACGTCAGATGGTTGGCCGTACACCGGGCAATATCGTGGCGATCCGGCCTTTAAAAGACGGTGTGATTGCCGATTTTGAATCGACAGAAGCGATGCTGAAATACTTTCTGAACAAGCTGAACGTAAAAGGCTTCTTATCGAAGCCGCGCATTTTAATCTGCTGTCCGACAAATATTACGAGTGTGGAGCAGAAGGCGATCCGGGAAGCGGCGGAAAAATCAGGCGGGAAAAAGGTGTATCTGGAAGAAGAGCCGAAAGTGGCGGCGATTGGTGCCGGCATGGACATCTTCCAGCCGAGCGGAAATATGGTCGTGGACATCGGTGGCGGAACGACCGATGTAGCGGTGCTTTCCATGGGTGATATTGTAACGAGCGAGTCGATCAAAGTAGCGGGTGACGTATTTGATAACGACATCTTACAGTATATAAAAAAACAGTACAAGCTGCTGATCGGTGAGCGGACGGCAGAAACGATTAAAATGACGATCGGTACGGTATTTTCGGCAGCAGGGCGAGAGGAAGAGATGGACATCCGTGGGCGTGACATGGTGACGGGCCTGCCGCGCACCATTACGATCAATTCAAAGGAAATCGAGCAGGCGCTGCGTGAATCGGTGGCGCTCATCATCCAGTCGGCGAAAAATGTCTTGGAGAAGACACCGCCGGAATTATCGGCGGACATTATCGACCGCGGCGTCATCCTTACGGGAGGCGGCGCATTGCTGCATGGAATCGACCAGTTGTTGATGGAAGAGTTGAAGGTGCCGGTGTTCATAGCGGAAAATCCAATGGACTGCGTAGCGGTAGGGACAGGCATCATGCTTGATAACATCGACCGTGTCGCATCCAAATTATAAAAACAAACTAGAGGTGAAGCCCCCATGTTCAAAGGGTTCTATACAGTCACATCAGGCATGACGGCACAGCAGCGCAAGACGGAGATTTTGACGAATAATATGGCGAACGCAAACACGCCGGGGTTCAAGGCGGAGCAATCGACAATCCGCTCGTTTCCGGATATGCTGATGTCGGCAATCGCATCAAATGGCATCCCGACTGAAAAGGGGCTGAACATCATGAAGGCGTCGCCTGTAGGCACATTGAATGCCGGTGTGTATCTGCAGGAGTCGCTATCTAACTATACCCAAGGATCATTAATTGAAACAGGCCTTTCAACGGACGTTGCGCTTATTGACGGCAATCTTCCGATGGACGAGGCATCGGGCAAGCCGGGCTCCATCTTCTTCCGTCTGCAGCATCCGGACGGCAATGAGGCGTACACGCGGAATGGTAGCTTTACGCTGGACGGACAAGGCAATCTTGTAACGGGCATGGGCCTGTATGTATTGGACAGTGAAGGGGAGAGAATCCAGCTGCAGAGCGATGATTTCAGCATTTCCCCGAACGGGATTATTTCCGGTGAAAATGGGGTACAGGTAGCGCAGCTGGGTGTGTCCTTTGCGGCGAATACGGATGTCCTCATGAAGCAGGATAACGGGCTCTTCCGCATGCTGGAGGGAGAGGCGCTTCCATCTGCCTATGACACGGAGGGCGTTACATTCAGCCTCCAGCAGCAGTATCTCGAGGGCTCAAACGTCGATGCGGCACAGTCCATGACGAGTCTGCTGTCGGCCTACCGCGCATTCGAAGCGAACCAGAAAGTGCTGCAGGCATATGATAAGAGCATGGACAAGGCAGTAAACGAAATCGGCAGGGTGTAAGGAGGTCTAGAAGATGATTCGCACAATGAACACAGCAGCCAATACGATAGGGCAGCTGCAGCTGCAGCTGGATACAATCAGCAACAACATTGCCAACAGCAACACGAACGGCTACAAAACGAAGCAGGCCACTTTCCAGGAGCTGTTGTACCAGCAGCATAACAACGATTCTTTGGACAAGACGCTCCGCCAATCACCGGTAGGCGTCCGCCAAGGCGTAGGGGCGCATATCAGCCAAATCCAGTCGAATGAATCACAAGGCTCCATTCAATTGACGGACCGCAGCCTGGATTTCGCGTTCACAGCGGAAAACCAATATTTCAATGTCGCCATGGAGGATGGTACGACGGGATATACGCGCCAGGGGAACTTCTACATGTCCCCCCAGCAGGACGGCACGAACCTGCTTGTGACGAGCGACGGCTATCCGGTCATTTCATCCAATGGAACGACGATTTCGCTTCCGCAGGGCGTCCGTGAGTTTACAATGGCGCAGGCGGGTACATTGAATGTAAAATATGGGGACGGACAAGTCGTTCAATATGACCTTGCTGTGACGAAGATTATGAAGCCGCAGCTGATGGAGCAGTTGAATGGAGGGGCATATATCGGCCTGCCGGACAACCTCGGCGAGCTTGGCTATGCACAAGATGATATACTAACGGAGCTGCAGGGACCGAATCGTGGCGAGGTCAGCATGCAGATGGGGGCATTGGAAATGTCGAATGTTGACCTGTCGAAGGAGATGACCAATCTGATTGCGACGCAGCGTGCCTATCAATACAATTCACGGGCAATCACGATTGCCGACCAAATGCTCGGACTGGTCAACGGCATCCGATAATAAAGTAGGAGACGAACTATGACGAACGAAGTAAACCACCAGATAGCTGAGAAACAACCGAAAAAAAGGAGACAGGCAGAGCCAAGTGCGTCGAGCGATGAAAAAAAGACGCGCCTGGTGCGGCTGCGTCTCCTGCCGATTTGGCTGCGTATCATCATTGTAGCCGTACTGTTCATCGCAGCAGCGGTAATCGGTGTCATTTTCGGCTATTCGGTCATCGGAGAGGGAAGTGCCGGAGATGCCCTGAAATGGGAAACATGGCGGCATATCCTCGACATTGTAAACGGTACAGAGTAAGGGGTTCGTACACGTCAAAAGCGTACGGACCCATGCATTTGTCAAAAGGGACCGTATACCAGGGGGAAATCACGTCATACATAGTTGAGTATAGGGGGATACATTATGCTAACTGCACAACAGATTCAAGCCATTTTACCGCACCGTTATCCTTTTCTTTTCGTAGATCGCATTACAGAGCTGGAAGAGGGCAAGCGCGCTGTCGGTATAAAAAACGTAACGATCAATGAAGACTTTTTCAACGGCCACTTTCCAGGCTATCCGGTGATGCCGGGCGTGCTGATTGTGGAGGCGCTGGCGCAGGTAGGAGGAGTGGCCCTGCTGCATGCGGAGGCAAATAAAGGGCGCCTGGCATTTTTGACAGGCATCGACAATTGCCGCTTCAAGCGTCAGGTGGTGCCTGGGGACCAGCTCCGCCTGGAAGTGGAGTTCATCAAGCTGCGCGGCCAGATGGGAAAAGGCAAGGGCATTGCAACAGTGGACGGAGAGCTTGTTTGTGAAGCAGAAATTTTATTTGCATTAGGGCCAGTTCAAGAGTAATTTGCTTTTATTGTTTAAAAATTGTAAAATAATAAGGTTGAAATGAAAGATTTCACGCTATGCAGGTTTGGCTTTAAACGTAGGAGGTTTTAAATAGATGTATAAAGAGCTGTCTTCAGGCGTCAAAATAAGCATTACTCGTTCCATCTCGACGTCCTTCGAGTCGTATTTGGCAAGTATCGGCTGGGATGAAGAGAAATTCTCTATGGAAGATTTTGTCGCTAGTTGGCAAAAATATTTTAAGGAAAATGCGGCCTGGTACGATAAAGTACCGCAGGAAGTACTGATGAGTACTGAATTCCACGAAGAAGTGGCAAAGAAAATCGACGAGGTCATCGCGAAAATTCTGAATGAAAAGCCAACGAAAAAACAAATTGAATCGATCGAAAAGATGCAGGCGCAATTGGGAACAAGCTATACATTCCATTGCAAGGCGGAAGCTGCCTATGTGGAGCAGCTTTTAAAACAACGATTAAAATAGATTCTTAAGGTTAGGATAGTTCCCTCTTTTCCCGGGCACTCTACTGTTGACTACATTGTAGTCGATCATGAGGCGAGAAAGGAGGGCATTTTTTATGGCGAAATGGAAATGGGGCGTAGCGGTCGTATTGTTGAGTGGAGCGCTTGCAGCATGTGGCAACGATGCGAACAACGATGCAAACAATGATGCGAACAATGATGCGAACAACGGCAACACGCAGGTGGATGAGCAAGGGGTAAACGACTTTGGGACACCATATAATGACAATGGCGTCAATGGCGTCAACGATAACTATAACGACTCGGAACGTCTTTATAGGAACGGTGATAACGGCAATGTCAACAGTGGCGATAATGGTGCTACCTCTAACGGAGGGAACAATATGAACGGCGCTGGCGGCAATCACGGTGAGCCGGGCAATAACAACACGAACCGCAATGGCGGTGCGGGAACTGACACAAGAAACGGCGACCGTAATGTGTTGGACGATGCAGCCAATGATGTAAACAGAGCTGCCGATCGGATTGTCGATGACGGAAGAGATATCGTCGATGATACGGTTGACCGTGTCAAGGTACGATAAGGAAGAGGTAAAAGCGCGGCTGCTAAGAAGGCAGCCGCGTTTTTT
>JBJEFP010000269.1:0-5330 GCA_051874195.1 Lysinibacillus sp. | reverse complement strand
TAAAATTACACTATCAATCATGACCATGCTTCAAGGAGTTGAAAACAATGGATCGAGAATCATTTATACAGCTGATTT
Organism: Lysinibacillus sp.; assembly: GCA_051874195.1. Taxonomy (GTDB): domain Bacteria; phylum Bacillota; class Bacilli; order Bacillales_A; family Planococcaceae; genus Lysinibacillus_B. The sequence goes on along the minus strand of JBJEFP010000269.1, from coordinate 5,252 downwards.
CAAGAAAGATGCGATTAATCCGGGTAGAGCGCGGCTACTCGCAGGAAAAGATGGCGTCCATCATCGGCATTTCGAAAAAGACGCTTGTGGAAATAGAGAAGGAACGCATCCTTGCCGGCTGGACGACAGTCGTCGCGGTGTGCACGCTGTTCCGCGAAAGTGAGATTCTGCAGGCGACAATCGGCGACGACCCGATTGAAATCGTCGAGACGCTTGCGCATGAGGAAATCATGCTGCCGAAGCAGAAGTCGATGGGCGGGCGCATTTGGTGGCGTGATGTGGAGGAACAGGGCATCTTCCGCCTCCAGCAGAACATGTTCAGCCAGCACTACCGCATCCTGGACGAGGACGACTATCGCTGGTACAGCTCCTTTGATGAAGCCGAGGCGAAGAAACGCCTGCAGGAGCTGGCGCAGAATGTTCATTGATGGGTGAGGAAATGGGAAAACAATATGTGCTATGGGCGCTGCTAACAGCAGGGGGTCTGTTCGGCATCTTCGGCCAGGGAATCGCCTACTTTCTGTGGGAGCTGTTTGATTATGGCTGGCCGCTTCACTATTTGACGGTTATTACAGTCAGCAGCTACATTCTGCTGTTTTTAGTTGCATGTGTGAGTATATGGAAAAAATATAGACTTCTTTTGGGGGCAACATTAATTGCAGGCGGAATGATTAGCATGTGGTCTTTCTTTGTCTTGGCGATGTGGTGGGGGTAGTTCAAGTAATGGAGTAAGGGGATTGTGCGCTTGTAAAAATAGGGTACGAAAAAGCTAGATATGAAGCTGAAGATGATCAGCTTCACATCATGAATGTTTCCTATCTTGCGCCCTTACACCCACAAATTTATCCTACCGATATGCCGACCCGCCGCCCCATAGGCTGCGTCCGCCGGTATGGCCCGTGCTGTTGTGGATTTGTTCATCGACCAGCTGCAGGCGGCCGGGCTGCTCGTGGTGGTGCCATGTATAGCCTTCCGGTGTTTGACCGGCAGCCAGGGACTGCAGGTCTGCCTGTGACAGATTCAGTTCGGCGGCAATGCCTGGATTCTGTGCAATCGCATTGGCCAGGGTTTCGTTGGCGATGGAAAATTGCGTGTCGTCGCTTGCCAAATAGAGTTCCTCATTCAGCATTACATCAAACGACGATTCGAACACAGGGAAGGAGCCTTCCACCAAGGAGCCGTCCGGGAGCTCCACCGTCTTTTCGAGGAACGGCACGCCTGTTTCCGGGTGCTCGAGCCCGGCTAGATGATCATTTCTTGTGTCCATCGCTTCGGCTTCCGGGGAATCGATCAAGTCGAGCACTCCAACTGCCAGAGCGGATACGGCGACAACTTTTCCAAGGTTTTTCAGCCCTTCGATTCCTTGCTCTTTGTCACCGGCCGCAAAGCCCTTCGCCGTTGTGCCGATATTTGCGCCCACGTAATGAAGCGAGCTTCCGACCGCTTTGACCGTTCTTGTCGAGGATTGCTTCAAATCCTGCAAGCCCTGTTCCTTGTAGTAGGGGTCGTCCTTAACGAGTCCATAAGCCCCCTGTGCAGCGCCGTCTATGAACTGGCCTGCATTTTCCAGTGCGAATGCTGAAGATTTTTTGACCCCTTCTCCGACATCCTCAATCCAATCACCGGCTTCTTCATATTTTGAGCCGACTGCCTTGCCTGCCAGCTTGATTGTTCCTCCGATTAGCCCTCCAGCTAGTTTGCCGGCACCTTTTCCAATACTTCGTCCAATCGCCATCGTTTTCACCTCTAGTTTAATATAAAACTATTATACTTCATAAAAGGTAAAAACAGGATGAAATTTATAGATATAGACCTTTTTGAGGGAATGATATCCACATGTCTGAATAGTAGTTTGCAGACTGCCTATTCATTTTATATGGTTGCACAGCTGTCTATTATCCAAATAGTAGTTGATAGAAAGCGTGATTTTTAGATAAAGCCCCCCTAAAGAGTGACACGCTAGCGGAAATCCACTTCCACAAAATTCTACTAACATTAAAAGGTAAATCAACACGCGTGATAGAAAGTGCTTTTTATAGATAAAGCCCTATAAAAATGATACCGATAGCATAAATCCGCTTTCTAATCGACTTCGCTATTAATAAAAGGTGAATCAATAAGCGTAATGTTATCAAAAACCATCATATTATTTATGAAATTTAAAAAAATAAGAAATTCTTAAGAATATAGAAAGAACTTGCTTGATAGAAATATCGTATAATTATTGGTAAGGAAAGGAGATGAAAGTTTGAAAAAGAGAATCGGCTTTCTATTTTTTATTGTATGTTTACTGACCGCATTACATGTTGGACCGAATGAAGCCTATGCAAAGGCAGAGCTGGAAGTAGAGGCTGACATCGGGCTCAACAACAAAATCAAACAGGATAAAGGTGCGCCGCTACACGTCACAATCACCAATCATGGCGATGATTTCAGCGGTGATTTCGTCATTGATGCAGAAGTAAGCTACAATATCGGCTCTGCATTGGTGTACCCGCTTGATCTTGCGTCGGGTGAAACGAAAACGTTTGATATCTTCCTGGAAGGTTATTCGGAAGATATGTTGTATTCGAATACACGGAAAGATTATTTCCACTTTTACGAAGGCGGGATTGAAAAAGGAGAGAGAATCGGCTATAAGGGGGATCATTATGTAACACCAAGCATTTTGGAGTATGATGCAAAATTCATCTATGTGGTGACAAGTAATGAGGACCGTTTAGCCGGCGTAAAAAAAATCAGCCAGTTTTCGGCCATGCCGGTGCAGCCCTATTTCATCAATCAGACAGACGGGATGGAATTGCCTGAGGAAGCCAGCGCTTTGGAGATGGTGGATGTCATCCTATTTGATGAGGTGGCAATCAGTGATTTGACGGATGAACAGCAGCAGGCGCTCTATTCGTGGGTCCAGCAGGGAGGGACTGTACTGCTAGGCGACAGCGATCTTGGAGATGCTGCAGCGGGCATTTTTGCCAAGCAATTGCCGCTTGCTTTATCGGAGGGGCGACAAGTTTTAACAAAGGACAATTTAGAGAAGCTGACGGGTAACGGTGTATTTTCGGCAGATATCCAGGTGAAGGAAGCGTCGTTGAAGCAAGGAAGCGCCATTATCTCGAGTGTGGAGAATAAAATAGTCGCGGCCTCCACTGAAATTGGCCAAGGGAAGCTCATTCAGACCACGTTTTCATTAGGGGATGAGCCATTGGCGTCCATGGGGGGATATGCAAAGCTGCTATCTACCATTTTATCTCTGGAAACAACGAGCAGTACGTCTATTTATAATCCAAGCTTTGGCTGGGGAAACGACTGGACTTATTATAATGAGCTTTTTCCATCTTTCAAATTTTCAAGCGGCTGGATCATTACACTGATCATTGTCTACATCCTGCTCATTGGGCCGGTTCTGTACTTCGTGCTGAAACGCTTCGATCGGCGCGAAAAAATGTGGCTGTATATTCCGATGATAGCCATCGTATGTTCGCTTGCGTTCTTCATCTTCGGGGCAAAGGACCGGATAATCAAGCCGCAGATCCAACAGATGGCCATGTTTGACATTCAAAATGACGGGACATTGCTCGGCTCCTATACAAACGCTCTTTTAACGAATAAAGGGGGAGATTTTGTCTTTGAAACGGATGCCAATACAAGTGCCATTGCCGTAATGTCCAATGACCTCGTGAACCAGTCAGGGAATTTACATAAGAATTCATATATCGAAAAGACTGCAACAGGAACTGAACTGACGTTGAACGATCTAAACTATTGGTCGGTGCAATCATTCATCGGCAAAACAACCATCTCCGAAGCAGGGAAGCTGGAGATGGAGCTGGAGTTCGAGCAAGGGAAGTTAACGGGTACGGTGAAGAATACACTGCCTGTGGATTTAAAGGATGTAACCGTTCTTACGGGGACACAGGAGATTGTCCTGGGAGACCTTGAAGCGGGCGGTACACTTGACGTATCGGAGGATACCGGTAGTCAAACGCTTGTTTCCGCAAGAAGTAGCTCCAGCAATTACTACTACTACGGTCAGGCAATAACGGGAGATTTACTTGAAAAGCAGCTGGAAATGCTCCAAACGACGGCCATCGACAAGACCGCCCATACGAAGCAACCGATCATTACCGCCTGGACGGACAGCTCGTTGGTGCCTGTGACATACAAAGGGAATGCCAATATGTCGACGATTTCCTACTTTGTACAGCCATTCACGCCCGACATTGTATTGAAGGGGGACGTGCTGTTGACGAACAATGATTTTACTTCGGAAATTGAACCGATTGATATGAATGACTACTCCCATATGGATTATGAGAAACCGAATCATGCCGTGATCGGGGAGGGCGAGCACCGGTTGTCATTCCAGCTTGCCTCCAATACGGAGTTGAGTGAGATTACGTGGCAGGAGCTTGAAATGACGTATGACAGCAACCTCATGACCGTGGAAATATTGAATCAAAAAACAGGAGAGTATGAACCGCTTGGAGATAGTCCGGCTGCACTCACATCCAACCTTTCAGACTATATGTTGGAGGATGAGACAATCACCTTCAAAGTGACGAGAGTCGGCATCGATAATGGGGAAAGCATCAAACTCCCGGCAATAAAATTGAAGGGGGTTGCGAAGTAATGATCGATATCCAAGGGTTAACCAAAAAATACGGTTCATTTACGGCTTTAGACCATCTGGACCTAAAAATAGAAGAGGGCGTTGTCTTCGGCTTCGTCGGGGCGAATGGTGCGGGGAAGTCAACCACTTTTTCCATCCTTTCCACCTTGCTGGCACCGACAAGCGGGAATGCCTATGTCAATGGAATCAGCGTGATCGATAATCCGGTCGCAGTGCGCAGGCAGCTGGGCTATATGCCGGACTTTTTCGGTGTGTACGATCAATTGAAGGCGGACGAATATTTGGACTTTTACGGGGCGAGCTATGGCTTGTCCGCTGCCGAGCGGGCTGCGATCATTCCTGAACTATTGGAATTGGTCAATTTAACGGACAAGCGCTATAGCTATGTGGACTTACTGTCGCGCGGAATGAAGCAGCGGCTCTGCCTGGCGCGTGCCCTCATCCATGATCCGAAGGTGCTCATCCTGGATGAGCCTGCTTCCGGCCTGGATCCACGTGCCCGTACGGAAATGCGTGATATTCTAAAGCATTTAAAATCCATGGGGAAGACCATTTTAATTTCCTCGCATATTCTACCGGAGCTTGCTGAAATGTGTGATGAGCTTGGTGTGCTCGACAACGG
>JBJEFP010000268.1:0-5428 GCA_051874195.1 Lysinibacillus sp. | reverse complement strand
GCTTGAGCGCAGCTGAACGGGCGCGAATGCGCTTTTGTTCTTGAGGAAGTTGGGGCACCGCATAAAAAGTGCTGATCGTATTCGGGCAACCATGCCAACCGGGTCTCCTTCAAATAACTGTAAGCTTTTCTTGGATGTCTGTTTAGTGTTGACTGTTGTAAATGCATCCCGGTTCAACGCGAGGGTGGTTGCGAAAAAAATTATTTGAAGAAAATTTCCTTCGTCTGGCGATATTCACTTGGGGATAACGATACATATTTTTTGAAGGTGCCGCTATAATAGTTTGGCGTGTTGAATCCGTAATCCGCTGAAACCTGCTCAAGGGTATGATTCGTCCGGCGCAAGCCTTTCAGCGACTGGATGAGCCGTGTATAGGCTACATACTCCGGAAAGTTGCGTCCGGTCTCCTTCTTGAATAGGCGTCCGAAATGGGTGGGGCTGAATCCGACATGGCGGGCGATATGCTGGATGTTAAGCGGCTCATGGCATGTGGCCTCTATAAAATCGATTGCCGCGATGATTGCCGGATGCGTGGCCAAATCTTCGAAATAGCGAATATGGATGCAGTTCAGAGGAGGCTTTTTCCGCGCTTTCCGTGCCTGCAGATAGGAAGTGTGCAAATCAAGCGGCTCTTCGAATGTTTTGCCTATGCCTACGTACAGGTAGATGTGCTGCTGCTTCAAATGTTCAATTGCCGACATCAAGGCCTGTACCCCTTCCGGCCAAAGCTTGAAGGATACATAGGGAGAGGGTAACTGGACAAGCACAAGCAGAAAGCTGTTAAAGGACAGATAGGAAACCCCCGTCAGTGGAGATAGCAGCCCATCCAATGTACGCTGGATGATCTTACTGCACATGTCTACTGTCAGCTGGTTTTCATGCAACAAAAACCCTTGCAGGTAGATGACTGTATTCGGGAGCCTTTCCGCCTGAACGTGGGCCCTTGCCTCCCAAAACTCCTTCTCATCCATGATTTCCCCCCGGACGAGCCGACGGAGGAAAGCCTGCTGGAAGGGCGATTGCGTTTGGGCGAGCTCTGTGGACAGGTCGGCATAGCTCACCGGTTCGACCGTATGGGTGTCGAACATGGCCCGCAACTTTTTCGTCGCACGGATGAATTTACTTTTTTGAAGCGGCTTGATGAGCAGGTAGGGAAGCTGGAGCTCCATGGCAATCGGTGAAGAATGGGCCAGCCGCTCATGTACAATCGGTACAATGATGCAGCGGGGATGCCGCTTTCTGAACCGCTTCACGCCTACCCAGTCGAACAGGCGGTTGATCTCTTTAATGTAAATATCGGCATGGGAGTTTTCCTCGGCCAGCTCATATTGATGTTGGAGAAGGCCGTCCAGCCAGCTATGGATTTCTGCCTTTTCTCGGTCGTCGGACATTTCCAGATAAATTCGTAGCATCTCTATTCCCCCAATGTAATTGCAAAAATAATCAGTCTATTAAATTATTATACATAAAATAGCGAAAAGTTGTACTAGGACAGTTAAAAAATGTAAGGGTGTGTCTGTTGAAAAACTATACAATGGATATAAGAATGGCAATTTGAAAAAGGGGGGCTTTTATGGCAGGAGATTACAGAGATTATGATTATGTAGAGGCAGGCACGGTGGATGTAAAGGACTTGAAGCCGTTGGATCCGCAAATCAGGAGCATTATGAAGGGGGAACTTTCTACAGGATCGATTCTGACTGTCATTTATTTTGTATTCATCTTTTCCATTCCGATTATGAATTGGTTCTTCCCGGATGTAGCCTTTTCAAGATTTTGGGGCGGCATGACATTCACCTGGTTTGTGACAACAGTGATTGCCATGATGATGGCGGTCGTCATCGCTGCTGTCCATACATTCCTTTATGAGCGGCGGCTTGTAAAATATGAGGATGAAATCATCAAGTATGAGCATAGCCAGCAACCATCTGATAAAAAGGTGGTGGAATAATGCTGGAGATGCTGCTATCACCAAAAATGATCATGACCGTCTTATTGATGGGAACGATCGTCTATATCACCTATTTGACGAAGAAAAATGAAAGCGCTTCTGAATTCTTCGTAGGCGGCCGGAGCTTCGGCTGGTTTACGAATGGCTCTGCAATCGGCGGGGATTATTTGAGCGCGGCGACATTTCTCGGGATTGCGGGACTTACGTTTCAACTGGGCTATGACGGCGCCTACTACGCCTTTTGCTTCTCGATTGGCCTGACGCTCCTGGCGATTTTCGTAGCGGGTCCGCTGCGCAGGTTCGGGGCCTATACAGTGGCAGACTTTTTGGGCTATCGCTTCCATAGCAAGCGAGCACGCCTCGCTGCGGTTCTCGTCGTATTCGCCATTTCCGGTTTCTATGCAGCTCCCCAGCTTTTGGGGGCGGCACAAATCTTGAGCATGTTCTTCGGTACATCGTATGAGTTCGGCATCATCTTTACATGTGCTGTCATGGTATTCTATGTCGGTGTAGGGGGTATGAAGGGAACGACAATCAACCAGGCTTTGGAATTATGGATCCGTCTCGGCGCCTTCATCATCATGGCTGTGGTTGCAGTCTACAGCGGGCTGCATTATGACAAGATACTGGATGGTATCAATTCATTTACAGGACCGATTGCCGATACTTCTCCATACGCCATTGACGGAAAGGATTTGGAGTTCGACGGACAAGGGTGGAGTGGGACAGGCTTCTATTTCCCAAGCTTCTGGGATACGATTAGTATGACGATTGGTTTGGCATTAGGGACAATTGGGCTTCCTCATATCCTGCTGCGCTTCTATACCAATCCGAGTGCAAAGGCTGCTCGTAAGTCTGCCATCATGGCGATTACGATTGCATCCGTATTCTTCCTGTTTGCGGTGTACCTGGGTACGGTAGGACGTGCCATCTTCCTGGGGGGAGAGGCAAGTAGCCAGGTCATGTCGGATATGGTGACGGGGGGCAATAACATGGTCATTCCATCCACTGCACAGGCGCTTGGTGGAGAATGGCTACTTGGTCTGGTCATCGCCGGTGCGTTTGCGGCCATTTTCTCGAACTTATCCGGACTGTTCATCGCAAGCTCGGGGGCTCTCGCCCATGATCTGTATGGTACATTTGTCAAAAAGGATTTGACACAGCGCCAGCGTGTAATGGCCGGGAAAGTGGCCATCCTGATTTTAGCGGTAGTCTATGGTGCGCTTGGCCTGCTTGTCAAGGACGCTTCAATCGGCCATCTCGTAGCACTGGCCTTTACTGTAGCGGCAAGTACATTCACTCCAATATTCATCCTCGGCATCTGGTGGCGAGGCATGACGGAGAAGGGGGCAATCGCAGGTCTAATCGTCGGTTTGCTCGTCTCTATGTGGATGATCTTCCTGCCTAGTACTGTGCCGGCATTCCTGACGTTTAAAATTCCGGGAATTGTGACGGTGCCAGTTGGATTCCTGGCAGTCATCATCGTCTCGATGATCGACCGGAAAGTGCCTGCCGATGTAAATGAATTTATGGCGAAAGTTCATTCCAAAGAATCCGAAACAGCTTAGCAGGAAGTGGATCCGGGTCTATTCAGAAAGCAGAAACTTTCTGGATAGACCTGTTTTTCTTGATGGCTATCTCTTGCCGCAGCATGGTTTCTGCAGGGGCCGTATCAACATACGACCGTGCCTGTTGGGAGGAGGCGTCTCAAAAGATTTTTCAGACGCCTCCTTTTTTTGTTTTCCTAATCCCTCCTATGGTAGAATGGATAGGATATCGTGTAGGGGGCGTCTAGTGTGTATAAGTATTATAGTGTAGCCGTGCTTGTTATCTTCCTGGATCAGATAACGAAGTGGATGGTTGTTAAGAATATGGAACTTGGCGAAAGGATTTCCATATGGGATCCTTGGTTTGGGCTGTTATCCCATCGAAACCGCGGTGCTGCGTGGGGGATGCTGGAAGGACAGATGTGGCTCTTTACAGTTGTGACGATTGGGGTCATAATCGCTATCATCTATTTTTATCATACCGAGGCTAAAGGAAAGCCATTCTTCCAAGTGAGTTTAATGCTTTTATTAGGCGGCGCAATCGGCAATTTCATTGACCGTTTATTCCTGGGGGAAGTAGTGGACTTCGTGGATGTATTTATTCCGGTCATCGACTATCATTTCCCGATATTTAATATTGCAGATGCGGCGCTGACAATTGCTGTCGTAATGCTACTTATTGCGATGCTACTAGATGACCGAGCAGAAAAGAAAAAGGTGAAGAAATGATTGAAACATATACAATTGAGGAACAAAACGCAGGGGAACGCATTGATAAGGCATTATCGAGCCTGCAGACGGAATGGTCGCGTACACAAATCGGCAACTGGATTACAGACGGTCTCGTGAAGGTGAACGGAGCAGAGGTCAAGGCGAAATACAAGGTAAAGGCTGGGGACGTCGTGGAAATCGATGTGCCGGAAGCGGAGCCGCTCGAAATCGTGGCGGAGGACCTGGACCTCGAAATCATCTATGAAGATGCAGATGTGCTTGTCGTGAACAAGCCGCGTGGAATGGTTGTGCATCCGGCGCCCGGGCATACGACAGGAACCCTTGTAAACGGGCTGATGCACCATTGCAAAGATCTTTCCGGCATCAACGGAGTGATGCGTCCGGGCATCGTTCACCGGATCGACAAGGATACGACAGGGCTATTAATGGTCGCAAAAAATGATGTGGCACATGAAAGCCTTGTCAACCAGCTTGTCAATAAAACGGTGACGCGGAAGTATACAGCCCTTGTTCATGGGCATATCGCGCATGATAAAGGAACGATTGATGCACCGATCGGACGTGATCAGAAGGACCGTCAGAAACAGGCGGTCGTCGATGGTGGAAAGCATGCAGTGACACATTTCCAGGTGATTGAGCGCTTCGGTGATTACACGCTCGTCGAGTGCCGTCTTGAGACAGGGCGTACCCATCAGATCCGTGTCCATATGAACTACATCGGATTCCCGCTTGTCGGAGATCCAAAATACGGTCCGAAAAAGACGATTGATTTTGGTGGACAAGTGCTGCATGCTGGCGTGCTTGGATTTGAGCACCCCGTCACGGGCGAGTATCTGGAGTTCTCCGTGCCGCTTCCAGAGGATTTCGAGCAGCTGCTACAGTCATTGAGATAGTCATTTGATGTTGAAGAAGGAGCATGGGAATTTACTTTCCTATGCTTCTTTTATTTGGTTATTTTATGGAAAACCCATAGTCAAACGATATATGTCTGATAATTCATAATTTAAACACTTATTTTTTCGGGTACCTAATCTTTCGGAAGTCCTTGACTTCCGATCTTAACAGGACTATACTAGCAACAGTTAAACAAAAGATTCGACGAGAGCGAATCTGTTGACGAGTGAAATTAAATATTCACCTTTAATGGCAGTCCAGAGAGGCTGAGAAGGTACTTGTGAAGCGACGAATGATTTGTGCT
>JBJEFP010000267.1:1815-5478 GCA_051874195.1 Lysinibacillus sp. | reverse complement strand
TTATCTAAAAATCACGCTTTCCACCAACTAATATTTGGATAATCAACAGACGTGAAGTTATATATGTTTTGTTTTCAAGGCGGCATAAAATGCTAACGCGATGGACCCGATGACTACGACGATCGGGGCATAGAAAATTAGAAAGTCATTCATCGTCTCACTCCTTAGACATGCGTCTCGTCTTCCCCGGACACGTATCCCTTATTAAAGACAAACAGCTTGAACACTAAATATAATGAAGGAATCAGCAGCACTAATCCTGCTACAAAGGCTACAACTAATGCGATGGCCATTGTGTCATTCGTAAAGCTGTCATGAATCGTCAAATACGGATAGAGCAGGTATGGGTAATGTGAAATTCCATAGGCGAAGAAGGCGACGGCAAACTGTGCCATTAATAAAATGACGGCAAGCCCGTATTTCACCTTCACCCACAACAGCCATACTGTTGCGAAGAACAGGATACCCGACAGCACAAACATCCAGGATAAATCCATCATCTGATGGTAATGCCAATTTCCCGAAGACTTCAGTTCCACAATGATGCCGAGGGCGCTTGCTAGTAATGGCAATGCCCAGATGAGCGCGTATTTCCGCATCAGGTCGCTCGCCTTTTGGTCGCCCGCTTTCTGTGCATACCATGTTAGGAACACAGCCGAGATATATAATACAGCGACTACAGCCAATACAACGATGGACCAAGATAAAGGGCTTGTCAGAAGCGCTTCATAATCCAGCTGCGGTCCATCCCCCTGCATCGTTACAAAGCCGCCTTCTGAAATGGTCAGGGTGACGGATAGTGCAGCCGGAATGAAAAGTCCGGAAACCCCGTAAGCCAATGCATATCCTTTATGCCCACGTAGACCGCTATACGATTCAAATGCATAATAGCTTCCCCGTATCGATAGAAGGATCAGCGCAACGGATGCAGGCACAAGCAGTACCGTGCCGTAATAGTACGCTGTCTGCGGGAAGAAACCGACAATCCCGACGAAGAAAAATACAAGAAAGACATTTGTAATTTCCCATACTGGCGATAAATATCGTTTAATAATCCTGGACAAAATGTGATCATTGCCCCTGACCAGACTGTATGCATTAAAGAAACCTGCACCGAAATCGATGGAGGCTACGATGACATAGCCAAATAAAAATGTCCATAATACAGAAATTCCGAGTATTTCTAGTGTCATACAGCTTCACCGCCTTTTCGTGCTGCTAACTCTTTCTCCACAGGGTTATTTTTGAACATGCGGTGCAGAACGACCATGCTGCCGATCGCTAAAATAAAGTACACGACGGCAAAGGCAATGAACAGCATCTCTACACCTGTTGCCGTTGTTGCACCGTCTTCTGTCCGCATGATGCCATACAAAATCCATGGTTGTCGGCCCAGTTCAGCGAGCCACCAGCCTGCCTGCACCGCAACGATTGATAAAGGACCGCTGAGTACGGTTAGCATACGGAACCAGCGTGAATCCACCCAGCCCCATTTGCGCCATTTCCCCAATACATAAGCGACTGAAAGGAAGATCATCAGGACGCCAATCGCCACCATAACATCAAAGAAATAGTGGATGATCAGCGGCGGTCTCTCATCCTCCGGGTATTGATCCAGCCCTGTTACTTCAGCGTTGAAGTCATTGCTTGCGAGGAAGCTGAGCATTTTCGGTATGCGGATTTCATACTTTACTTCTTCATTGTCCAATACACCGAAGAGGATCAGGTCCGCTCCTTCCCCCGTTTCAAAATGCCACTCTGCTGCAGCAAGCTTTTCCGGTTGGTACTCCGCCAAATATTTCGCTGAAAAGTCTCCTATCAATGCAGAGGCAAGTGAAAAGATAACTGCCAGCTTCATCATCATATGAAGTGCTTTTTTATGATACACATGGTCCTCGCCGCGCAGCAGCTTATAGGCTGCAATCGCTGCTAAAATAAAGGCGACCGTCATATAGCTCGTCACGAGCACATGTCCGATTTTTGTCGGCATGGCTGGTGTGAACATCGCCAGAATCGGCTGAATATTCACGAGTTCCCCGCCTGCAATGTCAAAGCCTTGTGGTGCATTCATAAAGGCGTTGACAATTGTGATGAAGATGGCTGATATCGACGCACCGATTGCTACCGGGATGAGTAGCAGCATATGATGCTTCGGATTTTTAAACCGGTCCCACGTATACAAATAAATGCCAAGGAATATCGCTTCAAAGAAGAAGGCGAATGTTTCCATGAACAGCGGCAGGGCAATAACCTGTCCGGCTAGCTCCATAAACTGCGGCCATAGTAAAGATAGCTGTAAACCGATTACCGTCCCTGTCACTACACCGACCGCAACAGTAATCGTAAAGCCGCGTGCCCACCGGCGTGCCATCATGGTGTAATGCAGGTCATTCTTCTTATACCCTACATATTGGGCAATGAGAATCATCAATGGTACCCCGACGCCGAGCGTAGCAAATATAATATGAAATGATAATGTCAATTCGGTTAACGCCTTACTCCAAAAGACAGCTGAATCTTCCATGTCGCTTCACTCCTATCCTACAAAAATCATCGTTACGACCGTCACTAGCAATGCTGTGCCGATACGGTAAAGCTTGTAATCATGAAACCTTTTGATTTTTCTATACTGTCTCACCTCTTATAAACTATCGAGCCAAGTCTTGATGGCTGTTTTTAAAATCAGGACTAAGATGCGCCCATCCACCCGCAAGCGATGCAAAAAGCACCTGGACCCGCGCTCATGACCGATGCTCCATGATATGTATAGCAGCATCGGATATTTAATAATCGAGCCACCAGCCCCAACCATGCCCGCACCAAACGAGCCGAGGAAGTCGATGAAAAATATCAAGACGGTGAATGGTAAATGTATCGGGCGCCCCTTCCTTCTTGCTGATTTATCTTCAGTATAGAGAGCCAGCCCTCTTCAAAATATAGGGGTTTACCACTATAAAACGGGCGAATCACGCTGAATTTGTCCAATTTAGAACAAATGACAAAAAGCGCTTCGCCCCTTTTACAACGAAAAAAAAGCAGTACCTACTAGAGAATATAAAAAAGCCTTGGAATTTGTTTATATATATCGGAAGAGGATAGGAAAGCTCATTTATGTAACGGAGGAGGTGAAGAAATGGAAGGGTTCGATATCTTTCTATTTGCTTAGTTGCTTCAATTGCTATCGGCTTCTTTCTGAGAAAAAGACGATATGACCGATTGGTTGGCATGATGTTTGGAGACTGCTGAAAAACCAAAAAACCCCGGAAAACTTAGTATCATTTTATGATCTTCGTGTTTATAGAAACAATAAAAGCTGATTCATACTAATGTTTTTAAGCATGAAACGACTTTTTAGTGCCCTCGATGGTTGGGGGTCTATTTTTACTGAGGGTCTCTATCGTTTTAATCAGCCTGCTCATCGGCGGCTGGGAAGGAATGGGCTACGGGTTTATTGGCATTTCGATTTTCCTGGGTAGTATGATTGGAGTGGTTTTCACGGTGGTGATCAGGCCAATGAAACAAGGGTAGCCCCCCATATCGGCAGCATGACTCTTTAATGAGGATGCCGCCCCTCTTCACCTTTTGGCGCTAAAACCTTTTCGTATGAGTAACGGGCTAGACGTCCCCATCAGGAAAATCCCCAAAAACCCCCAATCAAAAAAA
>JBJEFP010000267.1:0-1715 GCA_051874195.1 Lysinibacillus sp. | reverse complement strand
AAAAAAACGATGAAGCGCAATGCTCCATCGTCTACTGCTCTGGCAATCGATTTCAAATGCTGCTTGCTTAAACAACAGTCCATCTATTCATAACGGTTTCCCCTGCCAAGGCTTTCCGCCAGCGGACAATCGATTTTGACATGGACGTTTTGCTAGATGTTATGTATCAGGTTAAAATGCCTGTCCCCCTCTCCGTTTCATAAGGGAGGCCCATACAAGAACAGGCACGAGCAATAATGACAGATACATGCCGATGAAGCCTAAAAGGGCATAGCTGGAATAGGCCACAATCACGCTTGATAGAATACTGCCCAACGAACCCCCAATGGCAACCCCCACATCTATGGAACCTTGGATTTTTGCTCTATTCTGCAAGGTCGTGGAGTCTACAATGATGGCTGTCCCGCTAATGAGCCCGAAGTTCCAGCCGAGCCCCAGCAGCATGAGTGCAGCCGTCAGCATAACGACAGAGCCGTCTGTTGCAAAGGCAGCTAGCAATCCCGCTATAGCCAGTGTAATAGCAGAGGCGACAACCATCTTCACTCGCCCCACTTTATCAACAAGCGAGCCTGTGACCAATGAAGGCAAGTACATCGATGCTACATGGAGACCAATTACCATACCGACAGCAGACAGCGTACTCCCGTGGTGCTGCATGTGAACAGGTGTCATCGTCATGATGGCGACCATGACGATATGAGAGAGCACCAGAACGCTGGCCCCTACCACAATACCTGTTCGGTGGTGGCTTACAGATGCAGGTGTTTGCATAATTTCCGGCTCTTCCTGTTGCTTTCTTTCCTCCACCATGCGGGCTACAAGAAGCGGATCGGGCTTTAAAAATAAATAAAAGACAAGCCCTGCTGCACCGTAGGCAACGGCTGCCAGCATGAATGGTCCTGAAAGTGCAGGAAGAGAGAAAAACTCCGCTACCCGCCCCATGGGTGTCACTAAGTTCGGCCCAGCCACCGCTCCAAGTGTCGTGGCAATCATGGCAATGCTCACTGCTTTGGCCCGCTCATGCTTACCTGCCAGATCGGCCCCCGTGTAGCGAGCCTGTAGATTTGTCGCTGTACCCGCACCGTAGATGAATAACGCCAGAAAAAGGAGTGGTACATTCTGAACCGCAGCCGCTACTACGACCCCAAGTGCCCCAGCCGCTCCCGCAAAGAATCCTAGGGATAGCCCCAACCTTCTTCCTTTTCGCTGTGTTATCCGTCCCACCAGATATGCCGCCAATGCAGAGCCAAGCGTAAAAAGGGCAGAAGGAAGTCCCGTCAGGCTCTCCAGCCCCAGCATATCTTTTGCCAGCAATGCCCCTACCGTAATACCGGCCGCCAGTCCCGCCCCACCGAGCGTTTGCGAAAGCAGCACGACGAGCAGCGTTCTTTTATAAAGAGCCCGCTGCAATGTCTCCGAAGCGGCAATTTCCGCTATATCTGTTGTTTGAAATCGAAACATCCCGTGTCCCCCCTATCCTTTCGTTTCTACCTATTATTATAAGTAACTTCCAAACACTTGTATGTATCATTTCCTTCACTTGCTTATTTTGTATGGTTTCCTTCTCTAGATGGAGAGTCTACCTTTCGATATAGTATATAATGATTTTGATAAAAATTATGTAATTTTTGCAACTTTTGTATCGCCTCATACGAGGATGCAGTGAAAGGTGGGAAGAGATGGAGCTCGAACTTGAACAAATATATAGAGAATAT
>JBJEFP010000266.1:0-5483 GCA_051874195.1 Lysinibacillus sp. | reverse complement strand
TTTATCAAGTGATCCGTATCCATTTCGTCCTCATTCTTGCGCTTATGGTCCACCCTTTAAAAGAAAAGAGCTGTCCCAGAAAGTTTTTACTTTCAGGACAGCTCCTTCTCACATCCATATATTCATCATCATTGAATCATACAGCCTTTTTCAGCCTTTGAAAATCATGCAAGATGGACGTGCATACTATCTTTAACGATAATTGATCGTACCTCACACGCTGCGTTAGCCAAATGGAGACCGCTCAGTAAGATTCGTTACCTCTTCCCTTTGTCATAAATTTCACCCAATGCTTGTGGAGCGCTGTTTGATTTAGAGAAGAAGATTAATAACAATAATGTTATTACATACGGCAAAATCATGAATAAATCAGTGTAACTGCTTGGCAATGCCATTGACTGCGCAATAAAGGCCCCGCCGGATTTTGCGAAACCGAATAATAGACAAGCGGCTAACGTAGGGACGATTCTCCAGTTACCAAAAATCAATGCGGCAATGGCCAAGAATCCATATCCCATATAGATGCTTGAAGAAAAGTTAGCTGAAATGGAGTAGGCAAAGCACATGCCGCCCAGACCTGATAATAGGCCCGATATTAAAACGGCCGAAAATCTGATCTTCGCTACATCTACACCCGCCGCGTCCACTGAGTGAGGATTTTCCCCGCACGCTCTTAAGCGCATGCCATATTTCGTTTTATATAAAAGATACCAGGCAAATACGGCAATCACGACGATGATGACCTCGAACGGATACACGTCCGTGAAGATGGCACCTATTACTGGTATATCGGCTAAACCGGGAATCGTAAACCGTTCCATGACGCCTAACTGGAACTTGTCCGAAGCAGTTCCAAAGACAAGCGCATTCATTTGCGTCGTTAGGAACGTTGTTAGTGCCAACGCCAAAATGTTGATGACGACACCACTGATTACTTGATTGGCCTTGAACTTAATGCATAGGACGGCATGGATAACGGCAAAAGCCATCCCGCCGATCATCGCAAACAGCAACGCCACGTAAAATAAATCTTGAACACCTATCCCAAATGCATTTGCGATCAAAACAGCTGACAGCGCCCCGATGAATGCCCCAAAACCTTGAAAACCTTCAAGTGCTAGATTGGTAATACCGCTCTTTTCACTGTATATACCACCTATCGCCATAATAAAAAGAGGCAAAGCAAAGGATAAACCATCAATAATTACTGTATCCATTATGATTTACTCTCCTTTCGGTCCGCTTCTTTTTCATTCATGCGGCTCACTCTATATTTCAGGTATACTCCACATGCACTGAACAATAGGATCAACCCGACGATCACAGAGGAAATTTCTTGTCTGATTCCCGCCTGTGAGCTCATATATGTGCTTCCCTGCTCAATGATTGATACGAGGGATGATGAAAAAATAACACCAATCGGATGGGAGTTTCCTAATAGGGATACAGCAATCGAATCAAAGCCGATGCTTGATAATACTTTTGGCTGTATGGAAGCATAGTAACCCAGATAATATGTGACCCCTGCAAGACCAGCCAAACTACCTGAAATAACCATGGCTAGGACGATATTTTTCCCCACATTGATGCCCGCATATTTTGAGGCATTGCGGTTGGACCCTACCGCTTTCAGTTCAAAGCCAAGCACTGTTTTGTCCATGACGAACTTGATTAAAACAGCGGTAATGATGGCCAAGACAAAGCCTAATGGAATGTCCATTTTCAGGCTGCCCACTTCGACATTCACCAGCGTTAATCTTGCTGCGTCGGAAATGTATTGGGATTGCCTTGAGACCGGATCAATATAATACATCTGAATGAAAAAGCTGATGACATATTGGGCAATATAATTCAACATGATCGTCGATACGACTTCATTGATATTGAATTTATATTTCAGCCATCCTACTAATCCGCCCATCAGTCCCCCGGCGACTATACCAATCAGTAACACAAGGGGCTTTGCAATCATGGCATCTAAACCGCTGTAGCCTACGATAATCGTCGCAAAAAAACCAGAGACGAGCATTTGGCCGGCAACCCCGATATTAAATAGACCCGCCTTAAATGCAACAGCAACCGCCAAGCTGGCAAACAGCAGCGGCGTCATGGCGTTCAGCAGACTCATGAAATCAGTCAGCATGCTTTTATAGCCAGCATAGGATGGCTTCGGCAAGATTCCCGCACCCTGGAACAGGTTGTAAAACGCCTGCAAAGGGTTTTTACCGATTAAAAGAATGACAACAGCCGCCGCAATAAAGCTTATGAGGATGGCGAGTAGTGGAATGGAGATCGATTGCCATTTCTCATTGCTTAGTGGCCGTAGAAGACTATACCTTACACTTTTTTTCTTTGTATCTTTACTCATGCTTTGCCCCCATCATATATTCACCGACTTCATTCGTCGTTAATGACTCTCTGCTGGCAATCTTTTGAAGTTGGCCGTTATAAATAACGCCGATGGTATCTGCCACATTCATAATCTCATCAAGCTCCAATGAAATAAGGAGAATCGCTTTTCCGCGATCCCGTTCGTGGATCATCATTCTATGAATATTTTCAATCGCCCCGATATCTACGCCCCGTGTCGGCTGAACGAATATCATGAGCGGCGACTGTAATTCGATTTCGCGCGCAATAATCGCCTTTTGCTGATTACCACCACTCATCGAACGGACTTGCGTTTTGACGCCTTGTCCACTTCGAATATCGTATTTATCGATCAACTTGCTGCCAGATTGCTCAAATTCCTCTTTATTCAAGATCCCCTTACTAGAAAAGGGCTCCTTATAGTACTGCTTTAATGCTAAATTAGTAGATAAATCAAAATCCAAAAATAGCCCGAAGCTTTGTCTATCTTCAGGGATATAGGAGATTCCAGCTTCCGTTCTGCTTCTTATACTTTCATCCGTAATGTCCTTACCTTGAAGAAGAATCTTCCCATCGCTGGCCTTTACCAATCCGGCAATCGCATCCGCTATTTCCACCTGGCCATTATCTGCAACGCCGGCAATGGCGAATATTTCCCCACTGCGTATGGAGAAGGATACATCCTTCACCACTTCGAACCCGTCTTCATTTTTAACGGTTAGATGCTCTACCTTCAGTACTTCCTCTTTGAACTGGGCAGGCTCTTTCTCGGCTTCAAAGTTCACCTCTCTGCCCACCATCAACCGAGCCATATGATTAACCGATGTTGTCTTTACATCCAGCACATCCACTAATCTGCCTTTGTTCAATACGGCGCATCGGTCCGCCACTTTCTTGATTTCATCCAGCTTATGCGTAATCAATATGATTGTTTTTCCGCCGTCTCGCAGACCTTTGATAATACCCAGCAAGAATTCAATTTCCTGTGGCGTCAAGACCGCAGTCGGTTCATCAAAAATAAGGATTTCCGCTTCACGATAAAGCACCTTCAGAATTTCCACTCGTTGCTGCATGGAAACATTCAGATCCGCTATTTTTTTCGTAGGATCTACTTCCAAGCCGAAGCTTTTGGACAGTTCCTCAATTTTACGATTCGCATTCCGAAGATCCACGTACGGAAAGATACCTGCAAATTTTTTGATCGGCTCGATCCCCAAGGTAATATTTTCTGTAATCGTATAATCAGGAACTAGCTTAAAATGCTGATGGACCATTCCGATGTTCAGTTTCGCCGCATGGTTGGGCGAACTGATCTGCACTTTCTCTCCCCGGATATATATTTCTCCTTCATCCGGTTCGTACATGCCGCCCAGCATACTCATCAATGTTGATTTACCCGCACCATTCTCTCCAAGTAAAGCGAAAACTTCTCCTTTTTTTATGCCGATGGATACATCATCATTCGCCACTATTCCGGGGAATCGCTTGGTTATATGCTTCATTTCTACAATATAATCAGACATCGTTCTCCTCCTTTATCATCAAGGAAAAATTTAGAAGTTTACCACTCCCGATATCTCAAATAAGGAATTGATAAACTTCTAAATGTTCATTTCATTATTGTGTTTCTAGTGAATGTTACAGCCCCGGGAACTTTTCTGGCGTATGGCCATTAAAGTTAGATGCAGGGACGATTGTACCAGCTTTCACTAACTCGTAAGCTTCATCCATTTTCGTAAGTACATCCTCTGATAATTGATGACGGCCTTCTTCTTTAATAAAGCCAGTAGATTCTGTATCTGCATGAAGGACTACATTTCCACCTGTAAAGCTTCCGTCAACAATGCTATTCAGTGCCTTTTCAGTATTCATGCTCATGAATTTCACTACGGACGTTAATACGATGTTTTCAGCTCCATTTACACCGTCATCGAATTGGTCGACATCGGCGCCGATTACCTTCACGTCACCTTTCGCTTCCTTCACCGCCGTGAATACACCATTGCCTGTACCGCCTGCGGCAACAAAGATTCGGTCTACACCTTTTTTGATCAATGCATTCCCGATTACTTTACCAGTCGCTTCATCCTCAAAAGAGCCTGCATAGTTGCCGCCTACATTTTCACCAGTTACATCAGTACCTGCATAGCCTGATAATTCAACAACTTCAACTTCTTTTCCTAAAACCTTATTCGCATAATTTACACCTGACTCAAAGCCAAATTGATAATTCACATTCGAAGGATACGCAATTCCATTTACAACTGCTACTTTATTTGTTTTTGTTTCAAGTGCTGCAGCCATTCCTGCAAAAAAGCCGCTTTCTTGTTCAGCGAAATTCATGGAATATATATTATCAAATTGTGTTTGATCACCCACAGGCGCAGGCTCAGAGTCAATTAAAATGAATTTTTTATCAGGATTCTCTACAGCAATGCTGGAAACCCCAGCAAACTGGAATCCTGGTGTCACAATAACGTCGTAATCCGCCACAATATCGGCAACAGCTTGTACGCCTGCGGCAGGATCACCTGTTTCTTCTTTAACAGCTTTTACAGTGGCAGTTGAATTTTTTTCAATAAAATTCAAAATGCCGTTATAGTTATCTTCATTAAAGTTGCCATCATCGACACCTGAAAGGCTTGTTACAATGGCAATTTTCAGCCCGTCTCCATCCGTTCCAGAGTCCGCCTTGTTTTCATTATTTCCGCATGCCGCCATAACAACGGCCAGTAAAGCCATGATTAACACCATCGCTATCTTTTTCGTGCCTTTTTTCATTACATATATCCTCCTGTAAAATCTTGATGCTCTTTTTGTAAAAATTAAAAAAGCACCGAGTTGCACCGGCGCTTGACTTCAGGAAGGTAAATAACGAAAAAAAGAATTGGTTTAACCTCTCGTTTATATACGCATCCTCATAGTCAAGCTATTCATGGTCGCTTGGTAGAAACTTCCGGGTCATATCCCCAATATTATATGAGAATAATTTTTAATTTTTACAGACACATAGTATCACCGTGAATTTTCGCTGTCAATAAAAGACGTACATTATTCACATAAACGAAAATTAACGTTCGTTAAACAGAAGGTAATAGATGATAATATCATTA
>JBJEFP010000265.1:2952-5507 GCA_051874195.1 Lysinibacillus sp. | reverse complement strand
GGGGAGCTTTCGTCCTCGTCCACTACGCTGAACGGGTTGCCGTCCGGGTCAAAGAAGTCGAAGCCCTTCATGCCGCCGAAATCCTCAATGGCGGTCACCACCACGCCATTTTCCTTCAAGTGCTGGCGGGCCGCTTCGATGTCCTGCACGACGAAGTTATAATAGACGTTTTTCTTCTTACCCTTTCTGACAAACTCCGTCGGCTGGGGCGCATCCACCTTGATAAGCGCAAGCTGCGTGGAGCCGCTCGGGAAATAAAAACCGACTCCCTCCTCCCAGCTGTCGATCCTTTTCACACCAAGATTGTTTTCATACCAGACTGCCGATTGCTCAATATCCGTTACCGGAATAAAAATACAGCCAACTGTAAACATATCCTCTCCCCCTTTACTTACTATCGCTTGATGCCTCCCGTTGCCCTTGCAACCAACATCTCCCTATACTATTTCTCCATCCCTGGCGATAAACCTTTTTCAAGGCTTTTCCCAATCATTATAAGTGTATATTTCGCCGTTAGAGATTGGTTTATAATCCTTACAAATAGCAAGGAGCTTCCGGCTTCTTTCGTGAAAAGAAACGTCCGGCTCAGAGAAGATTTCAACGACATCCTCGCGCCTTTGGGGAGCCTTATCTTTCAAGCAGAAAATCTCATTTTCCATATCCCCGTATGGATTGAAATGGCCGTATTGGCACGATTGGCAGCAGGCGATGCTGATGCCATCCGGGAGTTCCTTTTGTAAATACTTTACTGCATATTCCATTGAGCTAGATGACTGGGATTGAATGGGATGGTTATTCACAATGGTTTCAAAATGAACGTTTCGATATTCAGCTTCATCCATTTCCTCATAAAACATGCTGGTCGGGATGACGGAGATGTTTCCATCGATGATGTAATGAACGTTTACAATGCCTGTTTTCAATGCAACCCCTCCCTTTTCCTTATCCTACCATAAATTTTGTTTGCCAAATAAAGAAAATTAAGTAAAATGAAAATAACAAACACTGAAAGGACTGATGACATTGAATACTAGTAAAAAGGTGATTGAAAAGTAGAATCGTCATTTCTCTTTTCAATCACAGCGACCATCAATTCACATGAAAAGAGGAAATGTATGTATACTGATCAGGAAGTAACAATTCGCCCCATTACAGAAGGCGACCTACCGAGGCTGTGGGAGCTTATTTACAAGGACGAGCAGCCGGAATGGAAAAAGTGGGATGCCCCCTACTATCCACATAAGGCATTGAGCTATGAGGAATTTTTGCCGCAGGGTGAAACATGGATTGGACAGAATCATTTTTGGGCCATCGAGGTGGAGGGTACAGTACGAGGCATCGTTTCATATTACTGGGAGCATGAGCCTTCCAACTGGCTGGAGGTCGGCATCGTCTTCCACGAGGCTCACTCCTGGGGAAAAGGGCTTGGCACGAAGGCTTTGCGTTTATGGATCGACCACCTATTCGCCACGATGCCGCTTGTTAGAGTCGGCTTTTCGACATGGTCGGGCAATGAGCGCATGATACGTGTCGGCGAGAAGCTCGGCATGCAGCTGGAGGCGCGCATCCGGAAAGCCCGGTATTACGAGGGACATTACTACGATTCCATCCGCATGGGCGTTTTACGGGAAGAGTGGGAAGAGAATAAGCGATAAGAATCGGCAGCATAGCTTTCTCAGTTTGTGCTGCTTTTTCATCATGACGACGACCCAAGAACAAATAAAACCACTAAAGACTGAATATTAAATAAAATGAGAAACCAATCCCCTTTTAAACCGTATATGTAGTAAGTTTCATTTTTCGATTCCGTCGTGGAAGACGACAATGTATAGGGAGGTAACTCAAATGACACAGCTACAAGTAATGAAAACTGGATTTATCGCAATCATCCTTGTCTTTTTATTGAGCTTTGCTTATATGTTTACACAGGTAACGGTTTTCACAACCGTAGAAATTTCAGAAGAGCAGATAGTGGAAGAGGATGGGCGGTATTACTTGCTGTTAGACAGCCGACAACTAAAAATTCGTGAAGAATCGCTGCAGCATTTACAGCTGGAGAAGTATACAGATTATAAGGTCACTTATTCCTTCAATAAATTGAATGCTGACAAAGGAAAAGTGGTAAGCTTAGAGGCGTACGGCACAAAATTCCCGTAAGCTTTTTTCGCATCTTCACGAACATAAAAATAGGCTGAATCTCTTCCACGAGATGAGCCTATTTTTTTCAATTCTGCCTGCTATACGGCGTAGCGGAACGTCCCCCGGTCGGTGTGGATGATGACGGGCGCCACCTTCCCCGGCTTGTCGGAGAAGATCCACCTTCTCCCCACCGGACCGACGAGGATGTAATTGCCGTCCTCCGCCTCCCCCATGAAATTCAAATACGTATGCTCATGGATTTCCTGGTTGTTCCTCGGGTTGATGCCCATCTCCATAAGCTCCGCTAACACGGTTCTCATATCATCGGCCGAAACGCCGATTTCGCTGATGCCGACAAGATGCTGCGGGCTGAACTCCTGCGTATGTTCCGCTTCAGGCGTTGTAGCGCGTGCGAT
>JBJEFP010000265.1:0-2852 GCA_051874195.1 Lysinibacillus sp. | reverse complement strand
AAAAAATCCTTACGGGCATGTCCCGCAAGGATTTTTCTAGCGTATCATTGTTCTTTTCAGTTTTTTGAACTGGACGAGCATCGCCAGCCGCCATGGGATGATCATGGACCATGCAAGGATGAAGAACATGCCTCCCAGCTCTCCTACATCGAGGCTGCTCGAGAAGATGAGCTTCAGGATGATCCGTAAGACCAGCAGCCCGACCAAAATAAAAACAAATGCCTTCGAACGTTTTAAGTAAATCTCTTCCTCCCGCACCTCGAATTTCGAAGTGGCGATCAGCACTGTCGAAAACAGGATCCCAATCGCTGCCGCCTCCAAAATCTGAAGAGGCGCCACACGGAATTCCTCAAAGATGAACATGAGCGCCCCCGTCGACATGGCAATCGGCGGGATGATGATTTTCTTCTCATTGACCGGCTTTTTTTGCGAGCGCAAACGCACGAACATCACAAAAACAGCCATGAACACCGCGCCCACGCTGCTGATGAGAAGTAAATATTGAGAAGGTATTACTTCAAACACACGAATCCCTCCTCTTGTTGCCTGACCTTCTTATGCTTTCATCGATTCCATCAAATTGTCGATGACCGCTTTTAGTTTTTCTGGTGCAAACGGCTTTGTGATAAAGTCCTTTGCACCGTGTTCAAGTGCCTCAATCACCAAGCGCTGATGGCCGAGCGCTGTAATCATGATGATTTTCGCATCCGGAAATTCAGGGATGATGCGCTTTACCGCCTCTATCCCCGACATGATGGGCATGGTGACATCCATCGTGACGAGGTCCGGCTGCAGCGTGCGGTACTGTTCGACCGCCTCCCTGCCGTTCGCCGCCTCTCCCACAACGTCAAAGCCCCACTCTTTCAGCATGTTGCCGATTGCGACACGCATGAACATCGCATCGTCTACAATAAGTACTGTCGGCATAATAGTCTCCTTCTATTTAGAAAACGAATTGCAGGCTATATCTGCTTTAGTTTATCAAATTAGAACCCCATAAATCCACCGAAAATTGGTGATAGAAACGTGATAATGTAATTCATTCCGTCAAAGAATAACAAAATCCCCACTGCAATCATGATCCAGCCGCCCACCTTGACGATTTTCTGGCTGTGTCGGCGAATCCAGCTCAGGCGTGAAATGAAGAAGCTCAATACGAAAAACGGAATCGCAAAGCCGAAGAAATAGGCGAGCATATACCCCATGCCGGCATCGGGATTCGACCCCGCCAGCGCAATGATGGACATCAAGATAGGACCCGTACACGGTGTCCATCCCGCCGCGAAAGCAAGGCCGATCAGCACCGAGCCGATATAGCCGCTTGGACGGCTCTTGAACTGGAATTTGCGGTCCTTCATCAAAAAGTCGATTTGGAGCAGGCCGACAATCATCAGGCCGAAGACCACGATTAAAATCGCCCCTACCTGCCGCAGCAGGTCCTTGTATTGGATGAAGAATTCATTCGCCAATGACGCACCGAACCCGATGGCGATGAAGATGATGGAAAATCCGATCAGGAAGAACAGTGTATGTAGGATCGCCCGCTTCTGCAGCATCCCTTTTTCCGTTTTCAGCTCGTCCAGTGTCATCCCGGTGATATACGATAAAAAAGCCGGATACAACGGCAAAGTACAAGGCGAGATGAAGCTCAGGAACCCTGCACCGAATGCTAAAAAAATATTAATATCTGTCGCCATGAAAATTATCGTTCCTTTCTATGTACTGCTATCATAATACCAAATTTTTGCTGAAAAAGCGCTTGCAGGAACTGTGAAACTTTCATGGCGGGTAGATAAGGAGAGATGTAACATAGCCAGGGAACTGTCACCTGACTATGTCGACGATAAGGAAGAGGCAGTAGATGGCGGAGGTGAAGCCGATGACCACACAAAAAGCCATCGCCTGGAACCTCATGAGCCAGCGCATGAAGCTCTCCCCTTCCTTACGCCTGCACCATCTCTTTGCGGCGGCGAAGCTGATGAACCAGCAGTGCAGGGTGATGAAAATGGAAGGAAAGACGCATAGGAAGATGCCGCACACTACTTTCAAAGCAAATGTCGGCTGGTAGTTGCCATAGTTGACGATGTAGAACGGCAGCACGAACCAGAACACAGACGTCACAATCAGCACCAAGGAAAAGATGGCATGCAGCCAGAGGTACTGGCGCTGCACGGATCCATAGAAACGAAAGGCTTCTTTCATATCCGACCGTCCTTTTTTTGTTGTTTTCCATGTTATTTCCTTGTTTAGCGCAATTAAAAACATATTTCGTCATTTCTCTCTTTGTTAGTACAATATGTGCGGACAGGGGCAAATAAACATGCAGGACGGTCGAAAGATGTTCGGCGCATCCATAATGGACGAGATGGCGTCCTAGGAATATATGGATATTACTGTGCATTCCTTCTATCGAAATCCATCTATGCCTGGAGGTGTTACGTATTGAAGAATTTTTTCCATTATTTGATGATGTGGCTCGTATTTTCATTTCTCTTTACGCTGGCGGTTGTTGGAGTAGAGCTGCTGGAGGGCTATAAAATCACGTCCTCCCAATACTACGGGCTGCGTAATTTAGGGGGCATGCTTATACTACTCGCCCTGCTATTGTGCATGGTGCTTTATCCGCTGCTGCTTCTCCCATTGACCTTGCTAGTCCACCGGTGGATTCGCCTGTTCCCTATCCAGCTGCTTATTTATGGGTGTTTCGGTGGAGCATGCGGCATGTGGGTGTTCAACTGGCTGTACAACGATCCACCGAACCATTCTTATATCGACGGATACGGTCTAAACAGAGCGAGCGCGATCATTCTTTTTGCACTGGTGGGGCTGTTCTACGGCCTGGCCGACCATTT
>JBJEFP010000264.1:0-5590 GCA_051874195.1 Lysinibacillus sp. | reverse complement strand
AGCGTTTTCGTATCTGTATGGTAGAATATACAGGTACAAAGCGCTTTTTTCTTTGGCTGTAAGAGGGGGAGCACGACAAGGTGTGACGTCTGTCGATATGATGGAGGAAAAGGGAACACCAGTAAAAAAGAAGGCGCTTCAGGTAGGGAAACATGTATTAAAAAAAAGAAGGGTTGCCTATGACAGGAATGACGATGGCCAGATTATATGAATTTATGGTCATCTTATATGCAGTCGGAATTGTCTTTTATTTTATAGATTACCTTTATAAATATGTAAAGGCAAGAAGGGTTGCATTTTGGTTTGTTTGCATTGCTTGGCTAATGCAGACGATGTTTTTTGTTCTATTCATCATCGAAACGCAGCGGTTCCCAGTCTTGACCCTGTTTGAAGGAATCTATTTTTATGCATGGCTGCTGACGACGTTGTCGATTGGTCTTCATTGTATAGCGCGTGTCGATATGCCGGTGTTTTTTGTCAATATACTCGGCTTCGTGTTTGTGACGATTCATTTATTTGCCCCTACTGAAAAAGTGCAGCCGATGGTCGATGCACTTGTATCGGAAATGATGGTGATTCACGTGTCATTTGCCATCATGTCCTATGCGGCGTTTTCGCTGGGGTTCGTGTTTTCGATTTTATATTTGATATTATATCGTATTTTAAAGCAGAAAAAGGCCAGCCCAATGTGGACGCGTCTTCCTTCTTTGCAGCAGACAAGCAGCTGGATGCGGAATTCGACGCTGGTCGGGGTGCCTTTGCTTTTCATAAGCCTGATCTTGGGGTTAGAATGGGCATTAATGACATTGGATGGATTATCCGTATTTGATATAAAAATTATAAGTTCTTTTATTATTACGGTCGTTTATTTCATCATTTTATTACTACACCGTAGTGGGAAGCTGACGGGAACGA
Source organism: Lysinibacillus sp. (assembly GCA_051874195.1). Lineage (GTDB taxonomy): Bacteria > Bacillota > Bacilli > Bacillales_A > Planococcaceae > Lysinibacillus_B. Next base: position 4,675 of record JBJEFP010000264.1, on the reverse strand, counting down.
GCTATGCCTGGGTTCAGATTTATGCTTATTTGCTGACGATTGTGAATCTATTTCTTGGCAATAGATTGTCGGGCTTTCATTTATGGTACTAGTAGAAAGGTAGGGTGTTATCTTGAGAAAAATTATTGTAGGTTCTCGTAAAAGTAAACTAGCTTTAACACAGACAAACTGGTTCATCAATGAAATGAAGGCGGCTGGTGCACCTTTTGAGTTCGAAGTAAAGGAAATTGTGACGAAGGGCGACCGCATTTTGGATGTGCAATTGTCGAAAGTGGGAGGTAAAGGGCTGTTTGTGAAGGAAATTGAACAGGCGCTTTATGATAAAGAAATCGATTTTGCCGTTCATTCAATGAAGGATATGCCGGCAGTGTTGCCGGAGGGGCTGGTCATTGGCTGCATCCCTCCGCGGGAAGATGCACGTGATGCATTCATTTCAAATGGCCATGTAAAATTCGCCGATTTGCCGAAAGGTGCCGTAGTAGGGACAAGCTCGCTTCGACGTAGTGCACAGCTGTTGACTGTGCGCCCGGACATTGAAATCAAGTGGATTCGAGGCAACGTGGATACACGGCTAAACAAGCTGGAAACGGAAGACTATGATGCTATCATTTTAGCTGCTGCTGGCTTGAAGCGCCTTGGCTGGAACACCGATGTAGTAACAGAGTATTTGGATACCGATATTTGCCTGCCGGCTGTCGCACAGGGCTCCCTTGGCATCGAATGCCGAGCTGATGATGCCGAATTATTAGCTGAATTGGCAAAGTTGACGGATGCATCTACGTGGAAGACTGCGCATGCAGAACGTTCCTTCCTTGCGGCGATGGATGGGGGCTGCCAGGTTCCGATTGCAGGCTATGCCACAATCGAGGGGGACATGATTACGTTGACTGGATTGGTCGCAGCACCGGATGCTTCGGTCACTTATAAGGAAACGCTAAAGGGAACGGATGCCGACGTACTGGGGAAGGAAGTAGCCAAACGATTGACGGAGCAGGGAGCTTATGACCTGATCCAGCGCGTAAAGGCTGAGCTGGATGCCGAATAACCGTTTGCTTGGTAAAACAATCGTTCTAACCGGCACAAATAAAACGGCGCCTGTTAAGAAATTAATCGAGGACCACGGTGGTGAATGTGCCGTTTTCCCGTTAATAGAAGCGAAAGAGCTGCAATCGCCAGAGGATGAAGGGTGGTTAGCAGGGCTGCATCGTTATGACTGGCTGATTTTTACGAGCCAAAATGCGGTTCAGGCATTCATCGATAAATGCAGAAGGGCGGAAATGGAGATTCGGAGGCTGGACTGCAAAATCGCCTCCGTCGGGTCAAGAACGACATCCCTGCTGGAGAAGCATGGACTGAAGGTTCATTTTATGCCGACGACTTTCAGTGCGGATGTCTTTGTCAAAGAGTTCCCCAAAGTGGCCGAGCGAGCAGAAAAGAAGCTCTTCCTGCGGGGCAATTTGGCAAAGCCGACAATCCGTGAGGGCGTGGCGAATGTAACGGAATGGACAATCTATGAAACATGTCCTGCCGATTCATCCATCATCCCGCTGACGGAGCTTTTACAGCAGAAGGAGGCGATTGTCGTATTCGCCAGTCCATCCGCCGTCCAAGTGTTTCACGAAAAAGTCGCGCCGGTAGTTGGCTGGCAGGGCGTTTCTGCCGCAGCAATCGGCCATATTACGGCAGCTGCACTGCGCAGGCTTGGCGTGCCGGTATATGTACAGCCGGAGACATATACGATGCAGGCTGTAATAGAGGAAATCATTTTATTGGAGGAAGAACAATGACAGAACTATTTTTCCAACGTCATCGCCGCTTGCGACAAAATGCGAGCATGCGTGCTTTAGTGAAAGAAACATACCTACACAAAGAAGACTTGATCTACCCGATTTTCGTCATTGAGGGTGAAAACGTTAAAAACCCGGTGCAGTCGATGCCAGGTGTATACCAGTTTTCGCTGGATAACCTAGGAGCTGAAATCGATGAGGTCGTGGCACTTGGCATCAAGGCGGTCATCCTGTTCGGTCTGCCGGCAGAGAAGGATGCAGTGGGCTCAGGAGCATACCATGACCATGGCATCGTGCAAAAGGCGACACGCTTCATCAAGGAGCGTCACCCGGAGCTGTTGGTTGTAGCGGATACATGCCTATGCGAATTCACTGACCACGGCCACTGCGGTGTAGTAGAAGGAGATCGGATTCTAAATGATCCTTCATTGAATTTGTTAGCGCAAACGGCCATTTCCCAAGCGGAGGCGGGAGCGGATATCATCGCCCCTTCCAACATGATGGACGGCTTCGTAACAGCCATCCGTGCAGGTCTGGATGCAGCAGGCTTTGAGCATATTCCAATCATGTCATATGCAGTAAAATATGCCTCAGGCTATTACGGCCCGTTCCGTGAAGCGGCAGACGGCGCACCGAAATTCGGCGACCGCAAAACGTATCAAATGGACCCATCTAACCGGATGGAGGCTATTCGTGAAGCGACGTCCGATGTGGAAGAGGGTGCAGATTTCTTAATTGTTAAACCGGCACTGGCCTACCTTGACATTATTCGTGACGTGAAAAACAACTTCCCACTGCCAATCGTGGCATACAATGTATCGGGTGAATATGCGATGGTGAAGGCCGCCGCCTTAAATGGCTGGGTTGACGAGAAATCGGTCGTCATGGAAACATTACTTGGTATGAAGCGTGCAGGTTCTGACTTAATTATTACGTACCACGCAAAAGACGTGTGTCGCTGGTTGGAGGAGAAATAATATGCGTTCTTACGAAAAATCAAAAGCCGCTTTTGCAGAGGCGGTCAATCTAATGCCGGGTGGCGTCAATTCACCGGTCCGCGCATTCAAGTCCGTGAATATGGATCCGATTTTCATGGAATCGGGAAAAGGCGCCATCATTACAGATATTGACGGCAATGAATACATCGACTACGTACTGTCCTGGGGACCGCTTATTTTAGGCCATTCGGAGCCGGGCGTAGTGAAAGCGATTCAGGAGCAGGCAGTGAAGGCGACTTCCTTTGGGGCGCCGTCACTTTCTGAGAATAAATTAGCGAAATTGGTCATGGACCGAGTGCCTGGCATCGAAATGATTCGTTTTGTTTCCTCGGGTACAGAAGCGACGATGTCTGCCCTTCGATTGGCTCGCGGCTATACAGGGCGCGATAAAATTTTAAAATTCGAAGGCTCCTACCACGGGCATGGTGATTCTTTATTGATCAAAGCCGGCTCCGGCGTCGCAACGCTTGGCCTGCCGGATTCTCCAGGGGTGCCGGCGGATATCGCAAAAAATACATTAACAGTTGCCTACAACGACCTCGAGTCTGCGAAATTGGTATTTGAAAAGTATGGAAGCGATTTAGCGGCAGTCATTGTAGAGCCTGTAGCGGGCAACATGGGGGTTGTTCCTCCTAAACCGGAATTCTTAAAAGGATTGCGCGAGCTGACGGAAAAGCACGGCACAGTGCTGATTTTTGATGAAGTCATGACAGGCTTCCGTGTCGATTACGGCTGTGCACAGGGGTATTATGGCATCACGCCGGACTTGACGACATTAGGGAAAGTAATCGGTGGAGGCCTTCCGGTAGGTGCCTTTGCCGGTAAGCGCGAAATCATGGAGAAAATCGCACCAGCCGGCCCGATCTACCAGGCAGGTACCCTCTCAGGAAATCCGCTTGCGATGACGGCAGGATATGAAACATTGTCCCGGTTGGACAAGGAATCCTACGAGTACTTCAAAAAGCTGGGCGACCAGCTTGAAGCCGGTTTCCGTGAGGCGGCGACGAAATACAATATTCCACATACAGTCAACCGTGCAGGCTCCATGATCGGCTTCTTCTTCACTAACGAGGATGTGGTGGACTTTGAATCGGCCAAGACATCCGACCTTGAATTGTTTGCCGAGTACTTCAAACTGATGGCACAAGAGGGCATCTTCCTGCCGCCGTCACAATTTGAAGGCATGTTCATCTCGACGGCACATACGGAAGAGCATATCGAAAAAACGGTGGCAGCCTTCCATAAGGTATTCGAAAAGCTTGCCAAATAAGGGGAAGGGCTATTAGCGGATGCATGAAAAGCGCTCGCTGATTGGCCGCCTATCTAGCTGAATAATGAATAAATCCCTCCTTTGTGCATACGGTGTTGCAAGGGGGGATTTTTTTGTCGCAGACAATGGAGTGGCATGTGAAGGAAACATTTACATTCCCTAGTGACTTCGGATGCGTGAAAGATGTGAAATCGATAAATGTCCAGGCAAACTGGGAATGTGAGCAATTACTTGAGGAACTCCATATACACGGCATCTATCATATAATGGCAAAAGTGCAGTTTGACCGGGAGGCACGTACCCAGCCGTGGATGGGCACGCTGATTGAACATGTAGATTTGATGGAGGATGAAGGATATTTTGAATATGCCCTACCATTTCGATTGGAGCTGCCGATGATGAAAGTGAAAAGTTTGCGTGTTGAAGATATCCAGACGACTTGCGGCGATGCATTTGATATTGCCTGGCAGGTGATGTGCGCCTATGATGAAATGACGACTACCGTCATTACAGATCATGAAAAGTCATTGATTGAAGAAGCTGCCGAAAGTTCGGAAAAGAATATCGTGGAAATGGGCAAGGAACAGGCAGTGGAGCATGGAGTGGGAAGAAGTACAGCG
>JBJEFP010000263.1:0-5599 GCA_051874195.1 Lysinibacillus sp. | reverse complement strand
CTGCTACAGGGGCAGCTTCCTTCTTCACTTCTAGATATTGAATCTGGTGGCCATCCTTTTCCTTGATGGAAAACTTGAAGCCTTCATGATAAAGGGATTTATCCATATCCAGGTCCACATCATTCGTATAGTACCAGCCGCCGATCGTATCGACGTCGTCATGCTCTAAACCGATGTATAAAAGCTTGGCGACATCATCGAGAAGCACCTTCGAGTGGATGATGTAGTGGTCCTCGCCGACACGGCGCACTTCAGGAATCTCATCATCATCGAACTCGTCGCGGATTTCACCGACAAGCTCCTCCAGAATGTCCTCGACCGTCACCATACCGCTCGTACCGCCGTATTCATCAAGCAAGATGGCGATATGGATGCGCTCCTTCTGCATTTTTTGCAGTAAATCATGAATCGGCATCGTTTCAATCGCCCGGAGGACCGGGTTGATGAAGTCCGTCAATTGGAAGGATTCCGGACGGATACGGTTCTTCATCCCCAGCATCAGAAAGTCCTTGATGTTCAGGAATCCTAGAATGTGGTCGCGGTCCCCTTCGTAGATAGGGTAGCGTGTGTAGCGCTCTTCTGAAATCTGCGTCAATACCTCTTCGAATGTGGCATCCACTTCGAATCCTATGATATCTGTACGCGGCACCATAATTTCACGTGCAATTTTATCATCAAACTCAAATACGTTGTTCACGTATTTCAATTCGTTCATATTGATTTCGCCTGATTTGTAGCTTTCCGATAATAATAGACGAAGCTCTTCCTCCGTATGGGACAGTTCATGCTCGCTGGCCGGCTTCATACCGAATAGCCCGACAAGAAGACGGGCCGCACCGTTCAGGAACCAGATGAACGGATAGAGGATTTTATAGAAAATCATAATCGGCTTGGCGAAAGCGAGCGTAACCGCTTCCGCTTTTTGGATTGCGACTGTTTTCGGAGCCAGTTCCCCGACGACTACGTGCAGGAACGTGGCAATGGCGAAGGCAGCACCAATCGTAAACCAATGGATGTAATCAGTCGGTATTCCGATTGATTCAAACAAAGGATGCAGGATGAATTCAAACGTCGATTCCCCGACCATACCAATACCAAGGGCTGTTACTGTAATCCCCAGCTGGCAGGCGGAAAGATATTCATCGAGGTGCGTCGTCACGTTCTTAGCTGCAAGCGATCCTGCCTTGCCTTCAGCCACAAGCTGGTCAATACGAGATTGACGTACCTTTACGATGGCGAATTCCGTCGCCACGAAAAAGGCGGTTAATGCCAATAAAATGATGAAAATTGTTAAGTTAATTGCGGTGGACAATTAGTCGTTCTACTCACGAAGTAGAACGTTCACCTCCTAGTTATTTAAAAGTAGTAATAGAGATTGCATCAATGCCACACTTTCAGGCGACACCTTTTTTCTTATCTTTTGTTTCTCGTTATCGTCGAGCTGCTCCATCAGCTTTGCGACATCATGTTCAAGCTTTTTCATCTGGAGACGAATTTCTTGAATATCGACCTCTTCAGCGATGGGCTCCTCGACATTCAACAGCCGACGAATCTCCTCTAGGCACTTGCCTTGGGATTTCTGCTGTTCAATCCAATGAATCCGTCCTACCATTGCGCGGTCGTAATAGCGATAATTTGATGCGGAACGTTCCACTTGCAATAAGCCGAGGTTCGTATAATAATCGATTGTTCGCTTTGTTACGCCTGTCTGCGCAGCCAGTTCACCTATTTTTAATTTCTCGTTCCCATGTTATCACCCCGAACCGTCACGTTATAGTTTTGAGTATAGCGTATTTTTGTAAGTTTGTCGACCTCGTTGAGCTGGATGAATAAGGCAGGGCGAGCAAAAAGCCCGCTCTGCCTTCTGTCAATCGTAAACGTGGAACAGCATCAGCTCGTGAATCATTTTTTCGACGCTTGCCAGATCTTCGGATGCCGGGGCTTCGCCGAGATACTTGATGCCGCCGTCTTTCTTGTATTCCGCCTGATAGCGCTTCTGCTTGTAGAAGAATGACAGCGCCCAGCCCGGAAGCTGCGTGTTTTCGTATAAAGGCTTATAACTAAAATGTTGAATCATGGAACTTCCCTCCCTCTTCAATCGTACTTGATAAAGGATTCCTATGCAATCGCCGAACAGCCTATAATCTCTGTTTCGGTGGTATAATAAGGGGAGTTGAAAGGGAAACCAACAAACGCTTTCATCCAGCATTGCTCGCCCCCTCATGAACGTAGGTTCCGTTCGCGTCTTCGCGCCTGATCCGGCAGCGTTTCCAACATGGTCTGGGTAAACATTCTATTCATAAACGTATCGAAAAAGACGTGAAAACAAAGGAGCAAAACAACTTTGTTTTCATTCTAGAAATGAGAGGATTCAATGGATAATTTATTTGTGTTAATTTTGTTTCTGGCAGGTGTCGGTGCAATCGTCGGAGCGGCGACGAACTATATGGCCATCAAAATGCTCTTCCGTCCATACAAGCCCATATATTTTATGAAATGGCGGCTGCCGTTGACACCCGGCCTCATTCCAAAGCGCCGTGATGTGCTGGCCGTCCAGCTGGGAAAAACGGTATCGGAGTATTTGCTGACGCCGACTACTATTAAAAGGAAGTTTTTATCGGACGAGGTGCGCCAAAATGTGCTGCAGTTCGCCCAACGCAAGGTCGAGCAGGAAATCTTTCTGAATGATAAGACATTGAAGGACTGGCTCGATCTGACGGGCTTTGGCCACCTGCCTGCCACGGTGGAGGGCAAGGTGGACGTCATCATCTACAATCAATTTGAAAACATGAAGCACGTCCTCTCGACGAAGAAGGTCCGGGAGCTCTTGCCGGAGGGGCTGGAGCCTGTCCTGGATGGGAAGGTGGAGGATGCCGTCGCACAAATCCTCCAAAAGGGTGAGGACTACTTTTTGTCACCTGAAGGATATATGACAATCCGTGATATGCTGGATGATTTTTTAGCGTCAAAAGGGTCGATTGGTGGCATGATCCAGATGTTCGTCGGCGATTCCTCGTCACTTGTTGAAAAAGTGCAGCGGGAGCTGGTGAAGTTTATGCAGGCACCTGGGACAAGCGCACTCCTGAACCGGATTTTTATAGCGGAATGGGAGAAAATCAAGGAACGTCCGGCCATGGATTTCATGAAGGATGTCAATTTCGATGGCATCGCCGTCACTGTTCAGGCATATGCTAAACGTGAATTGGCGCTGGATGAACGCCTGAACAAAACAATCAATGATTATTGGCCGCAAGGAAATGACTGGGCAAAAAACGATTTGCTTCCAAAATTGCTTGATAAAGTGTTCAAAGAAGCGGAAAATAAAATTGAAGATGTGCTGCAGCGTCTGAATCTGGCGGAAGTCGTCCGTGAGCAGGTGGATTCGTTCCCGACAGCCAAATTGGAAGAGCTCGTTCTGGGCATTATCAGCAAGGAGCTTCGATTGATTACATGGCTCGGGGGGATTATCGGCGGGTTGGTCGGTATTGTGCAAGCCTTCATCGTGTTCTTTACAAACTAATTCAAAAGAGAGTAGGCATACAAATGGTTAATATTTATGAAGACATCAACAAGCTGGAAGCTACCTTCCGCAAGACGGAGGAATTCAAAGCGCTACAGGAATCCGTGGAAGAGGTACGTGCCGACGAAGAGGCGCGTGTCTTGTTTACAAATTTCCGTGATATTCAAATGAAGCTGCAACAGAAGCAGGCAGCTGGGGAAGAGCTTCTAGAGGATGAATATGTCTACTTGCAAAAGGCGGCACAGCTTGCACAGCAAAATCCAAAAATTTTGGCGATGCTTGAAGCAGAGATGGCGATGAGCGCCGTTCTAGAAGAAGTGAACCGCATTTTAGTCCAGCCAATCCAGTCGTTATACGACGGGCTGTAAGCACTTGGAGGATCGTACATATTGTACGGTCCTTTTTTCATGCCTGCTTCGGCGGATTATATGCAATGCCCTGAAAAAATTAAATTCTTGAATCATTCATTCCGATAGTGTAGGCTGATTTTTGTTACAATAGATGAGATGTTTTGAATGAAGATTGGCGAAATGGATGAATATAACGAAAGTAGAGAATATAAATGAAAACGATACACATTAATGAACAATTTAAAGATGATTGGAATCGTGTGCTGAACCATATTGCGAATCTTTTTTATGAGGACTCCGTCATTGCGTTCTCAAAGGACGGATCGGATATGTCGATTTCCTTCAAGCATGCAATCGATGAGGACTTCACGATTTCGACGGCGGCCAGACTGATAGTGGACGGCCAGGAGTATACGAGCGACTATTCGATCGGCTATGCGACGGAGGGGACGGAAAAGGAGCGCAACATCCGCATGAAACGGGCGCTTTCACATGTCATGCTCGATGTATTGGAGCAATACACGGGCATGACGCAGCAATGGGGCATCCTGACGGGTGTCCGCCCGACAAAGCTTTATCATAAATACCGCAAGGCGGGACTGCCGGAGGAGGAAATCTTCGCTGTGCTGCGCAAGGACTACCGCCTGTCTGATGCGAAGATCGACCTGATGAAGGAGATTGTCGCTCGCCAGCTAAAGGTCATTCCTGATCTGGACGAAATCGGACGTGAAATTTCCATCTACATCGGTGTCCCGTTCTGCCCGACGATGTGCGCATATTGCACGTTCCCTGCGTATGCCATCCAATCCAACCGGAAGGCGGGCCGGGTGGAAAAGTTCATCGACGGTCTGCATATCGAACTTCGTGAAATGGGTAAATGGCTGACGGAGAAAAATATGCGTATCACGTCCATCTACTGGGGAGGCGGCACCCCTACTTCAATCGAGGCCGAGGAAATGGATGCCCTTTACCAGACGATGTTCGAGTCGTTTCCGAATAAGGACTCCATCCGTGAAATCACGGTCGAGGCAGGGCGCCCGGATACGATCACACCGGAAAAAATCGAAGTCCTGAAGAAGTGGGGCATCGACCGCATTTCAGTCAACCCGCAATCGTATACGCAAGAGACGCTGAAGGCGATCGGACGTCATCATACCGTACAGGAGACGATCGATAAATTCTGGCTGTCACGTAACATGGGCATGAACAACATCAATATGGACCTGATTATCGGCCTGCCGAATGAAGGCATCGAGGAGTTCCGGCATTCACTGGATGAGTCGGCGAAGATGCAGCCTGAATCTCTGACTGTCCATACGTTGAGCTTCAAGCGTGCTTCCGAAATGACGCGCAATAAGGATAAATATAAGGTGGCCGACCGCGAGACGGTGGCAGAAATGATGCAGATGGCCAGCAACTGGACGAAGGCAAACGGATATGTGCCATACTATCTATACCGCCAAAAGAACATTTTGGGCAACCTTGAAAACGTCGGCTACTGCAAGCCGGGGGAAGAATCAATCTATAATATCGTCATCATGGAGGAGGTGCAGACGATCCTAGGAATCGGCTGCGGCGCTTCATCGAAATTTGTGCACCCCGAAACAGGGAAGATTACGCAGTTCCATAATCCGAAGGACCCTGCCGCCTACATCATGACATTCGAGGATGCGATTAAGAAAAAGATCGACATTCTGAATGAATTGTATTCCTAACACAAGCCTGTGTG
>JBJEFP010000262.1:1721-5741 GCA_051874195.1 Lysinibacillus sp. | reverse complement strand
CCAGCACCGTCAAAAAGAAGGCCGGCTTCCCAAGCGCCCTGCCTGCATTCCGGGCACCAAGGTTTCCTGTGTTTTCCTGTTGGAGATTGATTCCTTTCCATTTGCCCACGAAATAGGCGGTCATACAAGTACCGAGAAGGTAACTAAATAATAAATAAGCAATATACACAATTTCACCTGCCTGTTAATATGGGTTAAGCGAAATGCCGGATGGAACCGGCATGATTCGCTACGAAGAAAATAAGATGAATTTTTGCATATTGAAAAAATTAAGGCTAAAACGCACCCCTTCAAGACGACTTTTGTTGAGGAATCAACTGGTGCTTTAGTACTTTCATTCTTCCTCCGCTGTTTCATCCAGCACGGTACCGATGAAAAAGAAAAAAGGAGGAAGACTGTCAGGAATACACGCGAACGAAACACGACAATCATTGATGTAATTGTACGCTTTGTTATCGTCGAAAAAAAGATGCCAATGCTACCGATTGCCACTATCGTTGTAAAGCGGAAAAGGTTACAAGTAGCTGCACCCATCGCTTGGTTGACTGACGACAAATCCAAGAAGCAGTAACCATCTAGCGAGCACTCCTATTCTTTGTTTGACATAGCTATATAGCTATCTTACGCCTCCTGTATTACCTATCATTACGATTTTGTTACGGATGAAGTTCCCTTAATTTTCTAAATCACAAAAATATAAAAAAACGGTTGATTGGCATTTCCCAAACGCCGATCAACTGTTTTTACTGCCGTCGAAAGCCCGCTGACAATCCTTCTAACTGCCGAAGCCAGATTGGGGCAACCCCCTTTATGGTGGAGTTACGGTCTCTTCACACCTTTTCCTAGCCGTCATTCAGTACCAGATAACCCCTATTATTATCCCGAAGAGGACAATTGTAGATGGCTTCATTCTCCATTTGGTTAAGAGAAGCAATAATCCAACGGCAAAAATAGCATCTGCCACACTAGCAATCGTGCCGGAAACAATAGGTGTAAAAAATGCGGCCGTCAGAATCCCGACTACCGCTGCATTCATGCCGGCAATGGCCCCGCGAAGCTTTGGATGTTCGCTTAAAGAAATCCAGAATGGAAGCACACCAAGGATTAAAAGGAAAGCCGGCAGGAAAATAGCGAAGGTTGCCCATAAAGCTCCTCCTATTCCCCCAATGACCATGCCAATATAAGCCGCAAATGTAAAAAGTGGTCCGGGTACTGCCTGTGTCGCGCCGTAGCCTGTTAAAAATGCCTCCATCGATATGATTCCACTACTGACGAACTGTGTTTCCAGAAGCGGAAGCACTACATGCCCCCCTCCAAAGACAAGTGCACCTGCTGTATAGAACTTTTCAAACCAGACAAGGGCCTCTACTGCAACAAGTCTATTTGCAATCGGTAATGCAATGAGTAGTGCAAAGAAGCTGAACAATAGTGTAGCACCAGTCTTTTTGGAGAGTAGCTGTTTTACGGACGCTCGCTTTGCTGCCCCCTCAAGAATGAAATACCCTGTTATGCCTGATAAAACGATGACTGCGGCCTGTGTCCAAGGAGTTGCCAGCAAAAGGATGGCACCACATGCCATGACAGCCAGCAGGTAATGGCGCCAGCCTGTCAGCAGCTTTTTAGCCATATCGAAAATTGCTTGCGCCACAATAGCGACGGCTACGAGCTTCAATCCCTGGATCCAGCCCATATCAACATCCGCCTGTAAATAGAAGGCTGCAAACAGCATAAGCAGGAGGACGGACGGCATTGTAAATCCGAGGAAGGAAACAATGCTTCCAAGCACGCCGCCCTTCATTAGCCCAATTCCCATCCCTACCTGACTGGATGCAGGGCCGGGTAAAAACTGACTCAGCGCAACCAAATCCGCATAGTCCTCATCTGTCAGCCACTTTTTCTGCTTGACATAGGTTTGCTGGAAATAGCCAAGATGAGCGGTCGGCCCACCGAATGATGTGCATCCCAGCCGGAACGACACCAAGAAAATTTCTACTAGTGTACGCATAGTAATAGTCTCCCCCTTTGTAGCAAGACACACTGTGACCTAGACAGGTCAATGATGTTCCTTCGTGGGTGTTCGAGGAACTTTCATCTTGAACTCGCTAAAAAACATGGCAAAGCCAGATTGACTGCCTCCACCATGCTTGCTGACTTCTGTATTTTGTTTTAAGATATCAAGATGTTCCAAGCCTGTAAACCCCTACAAAGGATTGACACCCCTTTTTTACAGAACTTTAACAAAAGAGAGGGACGGGGGTAATAGACTAGCCTACTATATTTTTTTAGGATAGCGCTTATCTAAACTTTATTGGAAAGAGCTTTTGCATACAGACTTTAGAGTTTGCCCCGCATCGTCTCAGTACCCGACCCTATTCCTCAGGCCATCGCCTTTGTCGGTGAATGAATTGACTGTCGGAGCGGGAGAAGCAATGTCAGTAAGTAAAAGCAACAGGATTAACCCCTGCAAGTGAAGAATTGTATAATAAACTACACGGGCTATCCAGCGGGCATTAAGGAGGAATAAGAATGTATCAGCACATTTTACTAGCGGCAGACGGGTCGGAAAATGCCATCCGTGCAGCCAAAGAGGCGATCAAACTGGCACAGCTTGTAGAAGGTTCATTGATTGATATTGTGTATGTGGTGGATTTTGAGAAGGCGAAGCGCGACGTCCTGCATGCGGCATCACCAGAAAGCCTGGAGCTTGAGCGACGACGCAAGGTCGCACCAATCGAGCAACTCGTGAAGGAAGCGGGCATCTCAGTCAAGATCACGATTTTAAAGGGGGCACCAGGGCCAGAAATCGTGCGCTATGCGAATGAGACACAGGTCGATATCGTCGTGATCGGCAGCCGTGGCCTGAACTCATTGCAGGAAATGGTGCTCGGCAGTGTGAGCCATAAAGTCATGAAACGAGTAAACTGCCCGGCATTGATTGTAAAATGAAAAGGAGCCGTACGAAACGAATCGTACGGCTTTTTCTCATGCCTTTTCATTAGTGAAACATGAAGCTCCTCACTCCAGGGAGGACGGACCGCTCCTGTAGTTCAATTTTTCATCTATCCGTTCCAGAAGGCTTGTTTGCGCCTTCAGGTTCCTCACTATAGTAATCATGAACCAGATGACGAAAATCATCATCCCCAAGTAAAACAAAAGAAAAAGTATCGAAAACATCAGTCCAAATACTTCTGCACCTTCCATCTTTCTATCCCTCCAGCTACGTAGTATCTTGTACAATATTTGATATTCAAACGACCAATCGGTTATGACTACAAAGTCGTACTATACCACCTTCAACTGGAGTGTTTTGGCATGCCGTATTATATAGAAGTTGAAATATACAGCCAGCATGAGTGCGACCAGCGAAAAGACAATCGTTGCGATTTGCAGGGAATACCACTCAGCTATCAGGCCTAATATAAGCGTAAAAATAATTTGAGCTACACTTTGAAGAAGATTAAGAGAGCTTCCAAAGCGTCCCATGAGCTCTGGTGGAATCGTTTTTTGATACATCGTCGCGTAGCCCGTATTGCTGAAGGCCATGAAAAATCCGAGTGCAACAAAGCTTACGGTCGCCAGCCATAGCGCGTGAGATGCGTAGAATGCCATATAACTTGCCATCGTTAACGAAAAGCCCATACCGATATAGGTCTGAAGCGATAGCTTTCCGGCCAGCGACGTTGCACATATACCTCCCAGGATGGCACCAATTCCCGCAACGCTGACTACCATTCCATATACCGTGTCGGTTGTCTGCAGGACATCCTTCAAAAATGTCATCTCCTGTGAATCCAGCGCAAAAGCAATCATCAAGGCGACTGTATAGAGCGAAAAAAACATCAGCAGCTGGGGCTGTTTCCGTATAAAATACCATACCTGGATGAAATCCTGCCGAATAATCTTCCATGTCAAACGTACCCGTCCCTCTACTTCTTCGGTCGCAATAGTCGGCAGGGAGGCAATCGCCCATGCACAGACGAAGAACGTAAGTCCGTTAATCCACATGGCTGTACTCGTATT
>JBJEFP010000262.1:0-1621 GCA_051874195.1 Lysinibacillus sp. | reverse complement strand
TGAAGCTCTTCGTAAAATGCCGCCCATAGTGGTGCGTAATATAATGTGAGCGAATAGTATTCCTGTTGTTCGAAATAGGGAAATACAAGCTCCTCTAATTCTTTCAGCGTTGAGGGCGTCACATTTCGCCCGCTTGCATAGGACAATAGCTTTCGCTGATATTGATGATGAAGCACGGTGAAACGTTCCTGTGGATACTTGCGTAAAAGATGGTGCAGCATTTCTTCATCACTCTGCTGGTAACTGGCCCGCATCCAATTAATGACCGCATGCAAATCCTCTTCATGGGCGTTCGCCCGCTCATAATGAATCATCGCCTCCTTGAACAGTCCCTGGCATTCATAGCAGTAGGCAATATTGTTATAAAGCGAGCTCCACTGCATCGGGACCTGAATTGTCGCCACATTGCTCAAAAGGTCCAGGCCTGCTTCATATTCCACCATCGCTTCCCGAAACCTATGCAGGTCATTCAGAATAACCCCCTTCATCGAATAAAGCTTCAATTGGAACAGTGGTTTATAATGATGCGAAAAGCACTGCGTCGCAATATCAATATAATATAATGCCTGCTGGAATGAATAATGACGATGATAGGCAAACGCCAGATGATATGTATAATTCGCCTGTTCAAAACGACTGGCACTTTTCATGTAATTACTCACCTGCTCTTGCTCTTCTCTCTCGATGATTTCCGGGAACTCCAGATACGATAGATGTGCATATGTCGTTATCCCGATATACAGTTGTGTGACCCTATCTTGATGCCAAGTGACAAATGGTCCGATTTTCGTCAGCAACTCCCGGGCTTCTTCAAGTACGTTGATTGATAGTAAGTAGCGACTGTAGACCAGTCCTGTAAGCACATCGATTTCTTGCAGGAAGTTTTCCGTCTGGAAGGACTCCAGGCTGATTAATTCCTCCTCTGTCAATGCCTCATTAGATAATAATTTTTCGTAGATTTTCTCAAGCAGTGCCTGCTTTATTGCCAACTGCTCTTGTACCTCGGACAAATCAATGCCCAGACGCGCCAACAGCAGCTCGTACACCGAAGGCTCCGCAATGACCACGCCGTTTTCAATACGGCTCAAATAAGAAGGTGTACAGATCCCCACCGCTACATCATCCTGCTTCAGTCCTTGCTGCTGGCGATGATACTTGATGAGCCGTCCCCATTTTTTCGCTTCGTTATGTTGCATCGTCATCACCTCTACCCTCATTTTACCAAAACATTTCTGTCATTTATTGTGCATTTCACGTTGAATAGACGCTATCATCCTTTCTTTCCAATCCGAGTTACACAAAAAAGCCATTATGCCGGCTTTTACATTCTCCAGCATAATGGCGTTTCAATTTATGGATGAGATAGCGTAAACCAGGCAAACTGGACTGTCTTAACTACCTCATTTCTTCCATTTCCGTTATCTCTCCGTCCCCATATGTCCAAATGCGGTATTTTCTACTTTTCATTTCAACGACCGCTGTATATTCAGAAAACCATTCTCCCCAACCGCCAATACTGTTTATAGCCTCCACTTTTGTAATGGTAGGGTTGTGCTTCAGAATGTCCTCTTTGGCATCATTTAATTTTGCAGCTGTATAGAAGTGGGTAGAGAAATATCCT
>JBJEFP010000261.1:0-39704 GCA_051874195.1 Lysinibacillus sp. | reverse complement strand
AACAGGGCGCTTGAGGACGGCGAAAAAATATTGGTATATGGCGATTACGATAGTGACGGCATTACAAGTACGACCGTTATGCTGAATGTATTGCTCGATCTGGGGGCGGATGTCGACTTCATGATTCCGAACCGTTTTACGCATGGCTATGGACCGCATGAGGAATTGTTCAGGCAGGCGCATGAAAACGGCGTACAGCTTATCATCACAGTCGACAATGGCATTAGCGGAATCGAGCCGATCCGTATTGCTAAGGAGCTCGGGATGGATGTCATCGTGACGGATCACCATGAGGCAGGGGAGGTATTGCCGAATGCGGACGTCATCCTTCATCCGCGTGTCCCGGAAGGCCATTATCCGTTTGGGGAGCTTGCCGGTGTCGGTGTCGCGTTCAAGCTGGCGCACGCATTATACGGAGAGGTCCCGGACCATCTATATGAATATGTCGCGATTGGGACAATTGCCGATTTGGTGCCGCTGAAGGGGGAGAACCGCTATCTGGTCAAGCAGGGGATCCAGGCGCTGAAGACATCATCAAGCCCATGGGTGAAGGCGCTGTGCGAGGCATCCGGCGTCAAGCAGAAGGACATCAACGAAGAAACGATCGGCTTTTATTTCGGACCGAGGCTGAACGCAATCGGCCGGCTCGGCTCTGCCATGCCGGGCGTGGAATTCCTGATGAGCGAATCCAAGCAGCAGGCGGAGCTTTTGGCAAAGCAGCTGAACCAGAAAAATGATGAACGAAAAGAAATCGTCAACACGATTACAGAAGAAGCGATCGCCATGATCGAGGCGGATGAAGCGGTGAAGAACAGTCGTGTGCTCATCGTGGCAAAGGAGGACTGGAATCCGGGAGTAGTAGGTATTGTCGCATCGAGGCTCGTCGGCAAATACTATAAGCCGACCATCGTCCTATCGCTCGATCATGAAAAAGGGACGGCGAAGGGCTCGGCAAGGAGCATTGAAGGCTTCCATCTCTATGACGAGCTCGCCAAGAACCGGGACATCATCCCGCATTTCGGCGGACACCCGATGGCAGCGGGCATGACGTTCCCGCTCGAGCATGTGGATGAGCTCCGCCGTCGCCTTCATCAACAGGCGATGGAAAGCCTTACGGAGGAACAGCTTGTCCAAAAGCTGTATATCGATGTTCCTGTGGATGTAAGTGAGGTAACCGTGGAGGCTATTGAAGAAATCCGTAAGCTCGGTCCGTTTGGCACGGAATTTGCCAAGCCGGTATTTGTACTGGAGAAGATGAACGTTTCCTCCATGCGCCGTATCGGCTCCCAGGAAAATCACTTGAAGATGGAACTGGAGGACGCATACGGGAAGGTTGATGCAATCGGCTTTGGCAAGGGCTACTTGTTCAACGAAATTTCCTATGGTGTGCAGGTGTCCTTTGCAGGCGATCTGCAGATCAACGAATGGCAGGGCAGGAAAAAGCCGCAATTCATGATTGAGGACATCCAGGCGGATGAATGGCAGCTGTTTGATTACCGTGGAAAAAGCCAGGCCGCCAACTGGTTATCAAAGCTTTCGCTTGAGCATACTGACTTTGTAGCATTCCAGCGGAGGACCGTTGAGCACTATGAGGCGATTATTAAACAACCCATCCATCTGATCGGCCAGGAGGAAGATTACAGGAGCCTGAAGCCGTACATCGTCCTTCTCGACCTGCCGGCAAATGTAGCGCTGCTTGAACGGATGCTGGGTGAAAAACAGTTCAAGCGCATTTATGCCCATTTCTATACACCGGATTCCCAATATTTCAACGGTATGCCGACCCGGCAGCACTTCAGCTGGTATTATTCCTTCCTGAAGAAACGTCCGACATTTAACTTAAAAGCACATATTGCACAATTATCGGAACATATTGGATTAAATATCGACGTAATTAAGTTCATGACAAAGGTGTTTTTTGAGCTCGGATTTGTTAAAATAGAGAATGGTTTGACGACTGTTGTTGAAAATGCGCCGAAACGTGCATTGGAAGAGGCAACATCATATAAAATGCGTGCAGAGCAAATTGAATTAGAACAAAAATTCTTATATGCAACCTATACAGAACTCAAACAATGGTTTAATGAACGAATGAAGGGCTCAGGCTCTTAAGGAGGAAAATACATTGGATTTAAAGCAATACGTAACAACGGTGGAGAACTGGCCTAAAGAAGGGATCAGCTTCAAAGATATCACAACGATCATGGACAACGGCCCTGCATACAAATATGCGACAGACCAAATCGTCGAATATGCACAGGAAGTGGGCGCGGAAATCATCGTCGGTCCTGAAGCACGCGGCTTTATCATCGGTTGTCCAGTAGCCTATGCCCTTGGAATCGGTTTTGCCCCTGTACGTAAGCCTGGGAAGCTGCCACGCGAAGTAATCTTCGCGGACTACGGCCTGGAATATGGACAAGATACACTGACAATGCACAAGGATGCGGTCAAGCCTGGTCAGAAAGTATTGATTTGTGATGACCTGCTTGCTACAGGCGGTACGGTGGAAGCGACAATCCGTCTGATCGAGCAGCTTGGCGGACAAGTAGCCGGCTGTGCGTTCCTGATTGAGCTTGAAGAGCTGAAAGGCCGCGAGAAGATTGGAAGCTATCCTGTAAAAACGTTAATCAAATACTAATTGGTGGATGTTTTTTCACCTCAATAAACCGTGGATAAGGCAGCATGCTGCTTGTCCACGGTTTTTTCTTAAAAAGGACATGTACGGGGCGCGTCCAGCCATTCGCACCCACATGGTTGCTGCGCCGAGACCTCTTCGGCATGCATCGGGGCGTAATCCTTCCGGAAAGCCTTGCTTGCTGCTCAACCTCTGCCGCTAATGGATGGGCAGCCGCTGACAATCTTTGTTCCTGTGATGGCCACGTCAAAATGCCTGTTTTGTTCTTCACAAAGTATTCACATTTATTTATTGCAGCACTGTATGGACTAGTGTGTCTTTACAATCTATAGGAATATTTTATACAATTAAGGTTATTACCATTCGAAGAGAAAAAATTGATTACAAGGTGGACTACATTTATGGCGAAAGAACAAATTTTAGCGCCCGAAGACGTCTTCGAGCTCGTTAAATCATATATGAATGACGAACATGTCGCTTTTGTCGTGAAAGCATACGAAGTGGCGAAGGAAGCACATAAAGAGCAGTTCCGCAGTTCTGGAGAGCCTTACATCATCCATCCCGTTCAGGTGGCGGGTATTCTTGCGGATCTGCAGATGGACCCTGAAACGGTTGCAGCTGGATTCCTTCATGATGTTGTAGAGGATACGGAGGTTTCACGGGAGGACCTGGTACGCGAGTTCAGCGAAGAGGTGGCGCTGCTTGTGGATGGGGTGACGAAGCTCGGCAAAATTAAATATATGTCCAAAGAGGAGCAGCAGGCGGAAAACCATCGTAAAATGTTCGTGGCAATGGCACAGGATATACGGGTCATCTTGATTAAATTAGCGGACAGGCTGCACAATATGCGCACGTTGAAGCACCTTCCTGCCGAGAAACAGCGCCGCATTTCAAAGGAGACGCTTGAAATTTTTGCGCCGCTCGCTCACCGTTTAGGGATCAATACGGTAAAGTGGGAGCTTGAGGATACGGCACTTCGCTACTTGAATCCACAGCAGTATTACCGCATTGTAAGTTTGATGAAGAAGAAGCGCAATGAGCGGGAATTATACCTGGACAATGTCATCTCGGAAATCAAATCGCAGCTGGCGGAAGTGGAGATTGATGCCGACATCTATGGCCGTCCGAAGCACATTTATTCGATCTACCGCAAAATGGCCATGCAGAAAAAGCAGTTCAATGAAATCTATGACCTGCTCGCCGTCCGTATTCTTGTCGATAGCATCAAGGACTGCTATGCCGTCATCGGGATTGTGCATACCTTATGGAAACCGATGCCTGGACGCTTCAAGGACTACATCGCCATGCCGAAGCAGAATCTCTATCAGTCACTCCATACGACGGTCATCGGTCCATACGGTGAT
The DNA here is from genome assembly GCA_051874195.1 of Lysinibacillus sp. Classification (GTDB taxonomy): domain Bacteria; phylum Bacillota; class Bacilli; order Bacillales_A; family Planococcaceae; genus Lysinibacillus_B. The sequence continues at coordinate 35,705 of JBJEFP010000261.1, read as the reverse complement.
CCGCTTGAAGTGCAGATCCGTACGAAGGAAATGCATAAAATTGCAGAATACGGGATTGCGGCTCACTGGGCATATAAAGAAGGAAAGAACGTCGACAATAAACGGGAAAGCATCGACCAAAAGCTGACATGGTTCCGTGAAATTCTGGAATTCCAGAATGAATCGTCCAACGCTGAGGAATTCATGGAATCACTTAAATTCGATCTGTTCTCCGATATGGTGTACGTCTTCACACCAAAAGGGGATGTAGTGGAGCTTCCGGCAGGCTCCGTCCCAATTGATTTTGCCTACCGTGTACACTCGGAAGTCGGCAATAAGACGATCGGTGCCAAGGTCAACGGCAAGATGGTGCCCCTCGATACCCCACTGAAGACCGGGGACATCGTGGAGGTGCTGACATCCAAGCAATCGTTCGGACCGAGCCGCGACTGGATCAAAATCGCTCAAAGCTCCCAGGCGAAAAATAAAATTAAGCAGTTCTTCAAAAAGAACCTGCGTGAGGAAAATGTCGAAAAGGGCCGTGAAATGGTCGAGAAGGAAATTAAGGCTCAGGAATTCGACATCAAGGATGTATTGACGCCGGAAAACATTAAGCGTGTCATCGAGAAATTCAACTATACACATGAGGAAGATTTATATGCTGCCGTTGGTGTGGGCGGCATTACGGCCCAGCAAATCGTCAACCGCCTTGCCGAAAAGATGAGGAAGGAACGGGAGCATGAAGAGGCGCTTGAAAAGATCACCCGAGAAATGGCGAAACCGGTCCATACGAAGCGGACGGAGACGGGGGTTGTCGTAAAAGGAATCGACAATCTGCTCATCCGCCTATCACGTTGCTGTACGCCGGTGCCAGGTGATGAAATCGTCGGCTTTATCACGAAAGGGCGTGGGGTTTCCGTCCATCGTGCAGATTGCCCGAATATCCAGGAAGGCGATGCGTCGGAGCGGCTGATCGAAGTGGAATGGGAAAATGCCACGTCGCAGCAGAAGGAGTATCCTGTGGATATCGAGGTGTCCGCATTTGATCGCCCGGGCATCCTTAATGACGTCATGATGGCTGTCAGTGAAGCGAAAACGAATATTTTGGCTGTATCAGGACGTGCCGACCGCGAGAAGATTGCGACAATCCACCTGACGATTTCCATTACGAATATATCGGGGCTCCACAAAGTTGTCGACCGTATCAAGCAGCTGCCGGACATCTACTCCGTGCAGCGCGTCATCAATTAAAAGATAGAAGGTAGAAGCATGAGAGTAGTCATTCAACGTTCCAAACAGGCATCCGTGACCGTAGAGGGGGATATCACGGGTGCAATTGATCAAGGATATGTATTATTGGTAGGCATCACCCACACGGATACAGCAGAAGATGTTGCCTACTGTGCGAAAAAAGTCGCCGAGCTTCGTCTTTGGGAGGACGAAGAAGGGAAAATGAACCGCTCGATATTGGAGACGGGCGGGGACATTCTATCCGTTTCGCAGTTCACCCTGTACGGAGAGACGAGGAAGGGCAGACGCCCGAGCTTTACCGCAGCCGCACGCCCTGAGAAGGCAAAGCCGTTGTGGGAGGAATTCAATGAGGCGTTGCGTACATATGGGCTCCGGGTGGAAACGGGTATCTTCGGTGCTATGATGGACGTCGCACTTATCAACGATGGCCCTGTTACCATCATCGTCGATTCAGCCAAGTAAACTTTTTCTATTTTTCTTCATACACTAGGAGCGATAGTCTTGGTTGAAGGGGTGGAGAATATGTCGATGCAAATCTCAAATCCATACTTATTTGAAACGATAAAAGGTTTGATTGGCCAGCAGATTGTTGTACAGACAGGAAAAAATATTCAGCGGGGGGTTCTGACCTCCGTGTTGCCCGATCATATCGTCATTGAAATTTGTCAAACACCTTTCTTTATTCGAATGGATGAAATTGTTTGGATTACGCTTGCTAGAGTATGAAATGGATACGTATAAGCACCTCTGTCTTGTCATATGTTGCAAAAGATAAGACGGAGGTGTTTTTTTTATGTTTCAACGTGTCAATCGCTTGGCTATCGAGCTGCCGAATGTAGAATACGGCGATGCCAATGCAGCGAGCGCAGTTCAGGAACTGCTGGGCGGAAAATTCGGGGAAATGTCGACACTGAACAATTATATGTATCAATCCTTCAACTTCCGTGGAAAAAAGAAGCTGAAGCCATTCTATGATCTGGTCGCCAGTATCACGGCAGAGGAATTCGGCCATGTGGAACTTGTAGCGACGACGATCAATCTACTAAACAAGGGAAATTCTTTTGCAGCGCCCCCTGATTTAAGTCCGTTGCAAAATGCCAAAAATATGAGGAATACGCAAAGCTTCATCGCAGCGGCCCAGGCATCCATGCCTGTCGACTCGATGGGGAAGCCGTGGAACGGGGAGTATGTATTCACAAGCGGCAATCTGGTGCTCGACCTGCTTCATAATTTCTTCCTCGAATGCGGGGCGCGTACCCATAAGATGCGTGTGTATGAAATGACGGACCATCCGACGGCAAGGGAAATGATCGGCTATTTGCTTGTGCGGGGCGGGACGCATATCGTCGCCTATGCAAAGGCGCTGGAAATGGCTACGGGTGTGGATGTGACGAGGATGCTCCCGATTCCGAACCTTGATAATCGGGTGTTCGATGCCGCCAGGAAATATGAGGATCAGGGAATCGGCAATGTATTGTTTACATGGAACTACGTCGGGGACTATGAAGGGATCAAGCAAATCTGGAAAGGGCCTCATCCGACGACAAATGAACAATTGATTGTTGTGGAAGGCATGCCAAAGGGAGGGAAAGTACCGGAGCTGGATGAGCTTCCGGAAGAATTCGCGCCGGGAATCGGACCGGATGAATTCCAGATGATCGCCAAAAGGCTTTTGGCGAATATGTAAAGAAGGCTGCCCAGAAAGTTCCTGCTTTCTGGACAGCCTCATTTTTTTTAATAAATATCTGCCAAGAAGCGGTGCTCCTTCGGTGGTGGCAAAGGGGACGCCTCCAAATACTTTTTGGACGTCCCCTTCGTTCCTACAGCTGTGCATCGAAAAAGTCCACTATTCCTTCATAGATGCCGCGTGTAGCCTGTTCGCGATAGTAATCAGTGGTGATGGCTCGTTCTTCGCTCGGATTGCTCAAGAACCCCAGCTCTATTAGTATTGCTTTCTGACGGTTTTCACGCAGCACCAAATAGTTGCCAGGCTGCACCCCGCGGTCACGGAGGGAAACCTTGTCGGCAAGGCCGGCATGGACATACTTGGCCAGCTCTTTCTGATGGCTGTTTGTATAATACGTTGTAATGCCGGAAACGGAGCTGTTCTCCGTGGCATCATAATGCAGGCTGATGAATGCGTCGGCCTCCACCTGATGGGCAACGGCAACCCGCTTGCGCAAATCGACGTATACATCGGATTCACGTGTCATGATGACCTCGGCTCCCGCTGCCTGCAGCTTCGACTTGAGCAGTTCGGCGGTCTTCAGGGTGATGCCCTTTTCATCCGTTCCTCTGACACCCGTCGTTCCATGGTCATTCCCGCCGTGGCCGGCATCGATGACGAGGGTCAAACCTTTCAACGTACCCTTTTTACGTTCTGATTTTTGCTTTTTAGTAGAAGATGACTTTCGGGTTACGTTGTCCTTTTCCTGGGACACAACCCAGTTGGCAACATAGGCGGTCTTGCCCCCGCTCAACGAAACCTTATACCAGTCGCCTTCTGTCTTGAGAATGCTGTATGTTTCACCGGCATTTGCACGGTGGACGACGGCAGCCGATGTGGAGGCGTCCTGTCGCATGTTCGTCCCATCATAAATAATTGTTACACTGCCCTTAGAAGGTGATGATGTCGAGGCGGATTTTACCTCTTTTTCTACAAATGAACCGTAGAATTTATAAATCCAGCCTTCTTTGTTGTCTTTATACTGGATACGTACCCAGTTATCAGACTGCTCCAATACTTTAAATTGTTCTCCCCGGTAAGCTACACCTATACGCTTGGATGTTAGATCTGCGTTCTTTCTGACATTTACAGCATCCACTGTAACGGTGAAAGCATCACCTGCAATCGAAGTTTCTACTTTTTCATTCGCAGCCTTCTTGGAAAGCTCCTTTACCGTAACATACTGGCTGGAGACCCATCCAGTAGTGGATCCATATTGAATCTGGACCCAATCGTTCTCTGACTTTATGTATGATGCTTCAGCCCCTGAGGATAGCTGTGTCAGCACCGTGGAAGAGAGAGAGGGCTCGGCTCGTACATTTAAAGCATTCACTTGAGAAATGATAATTCTCTGCGCTTCGTTTTGGCCTGCTTTGGTATTGGCCTTTGTCAGCCAGCCGGCAACCCATCCTTCCGTATTCCCCGCCTTGACGTGAATCCAATCTCCAGAACGCTCAATCGTCGAAACCGTATCCCCCTCTTCTAATTTCAGAAGGATGGGGTAGGACAATCCAGGACCTTCGCGCAAGTTCAAGACTTCAGCAGTGACGACCAGATCATCGTTGGCTGCTTTGGAAACGTTAGGCATCGCGATGGAAAAGATGAGCATGCAGGCAATGATGATTTGCAATGCTTGTCTCATAATAAAGGCCTCCTTTCAACAGGAATAGAGTAAATATTTATTTAATGGAGCTACTTCCATTGTAAAAGCAATTATATATTGAAATCTACAACTTTTTTTAGATGAAAGAAAAGAATAGGTGAAATTGGCTATCAAGGTAAGGCAATGATTTCCATGATTTATGTCGAACAGGGCCCGCCTTCCTAAAAAAGAGTTGACAAGATACGTATGCCACATTAAGATTATGTATAATCTAAAATGAAGCGCTGTTGATCAAGCAAGTAGTAAATACCAATGCTGATAAAGAGAGGGAAAATCATGGGCTGAGAATTTTCCTGCAGTATGTATGATGCGAATAACACTTGGGAGGCTTTTTCCTGAAAAACGAATGTCTATTAGGGAAAAACGGAATCGGCCGTTATCCGATTTACGAGGTGGATGCCATTGTGCATCAACTAGGGTGGAACCGCGGAAGCTACAGCTTTCGTCCCTTGCTATAGGCAGGGGACGGGAGCTTTTTTTATTTTAGCGATGATCCACTCAGGGGAATGAGTGGAAAAAGCGCCGTCTATGGCAGCGTAGCCAACTGCTTCATAAATAAAAGGAAATCAAAGGAACTAAGAGAGGAAGTGTGATTCATGAGCTTTAAAGTGCCTCGTGGAACGCAGGATATTTTACCTGGTCAATCAGAGAAATGGCAGCAAGTAGAAAAGGTGCTGCGGGATCTCAGCCATGTTTACCGGTATAAGGAAATCCGTACACCGATTTTTGAATCGACGGAATTATTCCAGCGCGGTGTAGGCGATACAACAGATATCGTACAAAAGGAAATGTATACATTTACCGACCGCGGGGGACGTTCGTTGACATTGCGTCCAGAAGGAACAGCCGCTGCGGTGCGGGCCTATGTGGAGCACAAGATGTTCGGGCAGCCGGATCAGCCCGTAAAGCTATCGTATATCGGGCCGATGTTCCGTTATGAGCGGCAGCAGGCGGGACGCTACCGTCAATTTGTACAATTCGGGGTTGAGGCAATCGGTTCAGCGGATCCGGCGATTGATGCGGAAGTGATTTCCTTCGCGATGGACATTTATAAAAAGGTCGGATTGAAGGATTTAAAATTGGTCATCAACTCGCTTGGCGATAAAGAAACGCGGGATGCACACCGTACGGCACTCATCAACCACTTTGAGCCGTCCATCGGTGAATTTTGCTCGGATTGCCAAAAGCGTCTGGAGAAAAACCCGCTGCGCATCCTGGACTGCAAGGTCGACCGTGAGCACCCGCTAATGGCAACTGCACCGGCGCTGACAGACTACTTAACGGACTATTCCGCAGAGTACTTTGCGAAGGTGAAGGAATATTTAGATGGTTTAGGCATTCCGTATGAAGTGGATTCGAATCTCGTACGCGGGCTCGACTACTACAACCACACGGCATTCGAAATCATGTCTACAGCTTCTGGATTCGGCGCCATTACCACACTTTGCGGCGGCGGCCGCTACAATGGCCTGGTAGAGGATGTCGGTGGTCCGGATGCGCCGGGCATCGGCTTTGCCCTTTCAATCGAGCGCCTGCTTCTTGCATTGGAAGCAGAGGACGTTGCATTGGACAGCAATGACCAGCTGGATATGTATGTCGTGGTCATGGGGGAAGCAGCGAAAGTGAAAGCGGTCGAGCTGGTTAGCGCATTCCGGGCAAACGGCATTTCTGCGGATATGGATTATGCAAATCGTAAAATGAAGGCGCAGATGAAAACGGCCGACCGTCAAGGAGCCAAATATGTCATTGTTCTTGGAGATACAGAGCTTGAAGAGCAGGCAGTGAATGTGAAGGAAATGGAAACAGGCAATCAGGAAAAGGTAGCCTTTGCTGAATTAGTGAATTTCGTATTACAAAAATAGATGGAATAAAGTTGGAGGAATTTCAAAATGGCACAACGTACACATGCCTGTGGTGAAGTAACAGCTGCTCATCAAGGCGAGCAAGTCGTATTAAAAGGCTGGGTTCAAAAGCGACGTGATCTAGGTGGTCTGATTTTCGTCGATATGCGCGACCGCACAGGAATTGTTCAGGTAGTATTCGGCGATCAGGCGAAGGATGCACTGGCGGTAGCTGAAAAAATCCGCAGTGAATATGTCATTGAAGTAACGGGGAAGGTAGTTCTTCGTGATGCCGCGCAAATCAACAGCAATGTGAAAACAGGTGAAATCGAAATCCTGGCCGATACATTGACAATCATCAACGAGGCGAAAAACCCGCCATTTGCAATAGAGGATAAGGTCGAAGTATCAGAAGATTTACGTTTGAAATACCGCTATTTGGACCTGCGCCGTCCTGTCATGTTCGATACGTTCAAAATGCGCTCGGATGTAACGGTGACGATTCGTAACTTCCTGCAACAAGAAGGCTTCCTGGAAGTGGAAACACCTATTTTGACAAAATCGACGCCAGAGGGTGCACGTGACTATCTAGTGCCATCCCGTGTCCATGAAGGTGAATTCTATGCACTGCCGCAATCACCGCAGTTATTCAAACAGCTGCTGATGGTATCAGGATTTGAGAAGTACTTCCAAATCGCCCGCTGCTTCCGTGATGAGGACTTGCGTGCAGACCGCCAGCCTGAATTCACGCAGGTCGATATCGAAACATCCTTCATGTCGATGGATGAAATCATTGAAATGAACGAGCGGCTGATCCAAGCTGTCATGAAAGCAGTAAAAGGGATTGAAGTAGAAGCGCCATTCCAACGAATGAGCTATCAGGAGGCGATGGCCCGTTATGGTTCAGATAAGCCTGATGTACGTTTCGGCCTGGAGCTTGTACAGCTTTCGGATATCGTAAAGGATTCAAGCTTCAAAGTATTCTCAGGAGCCATCGAGAATGGCGGGGAAGTGAAGGCCATCAATGTAAAAGGTGCTGCTGACAAGTTCTCACGTAAAGACATCGATGCACTTGGCGAATTCGTTTCCATTTACAAGGCAAAAGGTCTTGCCTGGCTGAAAGTAACGGATGAAGGCTTGAACGGCCCGATTGCGAAGTTCTTTGAAGGCGAAATGGCCGACAAGCTGATCGAGCGCATGGATGCTGAAGCGGGCGACCTATTACTATTCGGTGCCGACCAATCAAATGTAGTGGCGGATGCATTGGGTGCACTTCGTATGAAGCTTGGTAAAGAGCTTGAATTGATCGACGAATCCAAGTTTGCATTCCTATGGATTGTGGATTGGCCGTTATTCGAATATGACGAAGAAGAAGGGCGCTATTATGCAGCGCACCATCCATTCACTCGTCCATTCGATGAAGATATCGAGCTGATGGATACAAATCCTGCAGCAGTCCGTGCACAGGCGTATGATATCGTATTGAATGGCTATGAGCTTGGTGGCGGTTCACTGCGTATTTTCGAACCGGAACTGCAAAACAAAATGTTCAAGCTATTAGGCTTCACAGAAGAGGAGGCACGCGAGCAGTTCGGCTTCTTATTAGAAGCGTTCGAATACGGCGTTCCTCCGCATGGCGGCTTAGCTTTCGGCCTTGACCGCTTCGTGATGCTGTTGGCAGGACGCACGAACCTTCGTGATACGATTGCCTTCCCGAAAACGGCAACGGCAAGCTGTCTGTTGACTTCCGCTCCGTCATCGGTTTCCGATGCTCAATTACAGGAGCTCAAGCTGGCAGTAACAGCTGAGAAAAAAGAGTAGCTGACAAGGACTGTCCGATAAGCCTCGCGCTTATTGGGCAGTTTTTTTCGTTTAGATTTCTAGAAGGCGGGTATCTATTTAGTACATCCCGTTATTGAGGGATTTGCAGTTTTCTGCAAGGGGATGCCATCAGAGAGAAGTATGTGATTCACCTGAAATTTTTAATTTAGTAAAAATTTTAGGTTTGAAAATTCTGATTAATGATGGTATGATATCAGTAATACGAATCCTGAAGTGTTCGTTAAAAAGTGTTACTTAACAGTTTTGACCGAACAATAAATCGTTGGGAGCTCGATATTTTTCCTACGGCGAACATGCCCCATTGGAGCGGGACGTTTAAAGTAGGAGTGAGGGCACCCCCCTGCTACAGTGCGGGTTCAAAACGATGTTTAACATGACGGCACATTCGGGATTCGTCTCATATTTGATTAATCTCCCTTCTACTGCGAGTAGGAGGGTTTTATTTTTGTTGCAGGTGGGATTTTTCCTGTGTATAATTCCGAGTAGAATAATAATGATTGAGAGGTTTCCACATGTTACATCAATTTTCCCGAAACGAACTAGCAATCGGTAAGGAAGGTCTTGAAAAGCTGAAAAATACAACAGTCGCCATCTTAGGTGTCGGCGGGGTAGGCTCGTTTGCCGCTGAGGCCTGTGCACGCAGCGGGGTAGGGCGCATTGTGCTGGTGGATAAAGATAATGTGGACATTACGAACGTAAACCGTCAGCTTGTCGCTTATTTATCGACAGTCGGCAAGTCGAAGTCGGCGGTAATGAAGGAGCGTATTGCAGACATCAATCCGGAATGCGAAGTAATCGATATGCACATGTTCTATACGGAAGAAACATATGAAGACTTCTTTGCGCAGGGAATCGATTATGTCATCGACGCGTCGGACACGGTGATGTATAAAATCCATATTATGAAAGAATGCCTGAAGCGGGACATCCCCATCATCTCAAGCATGGGGGCAGCAAATAAAATGGATCCCACGCGCTTCAAGATTGCTGATATTTCGAAAACACATACGGACCCCTTGGCGAAGGTGATTCGCACGAAGCTGAAAAAAGAGGGGATTAAAAAAGGGGTGACGGTTGTCTTTTCAGATGAATCGCCAATCGTCGTCCGACCGGATGTTGTCGAAACAGTAGGGAATCCGAATGCGGAAATCCGCAAGGCGAAGATGCCACCTTCCTCGAATGCGTTCGTTCCTTCGGTGGCAGGCTTGATTGCGGCGAGCTGGGTCATCAATCAAATAGTGAAGGATGTAAAAATCACGCGCGTCCAAGGGTGATACATTGAATGGAGCTGTCCAGAAAGCCAAACTTTCTGGGCAGCTCTGTCATTTCCTGAGAAGCAGTTCTCTATTAGTTCGTCTTGATACTCAGCGCATTGCGATACGTTTCCTCAATGTTGCTTGTGATGAGCTGCTGTTCGGTGTTGACTTTTTCCAATACCACGCTCAGCTGGTCGACTGCCTGGGAGCTTTCTTCAATGATGGCGGCAAACTCGTTCGTGCTCATCAAAATGGATTTACTATTGTTTTCGATGGAACCCGTCGCGTTAGAAAATAACGTCAGGTCATGCTGCAGCTTTTTCAGTGCTTCGAATAGGCCGCTGAACGTACGGTTGGCCCGGTCCGTCACGGATACCTGCATCGTAATATGATCCAGTCCATTCTGAAGCTTTCCTAAAGCGTCCCTATTATAGCCATTTACGTCGCTCAAGTTTGTATCAATCTTCACCAGTGTCTGGTCTGTAATCTGCGCCAGCTTCCGAATCTCCTCAGCCACAACGGCAAATCCCTTCCCATGTTCTCCAGCTCGCGCCGCCTCAATGGAAGCGTTAAGCGCAAGAAGGTTGGTCTGCTCCGTAATTTTTTTAATATCTGTAGCAAAATGATTCGTTTCCTCGATTTTACCCGATAGCGCAATGAAGGTAGTGTGAAGCGCGGTGAAGAATTCCGTAAATAAATCGATTTCCTGCTTCATATCATTCATCGCTTTCGCCCCGTCCGATGCATTCACGCTTGCGGTCTCCGCCTCTGTCACAATCTGTTCGAGCTGTTGGACCATTTGAGCAATTTCATTTGTCGTAGCTTCTGTGCTAAGGACGATTTCATGGACGTGGTCCGTCTGACGATGGGCCCCCGTACGCACCTCCTGCACAGAGGTCATCATATTTTGCTGTGCTACAGTAGCGTTGTTTGTGCTGGCGGTAATCAGCTCCAATTTTGTCGTAATGCTTTGCACCGCTGTTTCCAGATGAGAATAAAGCTCTTCCTCACGCAATGCCTTGTCGTGCGCCTCCGTCATCAACTCTTCCACACTTGTAAACATCCGTTTGCTCTGGCGCACCTGGAGTGCGATGGCTACCGTCATCAAAATTTGGACCACGAAGACATTTGCCGGATCCACGGCGAACCCTGTCGTATCCAAAGCGAAGTTGGAAATCAGCCCTAGTGTAGAACCGATATATCCAGCAGCAAGCACCGTATATTTGCTGTGGATGGAGCTCATAATCAGAACGAAAAAGCTGAGAATGATAGTGGCCAATGTCACTTTAAAGGAAACAATGGCACAGTATGTTGTCACTGTCCCGGCAAGAGCTACGACAAAAGGAAAGTAAGGCCTGATCGCTTCGACTTTCCGTTGGAGTAAATAAATCCCCAGTGTAATCAGCGCAGGGATAAATAAGGACAGGGCCAATCCAATCGGTCGGCCGATGATGAATTGGGCAATCCCCCCCAGATGCGCCGCGAGTCCATAGACAAGCATGAGTATGAAATTCTTCTCTAATAGGTCTTTTTTCTGTAAAAATTGAATTTGCATCTATTTCCCCCCGTGCTGGTACATTTTATTATTTCAATAGAATGGATAAAAAAACCTTATTTTCTACTTTATACACGAAATCTCTCTTTTTGTCACGATAAATACTTCGTCAAATTTCGAGGAATTGAAATTGATGTTATAATGGAAAAATAAAACTTCGACAGATAGGTAGGTAAAAGGATGCGGTTTTGTGAGATGGAATATAAAGGTTTGAATTTGATGGATGAAGTGGGAACTGCAGAAATCGCATTGGATGAAGGACGGAATACGATTCATGTCTTCGATACGAATCACATAGTGGAGCCGGAATACCATTTTTTTAATAAGTCATATATACTAAGCGATGGCTTTGCCAAGCTTGCAGAAGTATTGATGTCAAAACATTTTTTTGCAGAAAAAAGGGAAATGGAACTTGCTGAATGGATAGGAAGCTTTACGTGGCAGTTCTATAGCTCCAACCAGACGGTCAAGACCTACAAAAAGGGTGAATTCACCATCATACCTGCGGCCGCACTGTCTTGCAAAGAGGAATCGGCGCTCATTCAAATGGGGTTGTACCCGAAATATGTGAAGAGGCTTGACTGAAAATGATACAAGGCATTCTTTTTCGATAATATATAATATTCAGAAAAAAGATGTATTTTTCTGTAATTCTGTGCAGTTTTCACACAATTATCACGCTTTTTCCGTTAATTATACTATTTAAATTTTTTTTGTATAATTTTTGGTTACACTTATTGTGCACGACAGGGGATTGAAAGGAGGATGGAGAGACGGATGACGATTCAAGTAAAGAATAATATGCTGAATTTGGCGGAGCTGCAGGAGCGATTGGATAATGCAGTCTTTGAACATATCGATACTGCACAGAATTGGCATAAGGCTCAGGCGAAGCTACATCCATTATATAGCCAGGCAGCTGAATATTTTAAGGATGTTGTCGAACGTAATGGAGGGGGCATGCCAAAGGAAAATTCATACTGGATGCTATTCATGCATACGGTTTCGCGCCTTGTGTATTTTGAAAATCTTATTAAGCACAGCAGCAGTGCCTCATTGGATGAGAATGCGAAGCATAGGATTGCTGATGGCTATATAACGGCAGCCAGGATCTTGCCCAATTGCCATGCGGAAGACAATGATGAATTTTTCGGTGAAATCAACAAAAGTCTTCAGCAATTGACAGACGGCAAAATGACTGTAGAGAAGGCTGACAATCCATTATCGGTATGTTTCCAGGTATTTTACCATCATTTGAGCCCTCAGGCTTACGCAAAGCACTGATGTAGAGCGAACGGTGAACCACCCGTTATTTAGAGTGGGCCGCCTCCCCATAGGAAGTGTTAAAATTTCCTTGTTGAAGTCTACTGACTGGATACGCGACCCATTCTCTTGGATGGAGTATTCTTGCCTGAAATATTGCTTTATACAATATTCTACTGTCCATTTTTATGGGCAGTTTTTTGTGTTTTTTCTCAGGAAATCCAAATATATTGGAATGAAAGCGTTGGAGGGAACTCTATAAATCCACCCCGTTCTTCTGGCATGGAAGCACGAAAATGGGCTTCGTCTTCGCCGGACATCCATTCATTCGGCCCCATTTTTGCAAAAAAACGCTCCGTTTTATTGAAAAATGGGCTGACACAGGGGCGGGAATGATGAGGAGAAAAGGGGAATGCCATCACTTTTTGTCCACCAAAACCGCCGTTTGTCCATTTTGATATACAACTTAATAGGAGATAAGCGCCATACAGGGGCAAAAGTCCTTGTTTGGCGCTTATTTGTAATTAAGTCGTATATGAATTACGCCATCCGGCATGACAAGGGGTGAAAGAATCCCCAACTGTTTTCTGGTGGAGGATGACAACAGCAACGCCCCTTCTTTCGTAGCGCGATTATCAAAGCCGATGAGTGCGGTAGGTAGATTTATTTCGTTGTATAGTCCTGGCATTTCCATCCCCGGTAAGCCTCCTTCGCATAGGTATTCCAAAGGATTATAATGCATCTGCAACCCCGATCAAACGGCGAGGATAGAAGCTGCCGTCTATATGTAAAGGGCATAAAAATTATTCTAATACGGAATTAGCAATCATGAAGATAGTGGTTGAATCCATATGGAAGGATGGATGACGCAGGTATATTTTCTGTTGAACGGCTCCTCCCAGTTTTTAAACGAAGAGCTTCTGACGGATGCAGATTTGGCAGCCCACATTATGATTATTAATAATAGGGGAATCTGTATAAGTGGTAGACCCATTGCAGAGATCTTCCCTTTGATCCCCAGAGCAGATTATCTATCGTCGATAATGGGTGATTTCAATGATTGTTTAGAAAATATAGAGGGAAATCCCATTTATTGTACGCTGAATTTGTTGAGAGTTTATTGGTATGTGAAAGATGGGGTTATTTCTTCGAAGCAGGAAGCTGGGCAGTGGGGGTTATCAACATTTCCTGAAGAGATCCGTCCAGCCATAAAAAAAGTGGTTGAATGTTATGCAGGTGAAAAAGAGCTTCATCATTTTGAGAAACAGGAGCTTGAATTGTTTAAGAATTATATTGTAGACAATAGTGAACTACATGGGGCATTCAATAAATAAGGGAACTTCCGATAAAATGGAGTTCCCTTATTTGGCATCCACAAACTGCCTGATTGATAGCCCTTATTTCTTGAACGACTTCAGTCTTTCGTAAATGCCTGCCATGCGCTTTTCCTCTCCCGCAATGACAGGCTGGTAAAATTCGGTGCCGGCAAGTTCATCCGGAAGGTATTGCTGATCGACCCAGCCGCCGAATGTGCCGACCGGGGTGTCGTGCGGGTATTGATAGCCTTTATGGCCGAGTGCGCTTGCTCCGGCGTAATGCGCATCCTTCAGGTGATTCGGGATGTCTCCCGTCTTGCCTTCATTGATGGTGCGAATCGCTGCATCAAGCGCTTTATAGGCGGAGTTTGATTTATCGCTTAAGCACATCTCTACAACCGCTGTTGCAAGCGGAATGCGGGCTTCCGGCATGCCGAGGCGTTGGGCTGCGTCTGTAGCGGCCGTTACATGGGCACCGACAGCCGGATTTGCCAGCCCGATATCCTCATATGCCATCACAAGCAGCCTTCTGCAGACGGCCACGAGGTCCCCGCTTTCGAGCAGATGTGCCAGGTAGTAGAGGGCGGCATTGACGTCGCTTCCGCGCACCGACTTCTGCAGGGCAGACAAGAGGTTGTAAAAATGGGAACCGCCCTTATCCCCGTATACGCCAATCCGTTTTGCGAGCGCTTCTATCGCGGTATCGCTAAAAACAGTCGTACCGTCTACTTCATCCGACGCATAATACACGGATTCAAGCAGCGTAAGGGCTTTCCTTGCATCCCCGCCTGCCGCCTCGGCAATCCGCACGAGCTGCTCGGGTGTCGCCTTGATGTCATAGCTGCCGAGCCCGCGCTCCTTATTGGACAATGCATTGTTCAGCAGCTCGGTAATGTCCTCGACGGTAAGCCTTGTCAGCTGGATAATCTCCCCGCACCGCGATCTAATGGCGGGGTTTACATCATGAAATGGATTTTCCGTCGTCGCCCCGAGCAGTACGATGGAGCCGTTTTCGACATGGGGCAGCAAGGTGTCCTGCTGCAGTTTATTGAAGCGGTGGATTTCATCCAGAAACAGCAATACCTTCCCCGCCATCCGGGCTTCCATGACAATCTGCTCGATATCCTTTTTCCCGGCATGGGTTGCATTCAGTGCAAAAAAGGGCAGGCTGCTTGTCCCGGCGATGGCATTGGCGATGGATGTCTTTCCGATTCCAGGTGGGCCGTAAAGGAGCATGGATGGGACATGCCCCTTCTGGATCATCTGGTAGAGCGGTGTATCGGGACCGATTACGTGCTTCTGGCCGACGATTTCATCAAGATGTTTGGGCCTCATCTTATAGGCGAGTGGCTCGTTGTGCACGAAATCCCTCCTCTTTAAAGATTCATTTATTATAAACATTATAGAATTTACAATCGGGAAAGCCAACTCCCAGGTGGGGGAGGGTTGAAATAGAGTATTTTTGATAAGAGTAGAAAGAAGTGTGGTATACTGGGGAATACATGAATGACAATAATTGAGGTGTTAGTATGAAGATTTCTACAAAAGGACGTTACGGATTGACGATTATGATCGAGTTGGCAAAGCATTATGGAGAGGGGCCGATTCCTCTACGCCAGATTGCGGCCGAAAAGGAATTGTCGGAAGCCTATTTGGAGCAGCTTGTATCGCCGCTTCGCAATGCAGGGCTGGTGAAGAGCGTGCGGGGTGCTTATGGCGGCTACATGCTGGCGGACATCCCTGCGGAAATTACGGCCGCTGATGTCATCCGCGTATTGGAAGGACCGATCCAGCCGGTGGAAGGCATCGAAAACGAGGAGGCACCGCAGCGCGAGCTATGGGTGCGCATTCGTGATGCAGTGAAAAATGTACTGGATACGACTACATTGGAAGACTTGGCGAAATATACGGACAGTACAGCCCATGACGGCTATATGTTCTACATTTAAGGAACGGATTAAAGGAGTTTTACTAAAAATGAATACAATCTATCTTGACCATGCGGCTACCACACCGATGGCAAAGGAAGTCATCGTCCGTATGACGGAAGCGATGGAGCACCTTTATGGCAATGCTTCAAGCATCCATGCTGCAGGTCGCGAGGCACGTAAATACTTGGATGAAGCAAGATACATGCTGGCGCAATCAATCAATGCAAAAGCAAGTGAAATTATTTTGACGAGTGGTGGAACGGAAGCCGATAATATGGCCATCTTCGGTACGGCATATGCCCGCAGACAAGAGGGTAAGCATATCATCACGACACAGATTGAGCATCATGCTGTCCTGCATGCCTGTGAAAAGCTTGAAAAAGAAGGCTTTGATGTGACGTACCTGCCTGTTGATGAAACAGGACGTGTGAATGTAGAGGACGTAGCGTCGGCACTCCGCGATGACACGATTCTTGTAACCATCATGTATGGCAACAATGAAGTGGGGACAATCCAGCCGATTGCTGAAATTGGCGCCCTGCTGAAGGACCATCAGGCGACCTTCCATACGGATGCTGTACAGGCATATGGCATTGAACAGCTGGATGTCCAGGCGTTGGGCGTCGATTTAGTAAGCGTCTCCGCGCATAAAATCAACGGTCCTAAGGGGATCGGCTTTTTATTTGCCCGCCAAGGCGTGAAGCTGACGAATCTTTTATTTGGCGGCTCACAGGAGAAGAAGCGCCGTGCAGGAACGGAAAATATCCCTGCGGTGCTAGGCTTTGCGGCAGCCGTCCAAAAGGCAGCTGAGGAACGGGAAGCGAACCGCAGCAAATATAGAGGCTTTAAGCAACTGTTGATCAAACAATTTGACGAAGCCGAAATTTCGTATAAAGTAAATGGTACACTGGATCAGGCGTTGCCCCACGTGCTGAATGTGTCCTTCCCAGGTACGAATGTGGAATCATTTTTAGTGAATCTGGATATGGAGGGCGTGCTCGTGTCGAGCGGCTCGGCCTGTACAGCCGGCTCCATAGACCCGTCTCACGTGCTCGTTGCGATGTTTGGCGAGGGAGCGGAGGAAATCCGGAGCTCCATCCGCTTCAGCTTCGGGATGGGCCTGACGGAAGAGGAGATAGCAGAAGCTGGTAAACGCACTGCAGCCATCGTCAAACGTCTAGTGAAATAGTATGTAAAATAAAGACTTCGCGCCTTTTACGCGGTTTGTCTAAACGAAAAGGTGAATAATTATATGGTAGAAACAAGAGATCCTTCACAAATTCGTGTCGTTGTGGGCATGTCGGGTGGAGTCGATTCATCCGTCGCTGCGTATTTATTGAAACAGCAGGGATATGATGTAATCGGTATTTTTATGAAAAACTGGGATGACACAGATGAGAACGGTGTATGTACAGCGACAGAAGACTATGAAGATGTCATCGCCGTGTGCAACCAAATCGGCATTCCTTATTATGCAGTAAATTTTGAAAAGCAATATTGGGATAAAGTATTTACGTACTTCCTGGAAGAATATAAAGCGGGCCGCACACCGAACCCGGACGTCATGTGCAACAAGGAAATTAAATTCAAGGCATTCCTTGAGCATGCGATGAATCTTGGTGCGGACTATCTGGCGACGGGCCACTATGCGCGCGTCGAGGAGCGTGACGGAGAGGTTGTGATGCTGCGCGGCGTCGACAACAACAAGGACCAGACCTATTTCCTGAACCAGCTGTCGCAGGAGCAGCTGAAGCATGTCATGTTCCCAATCGGCAACATCGAGAAATCGAAGGTCCGTGAGATTGCGGCGGAGGCAGGCCTGGCAACGGCGAAGAAAAAGGACTCCACCGGAATCTGCTTCATTGGCGAACGCAATTTCAAGGAGTTCCTGAGCCAGTACTTGCCGGCGCAACCTGGCAATATGGAAACATTCGATGGGGAAGTGAAGGGGCGTCATGACGGCTTGATGTACTACACGCTTGGCCAGCGACACGGTCTTGGCATCGGCGGAGACGGGGAGCCTTGGTTTGTCCTCGGAAAAGACCTGGAGCGCAATGTCCTGTATGTAGGACAAGGCTTCCATCATGAAAAGCTCTATTCAGATGCTTTAACAGCAGTGAAAATGGGCTTTACATCCGACCGTCCAAAGCCGGGGAAATTCAGCTGTACGGCCAAATTCCGCTATCGTCAGACGGATTCACCCGTTGAGGTGGAAATGCGGGAGGACGGGACGGCGCTCATTACGTTTGCCGAGCCGCAGCGTGCCATCACGCCGGGCCAGGCTGTCGTCCTATATGACGGCGATGTATGCCTCGGCGGCGGTACCATCGATGAAGTAATCAAGAACAATGAAAAATTGACATATGTAGGATAACTGATAGGCGGCTCCGGTCGCCTATCTTCATGAGGTGAAATGACATGATAGTAGATTACAATGAAATCGGAATCAAGGCATTCCAGGAAAAGCGCTATGAGGATGCGGCACAGGCGTTTAATGATGCAATCGAGCGGAATCCGGATGATGCAGTAGGCTATGTAAACTTCGGCAACCTGCTTGCCACATTGAATGACGTCGAGAGAGCGGAACGCTTCTTCCAAAAGGCGATCACGGTGGATGAAACGGCAGCTACCGCCTATTATGGGCTGGCGAACCTCTATTATGATGCAGAGCGTTTCATCGAAGCGGCAAAGCTCTATCAGAAATCGATTGAGCAGGGTATCGAGGGGGCGGACGCCCACTTCATGCTGGCGAAGAGCTTCGAACGTGAAGGGAACCACACATTGGCCCTTCCGTACATGCAGCGGGCGGCAGAGCTTGCACCGGATGATCTGGAAATCCGCCTATCGTACGGAATTCTGCTTTGCACGCTTGAAATGTTCGAGCATGCAAAACCGGAACTGGAGCATGTCATCGAGCAGGATTTGAACAATGCCGATGCCCATTATAATCTGGGTGTCCTTTACGCGGTATCTACAGATAGAATCGATGATGCGAAATATCATTTGAAGCAGGCATATACATTGGCGCCGGAATTCGAGCAGGCGCGTTATATTTACGATATGCTTTGCCAGCGTCAGAATTAATGTAGGGATGAGGTTTTGCGCCTCATCTTTTTTTGTTGAGCCATCTTTACAATTCCTTAACAATCTAATTGACGCAATAATCGGTCAATTACTATTGGGAAAAACATTTTTGGTAAAACATTAACCATGAGGGAGCAATGGAAACGCTAAGGTAAAGGTCTTTGGATCATAAGGGGCAGGAATTCGACAATAGAAATTGGGAAAATATATACTGTAGCCTAAAGATATGCAGAATAGGCAGTGTTAAATAATTGTAAAGATTATATTGGAAAGCTTGAAAACCATACCGTTTCTTTTAAGATATTGTTATGATGATTGCAACTGACAAAAGCAATTCACAATACTTTTCTGTAGACGGAGGCAATTCCATGTTTAGTTCAAAAAAGCAAGACCCTTTCTTCTCGGCACTTTATAAAATCGCCGAAAACGTGCGTGAGGCAGTGCACTATGCAAATGATTCCCGCATCATTACAATGACTGACTTGAAGGAAGTCAGCATCAAAATGAAGCAATATGAAACGGATGGGGACAAATTAATCCACGAACTAATCGTTATGCTGAATAAATCATTTATGACACCGATTGAACGCGAGGACATCCTGTCACTTGCCATCCGCATGGATGATATCCTGGATGGAACGGAAGGATGCATCGCCCACTTTGAAATGTTCTCATTTACAGAAGTCGATCAATCGATGCGTGACTTCCTTGGTTACATTACAAAATCTACGGACGAAATCGTAAAAGCGATGGAGCTTTTAAATAAGAAGGATTTGGTTGGGATGCGCCAGCATGCTATTTTAGTGAAGGACTATGAACGTCAATGCGACGAAGTGCTGCGATCATCCATCAAGCAATTATTCCTGAAAGAAAAAGACCCAATCCGTCTAATTAAATTCAAGGATTTATACGAGCAGCTGGAAGAAATCGCTGACGACTGCCAAAATGTCGCAAATACGATTGAAACAATCATTATGCGTAACGCCTAATTAGTAGGAGACTCGAAAAATGGATACAATATTACTCATTACCATATTAGTTGTAATCTTTGCATTAGCATTTGACTTCATCAATGGTTTCCATGATACGGCCAATGCGATTGCAACATCTGTATCAACGCGAGCGCTAAAGCCGCGTGTAGCTGTCCTCATGGCGGCCATCATGAATTTTATCGGGGCGCTGACATTCGTAGGGGTAGCAAAAGCGATTGCGAGTGATATTGTCGACCCATTCTCTCTAAATGCTTTTGAGGGGGACGTTACAGGCTCGGTCGTCATTTTGGCTGCACTTTGTTCTGCCATCACTTGGAACCTGCTCACATGGTATTACGGGATTCCATCCAGTTCATCGCATACATTGATCGGTTCGATTGCAGGTGCGGCAATTGGTGCTGCCGGCTTCAGTATTTTGAACTATGAAGGCTTCTTGAAAATCCTGCAGGCGCTGCTCATATCGCCATTCATCGCATTGGCGGTAGGTTTCTGCATGATGACGCTCTTCAAATTCTTATTCAAGAACATGCCTCTTTATAAAACAAATAAAGGCTTCCGTACCATGCAGGTCGGTACAGCTGCCCTGCAGGCATTTACACACGGTACAAATGATGCGCAAAAAGCGATGGGGATCATCACCATGGCACTGATTGCGGCAGGCATGCAGTCCGGTGACGAAGTGCAGGACTGGGTACGGTTTGCGTGTGCCCTGGCGATGGGTCTAGGAACATCGGTAGGGGGCTATAAGATCATCAAAACAGTGGGCGGTAAAATCATGAAAATCCGCCCGGTCAATGGTGCAGCCGCTGACCTTTCCTCAGCATCCGTCATCTTCGGTGCTACATTGATTGCCCTGCCTGTATCGACGACACATGTCATCTCCTCTGCCATCATGGGTGTAGGGTCTGCACAGCGTGTGAAAGGCGTACGTTGGGGTGTTGCACGTAAAATGGTGCTGACTTGGATTATTACCATTCCGATTTCCGCTGTTATGGCGGCATTATTCTATATGATTATCAATCTATTCTTCTAGCGGCGGACAGGCTGAAGGGTGCCTACCCGATGGAAGAAGTTGATTCCCAGCCACTCGGCCCCGTGCATCATCACATGCACGGGGCCGATGCTTTTCCAGTAATCGGTGAAACAAGCGGCAACCGGTTCATTATATCAGGGGAATATTGTATAATTGGGTCTAAAAGGTAATGTTTTGGAGGTGACAAGATGCATCCTGGTGAACTCATATCTTATAGCCTGGCAGCAATCCCTCTCATCATCCTTCTATCTTTGGCCATTGTGCTCCGCGGAAAATGGAAGAAGGGCGGGTTCATAGCAGCCGGTGTGTATGCGCTGGTGTGCATCCTGTTCTTTCTCGGCCAGCCGTATTATACTGACTACCGAATCGAAGAAAAAGTGGAACTGCTCGATGCGCATCTGGAAGAAAAGTATCCGGACGAAACATGGACATTTTGGACCGTCCCTCACCGTGAGGATGGGTATGAATCGATGAATCCCTACATCATCGAGGTGACGTTTGAGACGGAGCCGACCGTCCATTACGGCTTTTCGGTAACAGAAGGGGAGATCAAACCAGTAAGCTACTGGATTGACAATAATGAAGAGATGGACCTGAAGCATTGGAAATAATTAATGAGGGGTTGCAGCGTCATATTTGCGGGCAGGGCATATACTACAAACGCAACATCTCACTAAGAAGAGTGAAAAAGGAGCTTGCATGTGCAAGCTCCTTTTTCTTTTTATCCTGCATTCTTGAACAGCTGTTTATCGAAGGATGTATGAAATTGCCTCTGACAGCAGCTCGGGGAAATCTTGTGGGAAAAAGTGACCTAATCCTTCTTTGACAATCAATTTGCAGTCTATATGACTTTTCTCAAAGAGGGACATCAGCTCGAGGACATTTTTATAGAAGGGGTCCTGATCGCCTGTAATAATGCACCCCTTAAGGCTAGAATATTCGTTATCTTTTAGAAGAGCTTCGATAGGTGCCAAATCTTTAATGGCCGGTATGACGGCAATGAAGCCGTTGATTGCCGGCAGCTTTTTGCTGAGGCTCAATTCAATTGATAATTTGCCGCCTTGAGAAGCCCCTCCGATAATATCTGATTTCGTATGGGAAATCCTTTTGAAATCTTTGTAGGCCTGTACAATTTCTTTAACGGCTGTCTCTTGGTCGTCCCAACAATACGCATGGTAGCCGAAGATTTGAGAAGACTGGGGGAACCCGTATAAATACAAATCTTCTCCCTTTTCATTTAGCCAATAAGGCGCAAAGTCTTTTACGTTCGTTCCTCTTGCATGCATGGCAAAGAGGCCGATTTCCGATTGATGATTGCCGTACACGAATAACTCGGGTGCCGCGCTTTTCTTCTGACCGCTAAAAATTTCTTCGCATTTTTTAACGATTTCCCTGAATCCATCATGAGCCTGCAAACCTTTTAAGTCCGGGTCGGCAGTCAAGATATACGGGTTCCACCAGACGCCTTCTATCAGCCCTGTACGAAGAGCAGCCACAGCCTCCTCCTTTTTTCCTTGAATAGAAAAAGCACAGGCTTCCCAAAAAACAATTTTATCCAACCTTTCAGGAAACTCTGTTTTTATTCTATCGATGAGCAATAAAGCATCGTCTATATCCCCATTTCCGAATAACGAAAATAGTTCCTTCTGCAGCTCAATAAACCTCATTTCCGGCATAAAAGCACCCCTCTCTTTTTCTAAATTATACCATTTGTTGAGGGTGTAATTACAAAAAATAAGAATGAATAAGTAGCCTGTATGAAGTAGTTGGTTAAGCATCTTCTCTTAAGAAATACATTTGGCCAAGGGGGCATTGGGTGAACACTTGCAGGGGAGGGGAATAAAAAGTTTTGCTAAGCAGCAAAAAAGCACGGGATTCCTGAGAAATCCCGTGCTTTTTCATGTGAAGTTTGCTACTGATCAAGTAAGCGTCGAAGTGGCCTGATTATTTTACACCTTTCGTCCATTCATCCACTTTCTCCTGGTTTTCTTCAACCCATTGTGCCGCTGCATCTTCAGGAGATGCTCCTCCGCTGATGGCAAGCATTACTTCCTCAACATCCTCTGTCGTCCAGAAGAAGGCGTCCAGTACTTTGTGGGCTTCTGGTGCATCTGTTTTGAGGCCTTCACGGGCGAATGTATTGATGGATTCCTCGCCGCCAAATGCGCCTTCGGGGTCATCCAAATATTTTAAATCATATGAGGCGAATTTCCAGTGTGGAGACCAGCCAGTTATGACAATTTCCTCTTCATTGGCAATCGCTTGGCTTAAAGCTACAGTCATCGCACCTGAAGATGAAGGGAGGAGCTCCCAGTTGGACAGGTTAGGATAAGTTTCTAAAGCTCTTTCTGTTGCGCTCATAATGCCTGCCCCCGGTTCGATTCCCGTAATAGTAGCAGATGCTTCATCGCTTAAATCAGCAATTGAAGATACATCCATATATGTTGGAACGACAAGCCCAATTTTAGCCCCTGTAAGGTTTTCGCCCAAGTGTTCCATGGAAGCACCGTATTCATCAAATTGGGCACCATGTGTCGAAGGCAGCCAGCCGGCTACCATCGCATCTGCATCGCCACTTGAAACAGCTTCCCACATGATGGCGTTATCCAGCGGCGTAAGTGTTACATCATAGCCGATGTCCTCTAATACTTTACCGATGACATGCGTGGAGGCGACCTCGGTATCCCATTCTACATAGGCGAGGTTGATGTCCCCCAAGTCCTCCGTTTCATTTTTACTTTCATTTTCGTTATCGTCCCCACAGGCACCTAAAACGAGTGCTGCGCCTAATGCAGCTACACCCAATGTATATTTTGATTTCTTGAACATGTTTACCACTCCTATTTTCTTTGTTTATTGAAGCTTTGCGTCAATCGGTCAACAATGATGGCGAAAATAACCAAGCTTAGACCGGCGACAAAACCATTACCGACTTGAGCCCTTTGCAGAGCAGATAGTACTTCCCGGCCAAGACCCGGCGCACCAATCATAGAGGCAATAACGACCATAGACAAGGATAGCAGCACGGTCTGGTTGATGCCGGCCATGATGGTAGACTTGGCAATCGGCAGCTCCACTTTCATAAGCTTTTGTGCTCCCGTACTACCATAGGAATCAGCGGCCTCGATCAAGTCTTTCGGCACCTGGCGAATTCCCAGGTTTGTAAAGCGTACAGTAGGTGGCAGTGCAAAGATGACGGATGCAAATACACCCGGCACGATCCCGATGCCGAAGAAGGCGACGGCAGGAATCAAATAGACGAATCCCGGCATCGTCTGCATGAAATCGAGAATCGGTTTGACGATATTCTCAGCAGTTGCATTCTTGGATATCAAGATTCCGATTGGTATCCCGAGGATGATGGCGATGATACTGGAGAACAGGACCAACGTAAATGTATTCATCAATTCGTCCCATAGCCCCTGGTTGTAGATGAACAATAATCCTACCAGTGAAAAGAGCGCGAGCCCAAATTTTTTACCCGTAACGAAGAATGCCAAAACAGCTACAAGCAGGATGAACAGGACAGGCGGAATGAACAGGAGGCCATCCGTAATGCCGTTCATCAGGTTCTTTCCATCGGATTGAATCAATTTGAAGAGGCCGGAGAATGTATCCGTCACCCAATCCATGCCATCCTCTACCCAAGATTCGACAGGAAGCTTCGACATATTATCTAGGAAACTACTCATTAATCTTCACCTCCTCAGATGAAGAGAGTGCTTCAAGCACGACGCCACGTATCAAAATGCCTCGTAAGCGATGATCCTCGACGACTGCAATCGGTGTAGGGCTGTCGGACATCGTCGATAATAAATCCTGCAATAAAGTGTCAGGCTCTACTGTCGGCATGTCTGTGCGGACATAGGAAGTAATGGATGCGAGTCCATCCTTTGAAGCCTTCAACGCATCATCAGCCGTAATGTAGCCAAGGAAATCCTTTTGGCGGTTTGTCGCGAGCAGTACACTCACTTCCTCTTCACGCATCCGCTGAAGCGCGACTTTCGGTCCGTCCTGCTCCGTATTGAGGGTGATCGGACGTACCATGGCGCTTTCGGCCGTCAGCACCTTGGAGCGGTCGACATCTTCAAGGAATGTGCGGATGTAATGGTTCGCAGGGTTCGTCAAAATCTCTTCCCCCGTGCCAATCTGCATGATTTGGCCATCCTTCATAATGGCAATCCGGTCGCCGATTCGAAGCGCTTCGTTCAAGTCATGGGTGATGAAGACGATGGTTTTTTTTACATTTGCCTGGAGTTCCAAAAGCTCATCCTGCATGTCTTTGCGGATCAGTGGATCGAGAGCGGAGAATGCTTCATCCATTAAGAGGATTTCAGGGTCGTTGGCAAGTGCCCGGGCAAGCCCGACACGCTGCTGCATGCCCCCCGATAATTGATGCGGGTATTGATCCTTATACGCAAGAAGGCCGGCATTTTTTAGGGCCTGCTCGGCTTTTTCCATTCGCTGTTCCTTGGTCATTCCACGTATTTCAAGTCCGTACTCGGTGTTCTTCAGGATGGTACGATGGGGGAATAGCGCGAAGTTTTGAAAAACCATACTCATTTTTTTGCGGCGGATCGTCTGCAGCTCCGACTTTTTCGCTTTTGTAATATCGATATCATCTATAAAAATATTTCCGCTTGTCGGTGTAATCAATCGGTTCAACAGTCGGATCAATGTGGATTTACCACTTCCGGATAATCCCATGATGACAAAGATTTCACCTTCATTGACAGTGAAGTTTGTATCATATACACCTACTGTTGCGCCAGTTTCTTGAAAAATATCAGTCTTCCCTTTTTGCTGGCCTACAAGCTTCAGCGCCTTTTGCTGATTGCGGCCGAAAATCTTTGTTACGTGTTCCACACGTATCTTCTCTTTCATTTTTTCACTTCCAATTAATCTATTTTTTGTTATATAGAAAAAGTAACAACTCAATGTTAACAAAGAGTTGTTACTTGTGTCAAATGAAGCAGGTAGTTTTTCATAGCTGAAAATAGAAAAAAGCCTAAACGAAGCAGAAATTTCTGCTGTTTAGGCTTTAATTATGTTTAAAGTTTTAAAAACTGTTGTGCTTTAAAAAGGCAATCATCATCCCCGATAAAGTAGATGGTATTCCCGGGATGGAGAGCTGCGTACGGCCCGGGGGACAGGAGCAAATCGCTGCCCTTACGAATGGCTACAATGGTCGCTCCTGTATGCTGCCAAAAGTTGATTTCACTGACTGTCTTTTCAACATAAGGGCATGTTTCGGTAATTTCAAGCTGATAGGGAATGAATGGGTTGATCGCCTTGAAGCGGCTCGTCCGATTCACCAGTTCACTGACTAAATCATGCAAGTTTGCAATTTCTATCTCCTGATGTTCAAGTATACCTTGGATATTAAGCTGAAGCTCCCGGATGGATTGGACGCCCTCGTTTTGATGGACGAACTTCACCGCGTTTTCATAGGAGGTGATCATGACACCGCT
This sequence comes from Lysinibacillus sp., assembly GCA_051874195.1. Lineage (GTDB taxonomy): Bacteria > Bacillota > Bacilli > Bacillales_A > Planococcaceae > Lysinibacillus_B. The sequence goes on along the minus strand of JBJEFP010000261.1, from coordinate 9,502 downwards.
TCCTTTTGTCGCCTCCACGATTTCCAGGTCCTGCAGCATGGCGATGGCTCTTCTGGCCGTTTCAGCTGAAACGCCGTACTGGGAGGCGATGATAGAACGGGCGTAAATTTTTTCACCCGGTACATATTTCTTTTCCACAATCTTAGCTGCGATATCCTCGGCGATAATTTGATATTTTGGCTTCTTGATTTGCATAGAATCTCCCCGTTAGTAATTGATAAAAAATAAGTATACTTTTTTTTCTCTCTTTTTGTAAGAGTAAATAAGTACAGTAAGGACTATCTACTCTCACCATACTTCCCGAAACGGAATATTTCAAGTACTGCCTATGAAAAAAGTGGGGGAGAAAAAAGGAAGAAGAAGGAATTCCAAAGATTAAAAGATGAGGGGTGTGTTGTGATTTTTAAATAGTGTGGATGAGTTGTTTTTAAGGGAAAGACATATGCAGCAAAATAAAAACTAGCGGAATGGATGTCTCCGGCTCCGCTAGTTGAAAGATTATTTTATGGCAATTGCCTCGCCTGCTTCTGTACCTTCGAATTCCTTCTCTGATTTAGAAACAATTACACACGCTACACCGTTACCGATCAAGTTTGTCACGGCACGTGCTTCAGACATGAAGCGGTCGACACCGATTAGTAGTGCAATCCCTTCTACCGGCACCATTGGGAATGCCGCAAGCGTTGCTGCAAGCGTGATGAATCCGGAGCCTGTTACACCGGCAGCACCTTTTGATGTAATCATCAGTACCCCGAGAAGTGTAATGATTTCAATCCAAGTCAAATCAACACCATATGCCTGTGCAATGAACAGGGCGGCCATCGACAAGTAGATGGACGTTCCATCAAGGTTGAAGGAGTAGCCCGTCGGCACGACAAGCCCTACTACCTGCTTCGAACAGCCTAAACCTTCCAATTTACGCATCATGGATGGAAGAGCTGATTCTGAAGAAGATGTACCGATTACTAGGAAAATTTCGTCTTTAATATAACCAATAAACTTCAGGATATTGAAGCCGAAATAACGCGCGATTAATCCTAATACGATTACAACAAATAAGAACATTGTCAAGTATACTGCAAACATTAGTAGACCTAATGATTTTAAAGAACCTAAACCGAAGTTGCCGATTGTGTAGGCCATTGCACCGAAAGCCCCGATTGGAGAAACCTTCATGACGATGCCGACAATTTTAAAGAAGATTTCGGATACCTGCTCAAAGAATGTGATGACTGGCTTTGATTTTTCGCCAAGCATTGCTGCTGCCACCCCGAATAGAATCGCTGAGAATAGGATGGGCAGTAAGTCGCCGTTCGCTAAAGAGCCGACAAAGTTTTCAGGAATGATGCCATAGATGAAGCCCATCAGACCTGCATCGGAGTTTTCTTCAGCTGCTTGTGTATATTTGGAAATATCCGCATCACCAGCTGCAGACGTATCGATTCCAGAGCCTGCATTGATCAATACTGCGACCCCGATACCGATTGCAAGAGCAATTGTCGATACGATTTCGAAGTAAAGCAATGCCTTACCGCCGATTTTTCCGAGCTTCTTCATGTCGCCCATGCCGCCGATACCGATGACGACTGTCAGGAAGATGATTGGTCCGATCAGCATTTTAATCAATTTAATGAACATGTCGGCTAAGATTTTCAAACTTGCGCCGAACTCTGGCCAGATTGCCCCGACAACGATTCCGAGAATGATGGCGAGGACTACTTGGACAGTTAAATTTTTAAGCCACTTCATAATAATTTAAGCCCCTTTTCTTATCTGTTTCGAATTTTCTATTTTGTTATCGCTTTCATGGGACTATCATAACGCAAAGTTTTTAGAATGATAGTTTTAGTAATTAAAATTCATAACGTTTATTTTGTCCAATATCCCACTGTTTTTTAAGGAATGCTTTTATATCAGCATTTAATCTGTTATGTAACGAAAATAAAACAAGCTTTATTGTTATAATACAATGGTTTTTGAACATCAAAAAACTACACTTTTCGACGAAAAATGTAGTTTTGTTCATTTTGTTTAATTGTTTCTATTCACTTCTTCTATTAATAATTTATAATATGAATCATTGATTTCATTTTTATAATAATTGTAAACCGGAGAGACTTTTTCCTTCCAGGCAAGCCTTTGGGTTTCCGATAGGGGGGAAAGAATGATATTGGGCAACGCCGCAAGCTCCTGCTCACTTGCTTTATTCATGGCGATGCTCGTCTCAAACTGCCAGTCGCTCATTTCATAAAGGGCATCCTGGATGTGCTGTTGGAGCTCTTCATCCAATTCATTCCAAAATGACTCATTCATCATGACAGCATACCCCATGATGCCGTGGTTGGAAATGGTGATGTATTTTTCGTATTTGTGGAAACCTTTGGAATGCAGATTGGAAATGGTATTGTCCTGTGCCTGAATTTTTTTCTTTTCGATTTCGTAGAACACGTCATCAAATGTTGTCGTAATCGGTGTCGATCCAAGGAGGGCAAACTGCTTGCTGAGCAGCTCGCTGGCCATGACACGGATACGGAGCGATTGAAAATCCTCCACATCTAGCACAGGGGAGTCGTTCGATGCAATCTGCTTGAAGCCGTTGCTCCAAAAATCCAGTCCCTTGATGTCCAACTCGTCCAATTCGGCGAGAAGCTGGTCCTTCAGAGGACCGGTCAACACACCCTTCAATTGCTCATCCGTCTCGATGAGGAATGGAAGATCCAGCACCTGCCAGGAAGGTAAATAAGATGTCATTTTGGACAAGGTGGGGGCAATCATCTGGATGTCATTATTCTGTAATGCTTCCATCTCATTTTCATCGCTATATAAAATGCCGTTTGGATACACTTGGACGATTACACGTCCGTCCGTCTTTTCTTTTACGAGCTCGGCAAATCTTGCAGCCGCCAGCCCCTTTGGCGTGTTTTCTGCTACGACATGACTGAAATGAATGATGATTTGATCACTGAGGCCATTTTGTTCATCATCGTACGGCAAGGAAGCTACGTCCACGATGTTCTGCCTATAGCCGAAAAAGGCGATGAGCAGGAAAAGGGTTAGAAAAGCACCTGTAAAAAAGTATTTCATATTATACCACCATATTTTTACTTGTTTTCTATGAGTATACCGTGCATCGAGTGAGAAAAAAAGGAGAGAGATTGATGAGAAGATTAAAAATGAATACGAAAATACTGCTCATGACCTTCTTCATCATCGCTTTTTCCTTTTTCATCGCAGGCGTGTTTGTCATTGGGAGCCTGCTGAGTGAACAAGAACAGGACTTCGGACAGCGGGCGATGCTCATTGCAAGAACGGTGTCCAATATGCCTGAGCTGACAAGTCAGCTGATGAATGATGACCAGCAGGAAGCAATCCAGACGGTCAACCATATTGTTGAAGAAATACGGGTCATTAATAAGGCTGAATACATCGTCGTTTTAAATATGGACCGTGTGAGATATTCTCATCCTTCCGCTGCTGAGCTGGGAAAGAAAAGTGCTTCTGAAGATGTCAATGCGGCATTCAGCGAGCATTATTATATTTCCAAGGCGCAAGGGGAGCTTGGGAAAATGATAAGGGCCTTTGTGCCGATCTTGAATGAGGACAAGCGGCAGGTCGGCGTCGTCATCGTCGGCTATCCGATGCCTACATTGGCCAAGGTGTTCCAAGACTATGCCTCGGAAATCATTATTACCGTCCTGTTTTCTGTGCTCTTCAGCATGTGGGGCGCCCTGATGCTGGGCAGCCATATCAAAAAGCAGATGTTTGGCCTCGAGCCCGAGGAGATCGCCCAGATGTATGTGGAACGCCAGGAGACGTTCAATGCGATGCATGAGGGAATCATTGCCGTGGATAATGAAATGAACATCACCGTCTTCAATCAGAAGGCCGGCTACATCCTCGGTGTCGAGGGGGAAAACGCCCACTATATAGGAAGAAAAATCTATGAGGTGCTGCCCGACACGAGATTGCCGGAAATCGTGGAAAGCGAAAAACCGATCTACAATCAGGAAATCTACATCAATCGACGAAGCATCATGAGTACACGAATCCCGGTACAGGTGAAGGGGAAAAATGCAGGTGCCGTCGCCATCTTCCAGGACTTGACGGAGGTGAAGAGGCTCGCGGAGGAATTGACCGGAGTGAAGGCGTTCGTCCAGGCGCTCCGTGTGCAGACGCATGAGCATAAGAACAAGCTCCATACAATCACTGGCCTGCTGCAGCTTGGGCACACAAAGCAGGCGCTCGAATATTTGACGGAAGTGCAGGCGGACGAGGAATCCCTTATCCGGTTTTTGAATGAACGCTTCAAACATGAAAATATTTCTGGGCTATTGCTCAGCAAGGTCGGGCGCGGAAAGGAGCTCGGCATTACAGTGGAAATAGATGAGGAAAGCCACTTCACTCAGTTTCCACGCCTTCTCGATCAGCATGATTTCGTCGTGCTGTTCGGGAATTTGATTGAAAATGCGTTTGATGCCTTCCAGGGTGTGGTAAGAAGTGAAAAATTGATTACTATTTCAGTGGATGAGCATGACGGCCTGCTTGCCATTCTTGTCACGGACAACGGTATGGGGATGAGCGAGGAAGTGAAGGCGCGCATGTTTGAAAACGGCTATTCCACAAAGGCAAAGGAAAACAGGGGAATCGGGCTGTTTTTGATAGAGGAAATCGTCAAAAAGGGCCGTGGCACCATTGAAGTGACAAGTGAAGAGGGGAAAGGAACCAGCTTTCTACTATTATTTGAACTAGGAGATGGGCAAGATGGGGACAATTAAAATACTGCTGATAGAGGACGATCCCATGGTCAGGGAAGTCAACCGCCAATTCATCGAGCGGATTGAAGGCTATGAAATAGTAGGGACGGCATCGAACGGCGTAACCGGGTTCGAGAAAATCAAGGAGCTCCGGCCGGATGTGGTGTTAATGGATATTTTCATGCCGGAGCAGGATGGTGTGGAGACATTGAGGCAGATACGCCGTGAAATGATGAATGTCGATGTCATTTCTGTCACGGCGGCAAATGATATGCCGACCATCCAGAACATCCTTCACCTGGGCGTGTATGACTACATCATGAAGCCCTTTACCTTTGAACGGATGCAGCAGACATTGGAGAATTACCGGCACTTCAAATTGAAGACGGAGGGCGCCGAAGATATGACACAGCAGGAATTGGATGCACTGATCCGCAAAGGGGAAGTGGAGAACCGCCCTGCATCCCAGCCTGCGTTGGAATTGGAGCTGCCGAAAGGGTTCAACCGTTCGACACTCGATAAAGTAATGGCCTATTTAAGGCAGTGCGAGAACGGGGCCTCGGCGGATGAGGTGGCAGCGGCCATTGGGGTGGCGCGTGTCACAGCGAGACGCTACCTGGATTTTATGGAAAAACGCAGGCTGATCAAGGTGGATATCCAGTACGGCGGTGTCGGGCGGCCGGTCAATCAGTATTTCATTTAAAAAGGATTGTTAGAGTGAGCTACTCTAACAATCCTTTTTACGAAGCAGGTATGAGGCTTCTTTTTTACTTGCAATAGGACACTACGTCACTATACCGCAAGTCCCCGCCGAAAATATCAAGTGCGCTGCCGATTGTTACATGAAGCTTCCCCCGTGCGAGCTGCTTGAAATTTTGTAAATCCTCAAGGGAGCGGACGCCGCCTGCATAGGTTGTCGGAATCGTCGTCCACTCAGCCAAGTCGCGGACAAGCTCCTCCTGCATGCCGCTGCGCTTGCCTTCCACATCGACTGCATGAATCAGCAACTCATCGCAATACTGTTCAATCATTTGGATGGAACGGGCATTCACCTCAAAATCACTGAACCTCGTCCATTTATCCGTGACGACGAACCATTTGCCCTCCCGTTTGCGGCAGCTTAAATCGATGACGAGCCTCCCTTTCCCGATTTTCCGGACGAGTTCTTCAAGACGCGCCATATCGAGCATGCCATCATGGAAAATATGGGATGTCACGATGACATGGGATGCGCCGGCATCTATGTATTGTTTGGCGTTGTCTGCCGTAATGCCGCCGCCGACCTGCAGCCCTCCAGGATACGCCTTCAGTGCATCGAGCGCTGCCTGTTCATTGCCAGGACCGAGCATGATGACATGTCCGCCTGTCAGACCATCCTTCGCAAACAGTTCTGCAAAATAGGAAGAGTCATGTTCCGATGTAAAATTTTCAACCACAGCCATATCACGCCGGCCAAGTGTGCTGCCGACAATCTGTTTGACCTTGCCGTCATGGAGGTCGATGCAAGGACGAAATTGCATACCTTCCACCTCTTTTCTAGTATTGTTATTATTTTTCCATCATAGCATTATTCCACTAGTAACGGGCAACAATTGAGCCGAATGGCAAAAAGCCTGCAAATTTCAAGGACACCCTGCATGTCCTATGATAGAATAGTTGTACGAATTTATGTAAAGGGGTGAAGTCGGGTGGCCGAAAACCTCGATTTATTTGAAGTGAATAAACTGTTTATTCTGGGCAGGCCCATCGTGTCCATTTTTCATAATCCATCTAATATGTACTCGATTGTAAGAGTGCAGATCCAAGAAACGAACATGGAATATAAAGAGAAGGAAATTATCGTCGTCGGCTATCTGCCTGCGTTGACGGAGGACGAAATCTACCGTTTTACAGGCGTGATGAAATCCCATCCGAAGTACGGACTGCAATTCCAGGTGGAAACGTTTCAAAAGGAGGTGCCGGCTACGGAAACAGGCATCGTCCATTATCTATCAAGCGACCTTTTTCCAGGCATCGGTCGTAAAACGGCGGAGGCAATCGTCGCCAAGCTCGGCGTCCAAGCCCTGCAAAAAATATTGGAGGACCCGGAGGCACTGGATGCTGTCCCGAGACTCTCGAGCGAAAAGAAATCGCAGATCCGGGCTGCAGTCGAGCAGAATCTCGGTCTGCAACGGGTAATGATTCAGCTCAATGAATGGGGGTTTGGCCCTCAGCTCGGCATGAAAATTTACCAGGTATATAGGGAGGAGACCATCCCCTTGCTGACGGAGAACCCCTATAGGCTTATAGAAGATGTGGAAGGGGTGGGCTTCGGCCGCGCCGATGAGCTTGGATCCAAGCTGGGCATCACCGGCAACCATCCGGACCGCATCAAGGCGGCTGTCCTGCATGTACTGACACATGCCGCTTTATCGGAAGGCCATGTCTATCTGGATGCCGAGCATGTATTGCCACAGGTGAAGGAGATGCTCGAACAGAGCCAGCGCGTGGAAATCCCGTATGAGGCGATTTCGAAAGCATGCATTGAAATGAGGGAAGAGAGCAAAATCTGCGGGGAGGAGACGCGGCTCTATCTCCCGTCCCTCTATTTCAGTGAGTTGGGCATTGCCTCCAAAATCCTCGACTTGATAAAGGAAAATAAAAAACACACCCATTTTTCAAAGGATGAAATCAGAAAGGCGATAGGGGAAGTGGAGGAGCGATACGATGTGACATATGCTCCGACACAGGCCCAGGCCATTGAAACGGCCCTGCATTCCGCGGTGATGATTTTGACGGGCGGACCAGGTACAGGGAAAACGACGGTCATCAAAGGATTGGTGGAGGTATATGCAGAGCTGCATGGCCTGTCGCTTGATCCAAAATATTATGCTCAAAAAGAAGAGCCATTTCCCATTGTGCTCGCTGCGCCGACAGGCAGGGCCGCAAAACGTTTGGCGGAATCGACTGAACTGCCAGCCATGACGATCCATCGCCTGCTGGGCTTTACCGGGCAGGAGGACAAGGATGAGGAGACGGGGCGCGAGATTACGGGAAGACTGGTCATTATTGATGAAATGTCCATGGTCGATACGTGGCTTGCCCATCAATTGATGAAGAGCCTTCCTGAAGATGTGCAGGTCGTCTTTGTGGGGGACCAGGATCAGCTGCCGCCTGTCGGACCGGGACAGGTGTTGAAGGATCTGCTTGCTTCCAAGCAGCTGCCGACCGTGGAGCTGACGGACGTCTATCGGCAGGCGGAAGGGTCCACCATCATTGAAATTGCCCATCAGATAAAAAAAGGGATTGTGCCGGACACGCTGACAGCGAAAACAAGCGACCGCTCCTTCATCAAAGCGGGCGCAGACCAGGTGGCGGGCGTCGTAACCCAAATTGTCAAAAGCGCAGTGGGCAAAGGGCAGACGATACGGGATGTCCAGGTGCTGGCGCCGATGTATAGGGGGCCTGCCGGAATCGATGCCTTGAATAAGCAGATTCAGGAGCTCGTCAATCCAAATGACGGCACGAGGAAAGAGCTTGTATTCGGCGATACAATCTTCCGGATTGGCGACAAGGTGCTGCAGCTAGTCAACCAGCCGGAAAGCAATGTGTTCAACGGCGACATGGGAGAAGTCATCGCCATCATCAAAGCGAAGGAAACAATCGAGAAGCAGGATTTGCTTGTCGTCAATTTCGATGGAATCGAGGTCACGTATCAGCGGGGGGACCTGAACCAGCTTACATTGGCCTACTGCTGCTCCATCCACAAGTCGCAAGGGTCGGAATTCCAGACGGTCATCATGCCGGTCGTGCGCGGCTATTCGAAGATGCTGAGACGCAACCTCCTCTATACAGGCATCACCCGGGCGAAGAACTTCCTTATTTTATGCGGGGAGCCTGATGTACTGGCGCAGGGCCTTTCCCAAACGGACGATTTGACCCGGCTGACAAGCTTGAGGGCGCGCCTCAACCCGGCAGAGGATGAAGAGGCGGGGGCGCCGGTCAAGGAATCAAGAGAGGAAAGAAGCACCGACGTCCAGGAGAAGGAGCAGGTGCATAACGAGCCGAAAATTCTGGATGCACAGACAGCTCTCCATATTCATCCGATGATCGGGATGGAAGGGATTACACCATATGATTTCCTGGAAGAAAGCAGATAACCTAATGGGACCGAATTTGTATTACAGGGACAAAATATGTCCACGTAAAAAGTTCACAAGGCGGACAAAATATGTCCGAAATAAAGAAAGAAGGACAGCTGGCTAGTATCCCGATAAAGCTGTTAGCTCTTCAAATATATAGGAAAAACCTTTAAAACGGCAGTGCCTGCGGGCAACTGCCGTTTTCTATTTTAAACGATGAATTTCTAAAAAAAGAGGAAATTTACTCGAAATCGAGCGTGATATAAGAAAAGTGTATAAGGTATTTAAAGAATTCGTAATATTCATAAATAATAAAAAAATGGTATTATTTGTTGTTTTACATGTGATTTACTTTTTGATAACATACGTAAGGATTTGTCTGTTGTCAGATGTCAACAGATATAAATAAAAGGTTTTTCAAAAATATAAAAGTAGGTGTGAAAATGGATTACATTTGGGGAATCATCGGTATTTTAGTCGTCCTTGGAATAGGGTTTGCATTTTCGACAAATCGAAAAGCAATCCAATGGCGTATCGTCCTATCGGGCTTAGCTGTCCAGCTTCTCTTTGCATTCATTGTATTAAAATGGGAGTTCGGGCGTGAAAAGCTCATGCAACTGTCAAACG
>JBJEFP010000260.1:0-5818 GCA_051874195.1 Lysinibacillus sp. | reverse complement strand
TTACGAGCTGCGCGTTCGCGTACCTCGAAGTTACCAAAACCGATTAATTGTACTTTGTCACCCTTTGCAAGAGCATCTTGAATTGTATCAAATACAGCTTCAACTGCTTTAGAAGCGTCTTTTTTAGAAAGACCTGCAGCTTCAGCAACAGAGTTTACTAATTCTGTTTTATTCACACCATTCACCTCCTCTCAAAGGGTCATGAACCTAAATCATGTAAAAAGATTAACATAAGAGAAACCGCTCTGCAACTGTAATTACCCGCTTTTTTCTTGTTCCTGCGCTTTTTTCGAATAAAACGAAAAATAACAGGGCAAAATTACCAATTTCGCCACTGTTATAAGTAAAAATCTATCCTTTTTTAGGGGTTGCTATTAGATTACAAACGTGACGATGCCTCTTTCGCCCTCATTCACCATCCGTTCGATTGTAAGACGCATACGTTCTTTCGCGCTTTTTGGAATAGCCTCCATTTTATATCGGATGCTCTCTTTCATCACTTCATGCAGCGGTGTGCCAAATAGCTGTGTATTCCATAGCGCTTCACGATCATGTTCAAAGGCATATTTCAGATCCTTCAGCAGCTGCTGGCTATGGAATTCCGAACCGATGAGCGGTGAAAACTCAGAGCCCATATCAATCCGCACGATATGGTATGAGGAAGCCTTGGCCTGCATCCGCACACCGTAGAAGTTATTTTGCTGGATGAGCTCAGGCTCGCTTGGTGTGAATTCCTCCATCGTCGGTAGCGTCACCCCGTAACCGTCCTTCCTTGCCTGTTCAATGGCATCCTTGAAGCGTTTCTGCTCTTCTCTTGCCTGTGCTGACTCCTTGATGAACAAGAGCCAGTCTTTCTTCGTGTCAATCGGCTCCGTCAGCCATTCATTGCAGACGGCCTTGTACATATCACTTGTAATGTCCAGGCGTATGATGGCCACACCAAGGCCCGGATCCACCTCCTGCAGCTCACAGCTTTCCACAAAGTCGATTTGCGACAGCACATTCGTCGCATGCTCCACATCCCGGATTTTTCTGATGGCGGATGTCATATGATGGATCGCCTCACTCAACGTCAGATGAATCGGGTGGTGATCCTCCAGTACATCCAGCCAATCCGGCTTTTCTACCTCAATGACCTCTACAGGGAACTCATAAAGAGCCTCCTGCAGGATATAGGTGATGTCCTTTTTCGACAGCTGCTCGATCGCCACGGCATGAACCGGCACATTGTATCGTTCCAGCAATTCATTGCGCAAGCGTATTGTATTTTCATGGGCCGGCATCGTACTGTTCAATACGATGACAAAGGGCTTTCCGATTTCCTGCAGCTCTTCGATGATCTGCCGTTCAGCGACCTCAGCCGCTGAACGCTGGATGCCGTTGACCGTTCCATCCGTCGTCACGACGACTCCGATGTTCGCATGGTCACGGATGACCTTATCCGTGCCGATTTTCGCAGCCTCCTGGAATGGAATCGGCTCGTTATGCCACGGCGTCTGGACAAACTTCGGTCCATTTTCATCCTGATACCCCTTTACCCCGTCGATTACATACCCGACGCAGTCCGCCAGCCTGATGCGGAACGACAGGCCATTGTCCCCGATGGCGATTTGCGCGCTTTGGGCAGGGACGAACTTTGGCTCGGCCGTCATAATGACTGGGCCGGGCGAGCTTTGTGGCAACTCGTCCAATGCACGCTTCCGTTCATCGTCAAATTCGATGTTCGGCAGTACAATCATTTCCATTACCTTCTTGACAAACGTCGATTTCCCAACTCGCACAGGTCCAACTACACCGATATATACATCTCCGTTTGTGCGCTCAGCCAACTGTTTAAATACTTGTTCTGACATACGGCTCCCCCTTTACGTATTATCATTGTATGAATCCTGTACTAAAATATGAAAAATGCTTCTCGTAAATTACGAGAAGCATTCCATTATTTTTCACTATCTTCCTGCTGGTCCTGTTCTAGTTGCTGCCGTTCCTGACGTAGCTGCTCTTTTTGCCGCTCCCTTTCCGTTACCGGATCGTACATGAACACAACCTCATTTTCGTCATTCACCGTATAAGGCAATGAATAGGCAGGCACCACCGGGTATTCATCCGCCAGCAAATGACGGATGTCCTCCCCTGGTGCAGGCGTCAGGCCCTTGTCGGTGATGAACCGTTGCAGGTCGATGGAATAGTCCACATAGACATCACCGTCGCTCGAGACGACGAGCGGCAACAGGTCGCTCGAGTACGGGCTATCGACCGCTACATCCGTTTTATAGCCGATATTGTCAAAATTGATGGTATAGACATAATCGGCGACGCGCTCTTTAAACTGCGGGTATGCCGTCGCCATGAAGCGAATGTTCACTTCTCTCAGGCGCTCCGTCATCCGTAGATCGACCAATTTGACAGTCGGTTCCTCCTCCGCATTCCAAATCACATATTGGAAGATTCCCCCCTGCTCAAACGAATTATCCGGCGATTTGACAAGATAGCCGCCGTTCGCCAGTTTGGAGAAGTCGATTTGATACTTGATGAATAGATCAGTATCTTCTTCACTATTTTTAATCGGCAATACACCTGTATCCTGCCGATACGCATCCACTGCCCGCTGCACCGAATTCAAAAGGTCCAAGTCGGGGGTCTGCTGCACTCTCTCCTGCTCTTCATCCTTATATAAACTGCCGCATGCAGATAACACGATCGATACTGCCATTGCTAGGGCAATCATCAGGTACTTTTTCATCCTACTCCCCTTCCATTCCTTACGCCGGCCACGTTGCAACGACTAGCACCATTAAAATTGTTCCGATGAGGAATAAACCAAACGCCATCAATCGGAAAATAACCGATAAAAAACCATTATGTACCCATTTACGTACTGCAGACACGATCAAGATAGAAATCAGCATCAGTCCAATGGAATAAAAGGAGACCCACATGACATCCATGGCAGGCATGGTCGCAAGCGGACCGCGTGCATTCAGTACAAACAGGGAATAATCCATTGCTAAAACCGGATTCACAAAAAAAAACCGCCTTTCATGTTTCAAACTTTCCACTGTTTGTCATTATACCGTTTTTTTGCATAAAAGAATAGGAGGCACCTGGATGTGCCTCCTAAATTTGTGAACAATTTATTAAAATCACTTCATTCGTACCATGAATCAGTTCCCTTTTAAAGAGAAACCAGCATGACTGGAAACAGGAAACATTCATTCTTATCCAAGCTCGTCGATTTCCGACTTCTTCGTGCGAATCATCAGCTCATCGACAGCCTGCTTTGGCTCCTTGTCGTTGAACAGGACCTCATACAGCTCCATTGTAATCGGCATTGGCACATCATACTTCTGCGCCAATTGATAGGCCGCTTTCGTCGTTCTGACGCCTTCTACGACCATGCCCATCTGTTCGAGCACCTCGTTCAGCTTCAGCCCCTTACCGAGCATATTGCCGGCCCGCCAGTTGCGGGAATGGACACTTGTACAAGTGACGATCAAATCACCCATGCCTGCCAGCCCGGCGAACGTGAATGGATTGCCGCCCATTTTCACACCGAGCCGTGTAATTTCAGCAAGGCCGCGTGTAATGAGCGCAGCCTTTGCATTATCGCCGTAAGCCAGCCCGTCGGTAATACCGGCAGCAAGCGCTATGACATTTTTCAGGGCACCGCCGATTTCCACGCCGACAACATCCTCATTTGTATAGACGCGGAAATAGCTGTTCATGAATAAATCCTGCACCTTTTCCGCCGCTTCAAGCGACTTGCAGGCGGCCGTCACGGTCGTCGGATGCTGCAGCACGACCTCCTCCGCATGGGATGGACCGGACAGCACGACAATTTCTTCAACCAGCTCCGGTTTGATGCTTTCTCTCATCAGCTCCGAAATTCGAAGCAGGGAATCCGGCTCGATTCCCTTTGACACATGAACAAACAGCTTCTTCTCTGTCAACAGTTCGGATAAATCGCCGCATACTTGCCGTATTGCCTTTGTCGGTACCGCTACGACAACCGTCCCGCCGTGCAACGCCGCTTCTTCAAGCGATGATGTGGCATGCAGGTTCTGAGGCAGTACCGTCTCCGGCAAATATTTTTTATTTGTATGTTGTTGATTAATTTCATCCGCCTGATCCTGACGATGCGTCCACAAAAGTGTATCATGACCATTTTCGGCCAGTACAATCGCCAACGCCGTCCCCCAGGATCCAGCTCCTAACACAGCTACCTGTTCCATACATTCTCCCCCTTACGAAAATTAATCACGCGCACGTGTAATTAAACGAATTGGAGTCCCCTCGAAGTCAAATGTCTCACGGATGCGGTTCTCTAGGAAACGTTCATAGGAAAAGTGCATCAGCTCCGGATCGTTGACAAACACGACGAACGTCGGCGGCTTGATGGCTACCTGCGTCGCATAGTAGATGCGCAGGCGTCGTCCCTTGTCGGCCGGTGCCGGATTACGTGCCACCGCATCCTCGATCACTTCGTTCAAGATGGATGACTGGATGCGCATCGCGTGGTTTTCACTTACACGCTGGATAACCGGCAAGATCTGATGCACGCGCTGTTTTGTTTTCGCAGATACGAACACAAGCGGCGCATAATCAAGGAATAGGAAATGCTCACGGATTTGCTGTGTATAGAAGTTCATCGTCTTTTCGTCTTTTTCGATGGCATCCCATTTGTTGACGACGATGACGATTGCTTTCCCCGCCTCATGCGCGTATCCGGCGATTTTCTTGTCCTGCTCCTGGATGCCTTCATCCGCATTCAGTACAACGAGCACAACATCCGAGCGTTCAATCGCACGCAAAGCACGCAGCACGGAATACTTCTCCGTCGTTTCATAGACCTTCCCTTTTTTACGCATCCCGGCCGTATCGATGATGACATACTCCTGGTCCTCATATGTGTACGGTGTATCGATGGCGTCACGCGTCGTACCTGCAATATCTGATACGATAACGCGGTCTTGGCCAAGGAATGCATTCACAAGTGAAGACTTGCCGACGTTCGGGCGTCCAATAAGTGAGAATTTGATTACATCCTCATCGTACTGTACCTCGTCCTCTTTCGGGAAATGCTTCGCACACTCGTCCAATAGATCCCCCAGACCGATACCGTGCGATCCTGAAATCGGGAACGGATCCCCGAACCCAAGCGAATAGAAGTCATAAATCATTTCACGCATATCCGGATTGTCGATTTTATTGACTGCCAGGACGACCGGCTTCTTCGTCTTATATAAAATCTTAGCAACCTGCTCATCAGCAGCCGTCACACCTTCACGGCCATTTGTCATGAAAATGATGACATCCGCTTCATCAATTGCAATTTCTGCCTGTTGGCGGATCTGCTCCAAAAACGGCTCGTCCCCGATTTCAATTCCGCCTGTATCAATAATGTTGAACTCATGTGCTAACCAATCTGCCGAACTATAAATACGGTCGCGTGTTACACCCGGGATATCTTCCACGATGGATACACGCTCTCCAACAATACGGTTGAAAATTGTCGATTTACCTACGTTCGGACGACCAACGATGGCGATTACTGGTTTTGTCATCTGTTATCATCCTTCCAAACTTCTTCTCAAATGTGTATTATACATCAATCTTGCCAGTATAGCATGTTTTCACAACATTCAAAACAGCGAAAGCCATTTATCCCCCTGCACGCACAAAAGCGCTAAAGCGCCCGTTCAGCCCCGACAAGCGCTGGAGGGGCCTGACAAGTGTGCTCGCACACGTGGGAAGGAACCGAAGCGACCTCGAGGGGCTGGCGATTTAGCCTAGACGCACAAAAGCGCTAAAGCGCCCG
>JBJEFP010000259.1:0-5894 GCA_051874195.1 Lysinibacillus sp. | reverse complement strand
GTATACAAGAAGCTGGCCACTAGAACAGCCACTAAATCGGGTATAATTCTTACTCCATACAGGAAGCAAAACACAATGCTTAAAACAACATAGAGGGGAATATACAGCTTGATTAAAAATGCCTTTAGGCTGCCCTTTTTTAAATCCGTATAATCCGTGAGCGGAAAGACCTTATAAATCCAAGCCGCTTTATATTTTGCCGAATGGCCGAGCATGAATACCGCAGACGGGATGATCAGCATACTGAAATAAATATTTACATAGCTCATGCTCACAGAGAAATCTATCTCATCTGTTCCGACGCCAGTAAAGATAAAAATAAACGGGAAGATGAAGGAGAATCCCAGCGACGGGTAGACCTTCAGCTTAAAATCCCGCTCTTGCTTCAACATAAGAGCTGAGAAACGATAGAATGCCCTCTCCTCACTTGTCCGGCAAATAAGCCCCAATAAAAGTTCCTTCAGACGATAGCGCTTCTCCCGTTTTGATTTGCTTGTGCTTAATAGCTTTTGCAGGTTGCGTTCAAAGGCTGGAATCAGCTTTACATAAAGCCATATGGAGATGACCGGCATGATGATGGCAAGCATGCTGAATGCCACCGTGAATAATGACCGGTCTCCGTTCAGCAGCAGCTCATACGGGGCTGCAAACCACATCGGAATGAGCAACGCACTCCACCAATGAAGCTCCACTACCATATCGAAATCGACCAGCCCGAAAGACCGGATGAGGACTTGATAGCCGACCATTAAAGACAGCGACAACCCAATCTGCACGTAATTGATTGCATCCTTTAGCCTTTCCCCATCAAAAAAACGCAAAATAAAGATATATAACAATGCCGTAAGCACTACAATGAAGATGTTGATCAACAGTAGTTCAATGACCGTTATAAGGAAGAACAAGACCCCTTGCTTAAACAGGGCAACAGCCAGCGGAATCGCCGTCAAGGCAATCGTCAGGTAGGTTAAATAGATGAGAATATGCATGAACTTCGCCGCGCTCACCGTTTTTGCATGGACTGGCTTCGTCGAGAGAATGCTTCTATCCCTTACATCTAACAGGACAGTGGAGAAATCAGAAATCACGGTTGTCATAATCATAAAAATAAGGATGGCGTACGTAATGCTCATCTGGAAAAGATAATTTTCGCCAAACGCCATAAACGGGATAAATACGAGACTAATCAACACGTAGATCCATAAAGACTTGATGTAACCATATTTTTTCTCTTCGTCTTTCTTTCCTGCTGACTGGTTGAAGAAAGTCGGAACCCTGCGCTCGTCCATTGTCAGCTTGACCTGAAGGATTTGCCTCATGACGGTATAATCGATGCCCATCCTGCTATAGAGGAATCGGATTTTATCAAGCAGCTGCAGTATTTTGAAATCCTCCATCACTGCACCTCTTGCACAACAGCGACAAACTGTTCACCGATTTCCTTGTAATCATGGAAGTCCGTCAATTGGGTGAAGATCGCCTCCAGCGTTCCTCCCCTACTGTCTGC
This sequence comes from Lysinibacillus sp., assembly GCA_051874195.1. Taxonomy (GTDB): domain Bacteria; phylum Bacillota; class Bacilli; order Bacillales_A; family Planococcaceae; genus Lysinibacillus_B. The sequence goes on along the minus strand of JBJEFP010000259.1, from coordinate 4,387 downwards.
CTGCAGCTGTTCAAATGTTCCATCCGCCGCCACTTTCCCGTCATGCAGTAAAATGATGCGGCTGCTGATTTTCTCGACGACATCCATGAGGTGGGAGGAATAGAAGATGGTCTTTCCCTGCGCAGCCAGCTGCGCCAATATTTCTTTGAAGATCATCACGCTGTTTGCATCCAGACCATTGATGGGTTCATCCAAAAATAAAATATCGGGGTTGTGAAGGAGGCTGGAGATGATCAACAGCTTTTGCCGCATCCCTTTCGAATAGGAAGAAATCCTTGCATGATACGCTTCCCCGACACCAAACAGCTCCATTAAGGTTTGCGACTTATTCGCAGCTGTATCTAAATCCAGGCCGTACAGCTGACCGATGAAGGTCAAATATTCATAGCCGGTCAAATTATCGTAGACATCCGCTATCTCCGGTACATAGCCGATTCTCCGCTTGTATTCAATGCCGTCCTGCTGAATATTTTCTCCGAACAGCCTCACCTCTCCGCCATAATCGCCTTCCATCCCTAAAATGATTTTGATGGTCGTACTTTTTCCAGCACCATTCGGCCCGATGTAGCCGATGATTTCTCCCCGCGAAACATGTAAGTTAACGCCTTTTAAAATTTCCTTGTTACCATAGCTCTTCGTCAAATTCGCAATCGTCAATACTTCCTGCCCGTTCATCTCGGCTCCCTCCTCTATTTTTCTATCTGTCTCTTATACGTGTAGAAAAATGAATAGTTACAAATTTAACATAAATATCCACAACCAATTTCCCCTTCTTGGAAAGATAGGGTGCTTGGTCGAATAGCAATCTGTAATACTTTTTTACGTTTCAAATCGAAAATAGCCAGTTCATGATGAACTGGCTCCGAATATTTCTTATTGATAAAACGGCTCCACATCGTATCCGTTCTGCTCCAAATGATAACGGATGTTTTTGTCCACTACGAAGTGGCCTGCACCGACGACCACAAAGTATGTCCCTTCTTCCTCTTCAAGGACATTCATGATTTTCTTTGCCATTTGTTCATCTCTTACGCCAAATAGCATTTGCTCGAACTCAGATGAGCCGTCTGCCTGAGCCTGGTAGCTTTTTGCAAATGCTTCGACATCTCCCTGAACCCAGCTGGCAAGCCACTCTTCCAGGAGGGCATTCCCATTTTCTTCCGAAGGCTGGATTATGCTGTCCAGCATGGCGAGTAAAGACTGCTCCTGGGCATCCGGTGATAGGCCTTCAAACATGTCGGCTTGCGCCTTCATTCCCTCCAGTTCAATCACAGGCTTTTCCTGCAGCATCGCATTCAGCAAAAAGGATGTATCAACGCCGTGCATCGTCATTGCTTCTGGCGCCATCCCAAAGTGGTCTCCCATTGTTAATGATTGCAAAGAGCTTGATAATGCCCATGGCTTTTGCAATGCCAGCTGCTCCAGTGGGAGGTCGTAAAGCGCTGCAACCTGTTCAAGCTTCGCATATGTTTCCGGTGAAACAGCATCCTTCAGTGTCGTGCCGTCCGTATATGTCGCCTTGCCCATCAAGTATTCAGCCCCTTCTGTATCCAGAAGATTTGCCTCCACGAACAGCGCATCCGAATCGTCGAACGCCGTCACCAATTTTTCATTGATTGGATATAAATCAGGAGTCCCTACATGAATGGAGCCTAGTAGATGAATGATTGTATCTTCATCCTCCACTGTCCAGGCAAATCCCTTCGCCCCTTGCTGTGCAAGTGAATATGTATCCTTGATGAAACGAACGGCCAATAGGACGGCCTGCTGCGTCGTTGCCGTTTTCTCTAATCGCAATCCCTGTGAGGATCCCTGTAATACCTTGCGCTCCTGCATATATCCGATGGCATCAGTACCAACAGGCAGATCATAGCGTGCCACGATATTGTAAAGGCGTTTCACGATATCACCGCGCGTGTTGTCATTGTCCACACTGACCGGCTGATACTGTTTATTTTCCGCCAAGCCAAGTAGAGCAATTTTCTTTTCCGTCAATGCCAGCAGTTCATTGACCCTCTCTGCCGAAATTTCCTGTTGGAAGCCATCATAATACCATTCCCACGGATATACCCCGTATTTTTCCCCCTCGTTTAACGCCTCGATGGCCCAGTCACTGATCTGTGGCATCGAGGGCTGTGATGGCTCCTCGGCATGAATTGCCGGCACCACCGTCGTCAGCATCATTGTCGCGCCAAGCAGCACGGCACCCGTACGTTTCAATACATTTTTCATCCTACACTCTCCTTCTTGTCTATGATTTATAAAGCTGCATCTTTTCAAACGACTCCCCCTTTTATTCCTTTGTACACAATTGGAAATCACATGATGAGCAAAAACCAGCCATCCACAAAAGGGGGAAAGCACCCTTTAAAGCATAACACAAATAATTGTATTTTTTGTATTTAAATGTAATATTATGGTTTATCTTTGTTTTGTAGCGACTACATGTTACCCGATGTCATTATGGGCTACCTTTTTTACTGTTAGGTGTTGCAACGGCTCCTGCAATTCGCCATGCAAAAAAGCCAGCTCGTGATGGACTGGCTTCAGACTCTTCTCTATCGATAAAACGGCTCTACCTCGCAATGATTGTGCCCTCCATAATAGCGGATGTTTCGGCATCTCGGTTCTTCTTATGATAGCGCTTCAAACATTGCAGTTTGTGCTTTCAAACTTTCTAGTCCAATTACTTCTTCACCGGTATCCAAATCTCGGAATAATAATCCTCCGCGGAAGGATCGGCATCACTTAGATAAACCTCCATCTCCGGTCCACCGGCATGCTCATAGCCGGTCGCCGGGAACCATTCAGAAAAAATCCGTCCCCAAGCCTTCTGTATTGCATCAGGCATCGCACCACGAACTGGGAACACCGCCCACGTCGCTTCTGGAATCTGTCTTTCTTCCCAATCGCTCGGAATAGGCTCGGCATGCTTTTCTGCGCCGATTAAGTAGTTCAGATGTTCCTGCTGCTTGTCGAAATCCATGCAGACGCCGATTAATCCAAGAGATCCACAGTTTTTAGCTAGCTCCCGTGCGAAGCCATTCTGATTCACTTCATTCCAGAAGGCTGCTATCTTCCGGCTGTTCTCTCCCTCAATCGTAGTCGTTCGTATACTTTTCCCGACAACCTGAAATGCTTCTTTCTCAACAATCCTATAATCCATCTCTACATCACCCTTCAGCTGAATTTGAAAGGAGAGCCGTGGATAAGCCTTTAAGGACTGGCTGTTCCTCTTGGCGGATGACGGGCTGATTCCATGAATTTTCCGGAATGCCTTCGTAAAGGATTCGGGACTTTCATAGCCGTATTTCATTGCCACATCAATCACCCTGGCCTTCGAGTTAACCAGTTCCTGCGCAGCCACGGTAATACGGCGGTTCCGGATATATTCACTCACCGTATAGCCAGTCAGCATGCCAAACATCCGCTGAAAGTGAAACTTGGACATGCAGGCAACATCCGCAATATCTTCAATCACAAGATGACTCGCCAAATTGCTTTCTATATACTCGATGCTGTCCAGCATTCTTTGAAGTCCCTCCATGTAAAACTCTCCTCTCTATACTCAGTCTAACAACATCATTTTGGTTATTCCTGTTAATCCGTGCTCTCTTGAGACAGCTTTCCATTTACCCTTAACCTTACCTCGTTTAAATTAATTTTTATATCGGGAAATCCAGTGCATTCTTTCCCAAATAAGAAAAAATAGCTTATACTGGACTCACTACATCTTCAAAAGGAGGAATTCCCATGAACGACAATCATCAGCCCGAAGCACCAAAGAAGAAAATGAGCCTACAGGACGCGGTGAAGCAGCAGCTTGAAAACAAGAAGAACAAGGCTTCTGGCGGCAAAGGCAACATGAAGGCCGATCTTTCGCCTCAAAAAATGAAAAGCCAGCAAACGAAAAAAGCAAGCAATACGCGTAGAAAAATGGGTGTGTAATGGACGGACAGAATCGAAAAAACATAGTACCAGGTACGACTGTGGATATTGTGTTAAAGAAGGATCAAAGAACAGGCAAGCTTACAAGAGGGGTTGTGAAGGATATCCTGACGAACTCAGGCACCCACCCTCATGGCATCAAAGTACGGCTGACGGATGGACAGGTCGGACGGGTGAAGGCAATCCACGCTAAATAGAACGGACAAAGGAGGCGTTTTGAAATGAACTTTCAGACGCCTCCTTTCATCGGTAAACTTCTTATTTCTTCCTGTGTCTTGATTGCAGCTCCCGCCGATGCTTAACTTGTTCATAAAGGGCCCGTTCTTCATCCGTTTCAATGATAATCTGCGGTATCGGACGTGGTTGCCCGTTTTCAGGGATTGCAAAACTATTCTTCCTTTTCTCCCGAATTCACATATTCTTCTTTTAATATAGAACA
>JBJEFP010000258.1:21322-40386 GCA_051874195.1 Lysinibacillus sp. | reverse complement strand
AAGAACAGCTATTCACGGAAAGGAATGAAATGGTGATGTTGAATCAAATTTTGGAGCGGCAAAACATGATACAAGCTTTAAAGCGAGTAGAAGCGAATAAAGGAAGCCATGGAGTAGACATGATGCCCGTAAAAACCTTGCGACAGCACATCCGCGAAAATTGGGATACCATTAAATCGCAGATTTTGAATGGGACCTATGAACCGCAACCAGTACGTCGAGTCGAAATCCCGAAACCAGACGGTGGCGTGCGACTACTAGGAATCCCAACCGTTACAGACCGTTTGATTCAACAAGCCATCTCGCAGATTTTATCAAAAGAATATGACAAAACATTCTCTGACCACAGCTATGGTTTCCGTCCAAACCGGAGTGCGCATGATGCGGTTAGAAAAGCAAAAGGCTATTTGAAAGAGGGATATCGATGGGTCATTGATATGGATTTAGAGAAGTTCTTTGATAAGGTCAACCATGACCGCCTAATGGCAACATTAGCGAAACGAATTTCAGATAAACCATTATTAAAACTTATACGTAAATATCTCCAAGCGGGTGTCATGATTCATGGAGTAGTTTCAACTACAGAAGAAGGTACACCTCAAGGTGGACCTCTAAGTCCTTTACTTTCTAATATTGTCTTAGACGAACTTGATAAAGAATTAGAGAAACGCGGACATAAATTCGTTCGATACGCAGATGACTGTAATATTTATGTGAAAACCGAACGTGCGGGATTACGAGTAATGGAGAGTGTACAACGATTCATTGAAGGAAAGCTTCACTTAAAAGTAAATGAAAAGAAATCAGCTGTAGACCGCCCGTGGAAACGTAAATTTTTAGGGTTCAGTTTTACATTTCATAAAGAACCTAAGGTTCGCATCGCAAAATCAAGCATTGTCCGAATGAAGAAGAAAGTACGAGAAATTACCTCACGCAAGATGCCATATTCCATGGAATACCGAATCGAAAAGTTGAATCAATATCTTGTAGGATGGTGTGGATATTTTGCATTAGCGGATACACATTCTATCTTTAAAACGCTAGATAGTTGGATTAAACGAAGATTACGCATGTGTTTGTGGAAGAATTGGAAGAAGCCTCGAACAAGAGTCAGAAATCTCATTCGTCTAAAAGTACCTTATGGGAAAGCATACGAGTGGGGAAATACCCGAAAAGGGTACTGGCGCATTTCAAAAAGCCCCATATTACACAGAACCCTCGGCAATTCCTTTTGGGAAAGCCAAGGGCTGAAAAGTCTGCAAGTTCGTTATGAAACTTTGCGTTATTCATCTTAATTGAACCGCCGTATACGGATCCGTACGTACGGTGGTGTGAGAGGACGGGAGTTAATCACTCCCTCCTACTCGATTGGGGCAAAGTATTATTGATTTTTATTCGACTGCTGGTCTTTATCGTGATTTGTCTTGTTGTTTTTGTTTTTCAGTTTCGCATCGAACTCCTCGGAGAACTCCGCTGTGTTGTCCTCCGGATTGCGGTCGTGGCTTGTTGTATTACGATGCAGGTGCTTGTACGTTTCGAAAGGGTTATGCGTTCGTTCATTCATCGTCTTTTTATTGTTCCTGCTCATCGATTTTCACCTCCTACCATGTAATGTGTTCATGTCGGAGGGTTTTATAAGCGGGTGGACCGATTATGTTTCAATGATGAGCGGCAATAATAAAGGCTTGCGTTTCGTATGGGTAGATACGTATTGGCCGATTGCTTTTTTCAGGGCCTGCTTCATCGCGAAGGAATTTGGCCCCTTGAAAGGGGTGATGGCATCCTTTGCGGTGGAGGCAAGGCCGTTCATCAGCTCCTCTGCCTCCTTTGCATAGACAAAGCCGCGGGAGATGATTTCGGGGTCAGAGATGAGGGAACCGTCCGTCTTGCTGACCGTCACGACGATGACGAGCATGCCGTCTTCAGCAAGCTGTTTCCGGTCGCGAAGCACAACTTGTCCGACTTCACCGATGCCGTAGCCATCCACATACGTATCGCCGGCCGTTACCTTACGGGTTTGACGGACTATACGATTCTGGACATCGATCACGTCGCCGTTATTGATAATGAATGTATGCCCCGCTTCGACGCCGACTTCCTCGGCTAATAAACGATGCTGATGAAGCATCCTGTATTCCCCGTGGATCGGGATGAAATATTGGGGCTTCATCAAAGTCAGCATCAGTTTCAAATCTTCCTGATAGCCATGTCCGGATACATGCATTCCTGTAACACTCGAAGAGCCGTAAATGACATCGGCGCCAAGCTGCAATAAATTGTCAACGATGCGGGAAACATCCTTTTCATTCCCGGGGATTGGAGAAGCGGCAAAGATGACTGTATCCCCAGGGTGCACCTTGACATCCCGGTTGCTGCCAGTAGACAGGCGCGCTAGAGCGGCAAGTGGCTCTCCTTGGCTGCCTGTACATAAGATGGCGATACGCTCGGATGGGATTTGGTGAATATCACGTGCATCGACCAGCATCCAATCCGGAACATCCAAATAACCGCGTTCCCTTGCGACATGCACGACATTCACCATGCTGCGGCCAAGCAGTCCAAGCTTTCGATTCGTCTTCAGGCAGGCATTCACGACCTGCTGGATGCGGTTGACGTTGGAAGCGAAAGTGGAGATGAAGATCTTTTGCTTTGCCTTCATAAACATCTCTTCAAGATGGCCGCCGACAAGATGCTCGGATGGCGTCAATCCAGGGCGCTCTGCATTTGTACTTTCTGAAATCAGCACAAGTACGCCTTCGTCCCCGATTCGGGCCATTTTATGGATATCCGAGTACTGGTCGTTCACGGGCGTCAAATCGAATTTGAAGTCTCCTGTATGAACGACCTTTCCTTCCGGTGTATCAAAAACGATGCCCAGGCAGTCAGGAATGCTATGGCTTACTTTAAAAAAGCTGACACCGATTGTACCGAATGTCAATTGAGATTCTGAATGGATTTCAGTCAATTGTGATTCCCTGGCTATTTTATGCTCCTTCAATTTCAATTCAATCAATCCTAGTGTAAACTTCGTGGCATATACAGGGATATTGATTTTCTTTAAAAGATAGGGAACCCCACCTATATGATCCTCATGGCCATGTGTGACGATTAGCGCCTTAACCCTATCCTTATTTTCCTGTAAATAAGAAATGTCAGGAATGATTAAATCGATGCCCAATGCATGTTGATCGGCAAACTTGGCCCCGCAATCCACAATGACGAGATCATCCCCGTACTCAATAACATACATGTTTTTACCGATTTCATTGATGCCGCCTAAAGCCAAAATCGACAACGCATTTTCATTTTCCGGCAATGCTTCTCCTCCTCTTTTAGAAATATATTGGCTACAATAACTTTTAGTATTTCTCCAATTTTCCCCTCTATACAAATGGTGAAACAAACCTTAATGTCTAATGTGAAAGAGCGACGTGTAAATGAGGGGAGTTGCAGACGAATCATCTTCTGTAGTCGGATTTATGGTTCATGTACAACAGCCGTCCTATGTACGAGTGTAAGAAATATAAGAATGGTTGATTGGAAATAATCCGAAACAGAATAGTGTGTGGGTGTCTGTCAAAGCTATAAGAAATACCTCCAATCAAATGGATGAAAGTCCATCTGATTGGAGGCGTATAAAGGATTATCGGACGGCTTTTTCTTCCGTCGCCTATTCCATGCTACGGAGTGGAGGAGCCGTTTCAATACAGTGCTCCATCGGACGGGCGTTATATTGTTGCTGGACCGTCATTAAAAGACCTTTTTCGTATCCTGGTCATCTTTTAATATCTCGACTGCTTCCCTGAAGCGAAGGGAATGGACGATTTCCCGTTCCCGAAGGAATTTCAAGCTGTCATTCAAATCCTGGTCATCCGACATGTCGATGATCCATTGATAGGTGGCACGTGCTTTTTCCTCGGCTGCAATGTCTTCATATAAATCGGCTATCGGATCGCCCTTTGCCTGGATATAGGCGGCTGTAAAAGGAACGCCGGCAGCATTATTGTAAAAAAGGGCGGAGTCATGCGCTACATAATGGTCCCCGAGGCCTGCCTTCTTCAATTCCTCCGGTTTGGCATCCTTGGTCAGCTTGTAAATCATGGTGGCGATCATTTCTAAATGTGACAATTCTTCGGTTGCTATGTCGGTTAGCAGGCCGACCACCTTATCAGGTATTGTATAGCGCTGGTTCATATAGCGGAGGGCGGCTGCCAGTTCTCCGTCGGCGCCTCCGTACTGCTCCACTAAAAATTTTGCCAGCATCGGGTTGCATTCACTCACCTTCACCGGATACTGAAGCTTTTTCTCGTAATACCACATTGCCACTTTTCCCCCTTTTATTTATACCTGCCATGGCCATGGTGTTTCAATCCAGCTCCAAGGATAGCCGGAGAAGCTTTTTCCGAAATTCATGAGCGGGCCGAACTGCTGCTCGAAATTGCGCTTCAGCTCCATACTTTTCAAGGAAGTCTCATTATACTGCTGGATTGCTTCCAAATCTTGCGGGTGTGTATCCAGGTAAAGATTCAATTCCACCAGCACGAAGTCAATCGCCTGTATTTCCTCGAGCTGACTATAGAACGCGGGAGGCAGGTTCTTATTCAACAAGGTTCCTCCTTTTTATGAGGGTCTGGGTAAGGGCTGTATAGCTGGGGCCAGAGTGTACCGTGCTTCAATGCAAGCTTGGGGGAACGGAATTGCGCGAGTCCGGGCGGCTGGAAGCCGATGTATAATTGGGGGGGTGTGGAATAGCTCTTCACTTTTATCGGTTTGCATGGGTCTAGGGGACTGATATAGGGATACCAATATTTATATTGAGTAAACAAAAAATCTCCCTTCCATTTTATGCATTATAAAGATTATATGTATGGAAAAGGAAGGTTACTACAAAAAAGTTCAAGGTAGGTCTTTGGTATGAAGATTTTTCTTTCCATTTGCAGTGTGAGCCAGTAAAATTAGTCTTGGAATAGTTGAAGAACATTTTTGAAAATTAAGTGTAAGGAAGATGGGCAATTTCATGCCAGTCCGATAATGTAAGAAAAAAGATTGTCATGTGCATTGTGATTGTCAAAGCGGGAGGAAGTAAATGAAAAATTGGACACGGGCGTTGCTGGTTGGCGCAGGAGTATATGCGACGTACTCAATTTTGGCGACGGCTCTTATACGACGGCAGCCATTTGTCGAGACACGCTTTCCTGGAAGGGGGATTGCACTCACATTTGATGATGGTCCCCATCCAACGTATACGCCACAATTGCTGGATTTATTGAAGCGATACGGCATCAAGGCTACCTTTTTCATCGTCGGGAGCAAAGCGGAAAAGTATCCATATATTATAAAGAGAATGCATGAAGAGGGACATTCCATCGGCATCCACCATTACGAGCACACGTCGAATTGGGTGCTGACGCCAAGCGGGCTGCAGCAGCAATTGGAGAAGTCCGCACAGGTCATTTTCCGTTGTACGGACAGGTGGCCCGTCCTTTATCGTCCGCCTTGGGGGCATTTTAATATGGCTACACCCTTAATCGTCAAAGGCTATCGAACGGTTTTATGGTCGCATATTTTTGGAGATTGGAAGGTTGAACGGGCGCGCATGCTTTATGAAGAGTTACATAACGCTGCAGAGGACGGTGCGATTTTTTTATTGCATGACTGCGGCAAAACATTGGGGGCAGACGAGGAGGCACCGAAATTTATGCTTGAAAGCCTGGCACGTTTTTTGGCGGATTGCCAGAAACGAAATATTCCCTTCGTGAAGCTTGAAGGCCCGTATAATGGATGAATTAATCAAACAGCTGGAGTTGTACGGCTATGCGGTAATCATTCTGTCCTTGTTTTTGGGCATCGTTGGTATACCTGCACCGGAGGAGTCGATGATGTTCCTTGTGGGTATACTGGCCGGCTACGACCAGCTGGGGCTTTTGCTGGCTACGGCGTGCACGATGCTCGGGGTCTATATCGGCATGATAGCAGCATATGGCCTTGGCAGAAAAGTAGGGGAGCCGATTCTTCAGCGCTTCGGGAAGTATATAGGGTTAAATGAGAAAAATTGGGGACGTGTGAGCAAGGGGTATAACAGGAACGCGTTTCGTACCATCGTGCTGGGACTGTATATTCCGGGTGTTCGGCAGCTTAGCCCCTATTTTGCAGGGATGGCGAAGGTGCCGTTTCGCCGGTATTGCTTCTATGCTGCCTGCGGGACGGTCCTATGGACGATACCATTTACACTCGGGGGCTATTATTTGGGTGTCGCTTTCCATATCGATCCGATATATGCGCCGTATACCAGTATAGTCTTTTTCATACTGTTTATTGTTTATGCGCTATGGAAAAAGGGGAAAGCGGGTAGAAATAAGCGACGCGCTACTTAGTGAAAAAGAGAGGTGGCTACAATGAAAAAAGCGCTGTTTTTACCGTTTTTAACGATGCAAACAGGCCATCATCAGGTAGCGGATGCTTTAATGGCATTTGTTGATCGACATATCGAGGGAGTAGAAGTCAAAAAAATAGATTTATTGCATTACGCAAATCCTACGATTGAAAAAATCATTTCCCAAAGCTATTTAAAATGGATTAGCTATGCACCAGGCATATTCAATCGTTTCTACAGCCGGGTATATGACCAGCCAGTAGATGTACAGCCGAACTTCAAAGTATATGAGCTTTTACTGAAATATTTGCAGGAACTGTTAAAAGAAGAACAGCCGGACGTCATTTTCTGTACCCATAGTGTGCCATCATATTTGCTGAATGTGCTGAAAAAAAGAAACGAGTGCGACATACCGGTCGTAAACGTCTACACCGACTTTTTTGTGAGTAAATTGTGGGGGAAGGAACTGATTGATTATCATTTTCTGCCGATGGAGGAAATGAAGGAAACGCTGGCCTGCTACCAGATTGACCCGTCGCGCATGCTAGTGACAGGAATTCCGATTCATGAGGAGCTCATGCGGACGGACCCTGTATTCAATAAAGGACAAAATGTACTCATTGCCGGTGGGAACTGCGGACTCATCGACAACCATTTCTTGGCCGGACAGCTGAAGCGGGAAAAAAGCTTCCACTTTTATGTGCTGTGCGGAAACAATGAAAAGCTCTACCGCAAAATCCAGCATTGGCAGCTGCCGAATGTCGTGCCGCTGCGCTATATCTCATCCCGTACAGAAATGAATGCGCTGTATGACCAGATGGATGCAATCGTCACAAAGCCTGGCGGGGTGACGGTAAGCGAGGCGTTACGCAAAAAGCTGCCGATTTTTGTGCATTCCATTTTGCCTGGCCAGGAGGAGCGGAATTTTTCCTACCTGATGAACCGGGGCCTTGCTTTTTCGCTAGACCAAACTATGCCCCTGCAGGAACAGCTCGAGCAGGTCCTGCTGAACGAACGGGCGATGCAGCAGTATGAGCGGTCGGTCAACCTGTACCACGAGGAACTGGCGATCAAGACGGCGGAGGACTTCATTGAAGTGATGCGCACCATTCTTTACGAAAGCCATATCCAAGCCTTCAGAGTCGTATGATGATAAAGAAAATTCTCCACCCTTCTTTGGAAAGTCTGTTAGAATAGATTAGACTTAGGAAAGAAGAATGGTGAATAGGAAATGAAGACGTTTAAAAAGGTATATATAGAAATTACGAGTGTATGTAATTTGGCCTGCAGTTTTTGCCCGCCTACACAGCGAGCAAAGGGACTGATCAAGGTAGAACAGTTCGAGCGGGTACTGGATCAGATCCGGCCGCATACAAAGTACATTTATCTTCATGTAAAAGGAGAGCCGCTGCTGCATCCCCGCATTGACCAACTGCTGGATGCGGCCCATGAGCGTGGCTTCAAGGTCAACATTACGACGAATGGTACGCTGATCAAAAAACAGCGTGATAAACTGCTGGGCAAGCCGGCACTCCGGCAAATGAACTTCTCTTTACATAGTTTCGACGGGCATGAGGGCTCTGAAAACAGGGAGAAATATTTAGGTGACATCCTGGAATTCGTGCGTGATGCACGCGAGCACAATGTCATCTTCTCCTATCGCTTATGGAACCTGCAACGTGACGGCCAGACGGATATAGACCGGCGTAAAAATGCAGAGACGCTGGATATTTTGGAGAAAGAGTATGGACTGGACTTCAAGATTGAGGAACGAGTGGAGCCTGGGAAAGGTGTGAAGATTGCACCGAATATTTACCTGAATCAGGATCATGAATTCAAATGGCCGAGCCTGCAGGAGCCGGAATATAAGGGAAAGGGCTTCTGCCATGCACTGCGCAGCCAGGCCGCTGTGCTAGTGGATGGAACCGTCGTCCCTTGCTGTCTGGACGGCGAGGGGGTCATCAGCTTAGGGAATATCAATGAGCAGCCATTCTCCGAGATAGTGGAGGGGGAAAGGGCGAATAATTTGGTTGAAGGATTTTCCCGTCGTGAAGCGGTGGAGGAGCTGTGCCGTAAATGCGGCTATCGCCAAAAGTTTGGATGACAATGTGATGTCCGCTTCAGTTGATCACCAGGGAGAGTCGCCCTTCCCTGTATAAAAAGAACATAAATAGCCATCCGAAGCCGGGAGTCACGACTTTGGATGGCTGTATTATTTTTTCAGAAATACTGAAAAAGCCCCTATTCCCAAGGTGAAGCGGAAGGAATCCATCTTCTGCATCAATCGCACCCTTTATGCAAAGTCATTGATACAGTCCTCTCGTGTACAGCGTAACAATCGTTTTTGCCGTATGGGCAACGTCTGCATGCTCCTGTTTGATGAGGGAAAACAGCATGTGCTCATTCAAGTAAAACCAGCTCTCCGCAATAAGGCTAACATCTAGCTGCTTTGCCAATCCGGCCTGCTGTACGTATTCAATATCCTTCCTGATGCCTTTTATAAAATGATCTCGGACAGTCTTCCACTTCGCATCGACGATCGGGGACAGCCGGATTGCCTCCTCGATGATGATGAATACTTTCCGGGACTCATAAGCTACCTGTAGGAATGCCTCTGTCTGTTTTTCGATTTTCTCTACAGCTTCATCCACTGACGCAGGGGTAAAGGGGCTTCCTGCAACCTCCAGCATCTTTTGAATATACGTATCAATCACCTCGCAGAAGAGGGTATCCTTATTCGGGAAATACACATAGGCCGTGCCGTATCCGACATTTGCCTCTGTGATGATATCCTTCATCGTGCAATGCTGAAAGCCGTTCTCTGAAAATATGCTGCGTGCAGCCTCCACTAATTTTTGGCGTGTCATTTGGGCCTTGCGCTGCTTATGCTTCATTTCAAGCACCACCTTCATCAAGAATCGTAAATTGAAATTGACGTGATGTCAATGACAAGGTATCATTTATTTAGAAAATACTGAAAATTAAAGGGGGCTAGCCTATATGAATAAGGAGATGGCAATCCAGCTGGATGAGAAGGATCCATTAAAAGCGTACCGGGATGAATTTTATGTGAAGGAAGGGCGGTACTATCTAGATGGAAATTCCCTTGGCCTGATGTCGAAGCGGGCGGAAGAAAAGGTGCTGGCGTTACTTGGATCATGGAAGGAGTACGGGATTGACGGCTGGACAGAAGGAGAACATCCATGGTACTACCTGTCGGAAAAGCTGGGGGAAATGTGCGCCCCTCTAGTAGGTGCCAAGCCGGAGGAAGTGGTTTTAACGGGCTCGACGACGACAAACCTCCATCAGCTACTGGCCACATTTTATAAGCCTGAGGGCAAAAAGGTGAGAATTTTAGCGGATGAATTGAATTTTCCAACCGACTTGTATGCCATTACAAGCCACCTGGCCATTCATGGCTACGATGCCTCTTATATGAAGCTAGTAAAAAGTGAGGACGGCCATTTATTGCGGGAAGAGGCAATCATCGAAGCGATGACGGAAGATGTGGCGCTCGTCATCCTGCCGGGCGTGCTGTACCGGAGCGGTCAGGTGCTCGATTTGGAAAAAATCACAAAGGCTGCCCATGCACGGGGGATTCTTGTAGGGTTTGATTTATGCCATTCCATCGGTTCCGTTCCCCATAGGCTTCATGATATCGGTGCCGACTTTGCGTTCTGGTGCAATTACAAGCATCTGAATGGCGGGCCGGGCTCTGTCGCGGGCATCTTTGTGCATGAAAAGCATTTCGGCACAAGACCGGGGCTTGCCGGCTGGTTCGGCTCGGACAAGGCCAAACAATTTGATCTGGATGTGGAAATGACGCCTGCCCATACAGCGGGTGCTTATCAGATCGGTACACCTCATATATTAAGCCTGGCACCGATTTACGGTTCGCTGGAAATGTTCCAGGAGATAGGAATCGAAGCAATCCGTGAAAAGTCCTTGCGGCTGACACAGTTTTTCATGGAACTGATTGACCAGGAGCTGACGCCATTCGGTTTTATAGTGGGAAATCCAAAAGATGACACGCGCGGCGGTCATATCTATCTGGCTCATAAGGAGGCGGCGCGTATCTGCAAGGCACTGAAGGAAGCGGGAGTGACGCCCGATTTCCGTGCACCGAACGGCATCCGCCTTGCACCGGTAGCGCTTTATAACTCCTTTATGGACGTGTGGGAGACGGTCCGGATTTTAAAAGGCATCATGGAAAACGAATCATATAAAAAATTCGAAAATAAACGAGGTGTCGTGGCTTAAAAAATCGTTGGCACCAATAACACAAAGGGGGATTTTACAATGTCTGAACGTTCCATCTCAGAGCTTGGGGAGAAGGTTGATCAAGAGAAGGGCATCCATACGAATTTCAAGGAAGACATGACATATGGGGAGTATTTGGCGCTCGAACAAATCTTGGGGAGCCAAAATCGTTTGTCCGGCCACCATGATGAGATGCTTTTCATCATTATCCATCAGGTGAGCGAGCTTTGGATGAAGCTCATCCTGCACGAAATGAACGGTGCCATCGCCGCCATCGAGCGGGACGAGATGCAGCCGGCATTTAAAATGCTGGCACGCGTATCGAAAATCCAGACGCAGATCATCCAGGCCTGGGATGTGCTGGCGACGATGACACCTGCCGAATATCTGGAATTCAGGGATGATTTAGGGAAGGCTTCCGGCTTCCAATCATACCAGTACCGCCTCATCGAATTTGCACTTGGGTATAAATCTTCTCATATTTTAAAAATATACGAGAAAAATTCCTCCCTCTCCGCTATGCTTAAAGAAGCACATCAGGCACCGAGCATCTATGATGTGACGATACAAGCATTAGCGAGAGCAGGCTTGCCAATCAACCCTGAACTGCTGACACGTGATACCAGTACCACGTACGGCGGGGATGAAACGGTTGCAGCAGCCTGGAAAACTGTATACGAGAACGTGAATCAGTACTGGGACCTATACCAGTTGGGGGAAAAGCTTGTCGATATCGAGGATTGGCTGCAGCAGTGGCGCTTCCGTCATATGAAGACGGTCGAGCGGATTATCGGTTTCAAGGTCGGTACGGGCGGCTCATCTGGCGTCAATTATTTACGTCAAGTGCTGGATCATCGTTTTTTCCCGGAGCTTTGGGATTTGCGTACAGTTTTGTAGAGAGTGGAGGTTTTTTTGAGTGGAGAAGAGTAAAAGTCAGTGGTCAAGCAAACTTGGGTTTGTCTTGGCATCAGCCGGCGCTGCAATCGGTTTGGGCGCCATTTGGAAAATGCCCTATGTGGCAGGTCAAAGTGGAGGTGGTGCGTTTTTCCTTATTTTCACCCTATTGACACTGCTAATCGGGCTGCCGATGCTGCTGGCTGAATATATCATCGGCCGGAGCACGCAGAAGGAGGCTGTGTCCGCATACAAGGTACTGGCCCCGCATGCGCAGGCATGGTCCTGGATCGGGAAAATCGGGGTTATCGGCTGCTTCCTCCTGCTGTCATTCTATAGTGTAGTAGGGGGATGGATCTTCGTCTATAGCGGCGTGTCCGTCGTAGGAAATGTCATCGACCCGGCCATCGATCCAACTGCATTTTTTATAGAGGTAACAGGTACGCCGTGGATTGTCTTAGCCGGTTTAGGCCTATTCACGATAGCCAATGTCATCGTCATTGCATTGGGCGTGCAGAACGGCATTGAGAAAGCGAATAAATTCATGATGCCGCTTTTGTTCATCATGTTCTTCATCCTGGTTATCCGCGCGGTGACATTGGACGGAGCGATGGAAGGGATCAAGTTCTTCCTATATCCGGATTTTTCGAACATAACGGGTGAATCCATCCTATATGCATTGGGACAGTCGTTCTTCGCCCTGGCGGTAGGTTTTTCATGCCTGGTCACATACAGCTCCTATCTGAAGAAGGATGTGAGCCTGCCGAACTCGGCGGGGTCTGTTGTAGGGCTGAGCCTATTTGTATCACTCTTGGCAGGACTAGCGATATTCCCGGTTGTGTTCGCCTTTGACATGGAAGTGGCAAGCGGGCCGCCGCTACTATTCATGGTGTTGCCGGCAGCATTTTCACAAATGCCGTTTGGCGAGGTATTCCTTGCATTATTCCTGATTCTTTTCCTTTTTGCGACATTGACGTCATCCTTCAGCATGTACGAAATCATTGTTGCAGCGGTTGTGGAGAAGTGGCATATTTCACGCGGTAAGCTGGCGGTAATCATCGGCATCCTGGTATTTATCGCATCCATTCCATCGGCATTGACGTATAGTACGCTTGCGGATGTCTCGATATTTGGCCGCAACATTTTCGACGCAACGGATTTTGTCGTATCGAACGTCATTTTGCCATTAGGGAATTTGCTGATTGCGATTTTCCTTGTGCATGTGATGGATAAACAACTGGTAAAGCAGGAACTGCTGCAGGGCAGCAAGATGGGGGAAGGGTATTTTAAAACTTTTTATTTCTTGATGAAATATATTGTGCCCGTCGTTATCGTCATCGTATTAGGGTATTTATTGTTGCAGTATTCAGCATAATTATCGTAGTAATACTAGATGATTCTATCATGCACTAGTAAGGGGTGTGTTATGTGGATTGATATTACACAAACATTGAAAAAAGGTATACCAAACTGGCCAGGTGATACACCCTTTTCATTTGAACTATCGTATTCGAAAGAGCGGACGGGGTCGGTCAACATCGGGAGGATGGAAACGTCCATGCATACAGGCACGCATGCCGATGCACCGTTCCACTTCGATTCAGGCGCGCCGAGGATGGAGCAGCTTGATGTCAATCTCTTCATAGGGGATGCATATGTCGCCGACTGCACCGGCATACCGGAAATCGGACCGGAACATATGGAAGGCATCGATTTTCAGGGTGCACCGCGCCTGTTATTGAAAACTGTCCCATCCATCAGCGAGACGTTCCCGGCAGTGATTCCGGTCATCAAGCCGGAGCTCGCCGGTTACTTGAAGGAGCGCGGTGTCTTTTTGCTCGGGGTGGATAATCCCTCAGTGGATCCAATCGACAGTAAGCAGGTGGCTGCACATCATGCGCTGTATCAAAATGGAATCACGATAGTAGAAGGCCTGGTGCTCAGGCAGGTCGTCCCCGGCTTATATGACTTCATCGCCCTGCCGCTGAAGGTGGAGGGGGCGGACGGGGCACCGGTTCGGGCGGTCATCCGTAAAAAATGAAAGCTGGTCCGGACGTCGATAAGACGTTCCGGGCCAGCCTTTTTTATAAGGACATGATAAAGAGAAGTGGCAATGGGCGGTAGTTACCCTGCCATAGCAATAGGGACATCATGACATGGGTATGTTCGTTTTAGCCGGTCCTCAGCCCTGCTGTTTTATAAGGGGGAAGCCCGGAAGGTTTTTTCCGGGCTTTGATTTCATTTCATCCTCATCAAGTTAAAACTGTCTCGCCTTAGCTTCTGATCTCAAAATTCTGTTGTGGAGGGAAATCTCTGTTTCGCCATTCACCTGAGATTTTGAATGCTTTATCCTTGTCCAGTTCTGGTGGATCTTCTGAGATTTCGGATCTAATTTGTCCTGCTTGCTCATCGGTATCTCCTCCTTGTTCATGATAAGGCTATTCACGAATGAAATCTCCGATAGTATGACACCGGCCTTGCTTTTTATTCAGCGATCTTTTAAAAGTTGTGAGGTGCAAGCAGGGAAACCGTTTATATTCCCTCCTGTCGAACCATGTCCCATCAAACGCTAAAAATTAGCGTGATTTTTGGGTGTTTATATGATATATTTCGTACAATAAATGAAAAATATGTAAAATACGTAAACTGAATGGAATGTGTTTCAATACGTATACATGAGAGCGGTACAAAGGGATAAAGGACTTCAATTTCCCATTTTGCAAGCAGCCGGCGATGGACCGTTGAAGGGGCATGCTGTGATAGCGGAAAAATGAAGCTGGATGGCCATGTAACTTCTGTAAAGAAACGATGAGGAGAGAAGCGAATGCTAGGAAGAAAAAGTAAAAGTTTGGAGCATTATGAGTACTTTTCGAAAGCTGCATTTTCTGATATTGAAACGAATGAAAGATTTAAAGAGAAGCTGGATTTTTTATCGTTATCAAAAATACGTCGCGAATCAGTCAATCAATTAAAAGAAATCTACATAAAAAACCGCGACTACATTTTGGATAACTTTTACAGCAGACTGCTGGAGATACCTGAATTTAACCAAATCATCAACACCTATTCATCGGTGGAGCGTTTGAAGAAGACCTTCAATGGCCATTTTATGAGTCTGTTCGAGGATGAATTGAACATCGACTATGTATTCACGCGACGCCGTATTGCGTATACACATGCACGGATAGGCGTTCTTCCTAACTGGATGCTCTCCGCTTACACCCTGATTAATCAGCTGATCGTCCCGCTGATTGTAAAGTCGTGCAGGCGTGACCACCATAAGATGCTTGATATTCTGCTTGCCTATGATAGCCTGGTGACGATTGATCAGCAGATTATCGTGGAAACCTATATTGAAATCCAAGGTGGTTCGGTCGTCAACGGCCTAGGGGAAATCATCAAATATAATGTGCAATTGGACCAGATTAAGGAGCTTCTGCAGTTTCAGGAGGTTCAGCAGAAGGATGTGCTGCAGGCTTCAGAGCTGATGGAGCAGCTCGATGTAAGCATCGAAGAGATTGCCGTATCCATCGGGGATATCTCCCAGCATACACAGATATCCCTTGAGGAGTTGAACAGCGATTTATCCTCACTACAGCACGTAACGGCCATTCTGCAGAATACAGATGAGGGGCAGCAAAAAGTGCAGCAGGATGTGACGCAGCTGGTGGAGCGGGTCAATAGCGTGGCCAAGCTGATGGAGCTGATCAAGGGAATTGCGGATCAGACGAATCTCTTGGCACTCAATGCATCCATCGAGGCTGCCCGTGCTGGTGAAGCAGGAAAGGGATTCGCCATTGTAGCGGAGGAAGTGCGCAAACTGGCGGATGGAACGAAGAAATCAGTCGAATCCATTAATATGGACATTCAGGAGCTGCTGCAATTGACGAACAGCATCAACCAGCTGACGAAGAAATCAGCCCATGATCTGCATGAAGGGGTCACCGATGCGATGCAGGTGTACAAGACGTTGGCAGAGCTGAACAAAACCTTGCAGACGCAGGGGGCAAGGTTCGAACAGATTGCTTTGACGACACGTCATCAGGCGGAATCTGCATCCGAGATTACGGAGCGCAATAAAAACATCGCAGAAAGTGTCGTCCGTAGCAAGCAGATCGTATTTGAGACGGGAGACGCCATCTATAAACTGAGCAAGATGATCGACGGATACCGTTCGACGACGATTTCGAAAAACTTCATCATCAGCCAGGAGGACATCATCGAGCTGACGATTACAGACCATCTTTTATGGCGATGGAAGATTTATAATCTGATTCTAGGATTCGAGAAGATGACGGAGCTGGATGTCGGCCTGCCACGGGAATCGCGCCTTGGGCAGTGGTACTATGGGAAGGGCCGGGAGCTCCTCGGGAACGAGCGGGCGTTCAAGGAGCTGGAACAGCCGCATCTTGAAGTGCATGAAATCGCCCGAAAGGCCGTGAACGCCTACAATAACGGCGATAAAAGGGCTGCGGAACAGTACCTGCAGCAACTTGCTGATGTGTCCCATATAGTCATCGGAAAATTACAGGAGCTTCAGAAAATTATCTTTAACCAGAAGAAGACGTTGATGAAATAAGCGATCCGGGAAATATCCCGGATCGCTTTTTTACAGGGAGCTTATTCATCCGCAGGTGCCTGGAAGAACGTCACGGTCATCTGCCGGCTGTCGTATAGACACCAGTCGCGCGACTCCACAACGGCGCCGACATTGATCTCGTATGTATGGCCGTCCCCGACATGAAACGGTTTGTTGTATTCGATCTGCGTCCGCTTCTTTTCGGTATAAATCGCAGCCCGGTGGCTATGTCCGAAAAACAGTAGAGGCGTTTCATATGGGGGAAAGCTTGGCTCGAAATGTTCATCCCACAGAAACTGGTGGCCATGAAGCAAGGTGGCATTTTCTATAAGAATTTTTTCCTCGTAGCGGAGAAATTCCTCCTGTCCCGTCACTTGGGCAATGCGCTCCTCCTGGTTGCCAATGATAGAGGGGAAGGTAAGCAGCTTAGTGAATTTCTTTTGAATGATGGCTGCATCTTTCAGCGGTACATGTTCTGTTAGAGAAGCCGCCTTCTTTTTGGCGATTTTGCATTCGAATAAATCCCCCAAACCGATGACCTGGGCGTTCGGTGCCATCTTTCTGATATGTTCCAATACGGCCTTTGTATTGTGATAATGGGAATGCAGATCCCCGAGTAGCGCATAGTGCATATTGTCATCCTCCGTTTCCTTTCTATTATAGTGAAAAATGGCTTGTATAAAACATTCTTTGTTTGTAAAAGGGCGGAATTTACATTGCAATGAATGGTCATTCATTGATAGAATGTTAATAAGTTCTAATTTTCTGATTTCGGAGGGGCTGACAGAGTATGGGGATTTTGTTTACAGAGGAACATGAAATGTTTCGCAAGTCATTACGAAAAATGCTGGATAAGGAAGCATATCCTTATTTTGAAGAATGGGAGGAAAAGAGGGACATCCCGCGTGCATTTTGGCGCAGGCTTGGGGAGAACGGATTTTTGTGCCCGATGATCAGTGAGGAGTATGGCGGCCTGGGACTGGATTTTGGCTACTCCATGATTCTGACGGAGGAGCTGGAACGTGTCGGTGCAGGGTTGGCGAGCGGGATTGCCTTGCATTCCGATATTGTCACGCCCTATATAGAAGCATATGGGACGGAGGAGCAGAAGCAGAAGTGGCTGCCGAAAAGCGTGACGGGGGAGCTGATTTCGGCGGTAGCCATGACGGAGCCGGGGGCCGGTTCCGACCTGGCCGGCATCGGTACGACAGCCAGGAGGGAAGGGGACTATTATATCCTGAATGGCGAGAAGACCTTTATCACAAACGGCATCCATGCCGACTATGTAGTCGTCGTCTGCAAGACCGATCCACAGGCCGCACCTGCCTATAAGGGGATCAGCCTTCTTGTGGTGGAAACGGGGACGCCGGGCTTTAAACGGGGCAAGAAGCTCGATAAAATCGGCATGCATTCCGCGGATACGGGCGAGCTCATTTTTGAGGATGCGAAGGTCCCGGCGCAAAACCTCCTTGGGGAAGAAGGAAGAGGCTTCTATTACTTGATGGATAAGCTGCAGCAGGAACGCCTCATTGTAGCGATCGAGGTACAGGTGGAGGCGGAGGCAATGCTGAAGCTGACGACGGATTATGTAAAGGAGCGGAAGGCGTTCGGCAGCCGCATTGCGGATTTCCAAAATACGCAGTTTAAGCTGGCCGAGATGGCGACGGAAATCGACATCGGCCGTACATATGTCAATTCTCTTGCCGAAAAGCATATTGCCGGCGAGCAAATCGTCAAAGAGGTATCGATGGCCAAGTGGTGGATCAGCGAAATGGCCAAGCGTGTGGCGAGCGAGTGCCTGCAGCTCCACGGGGGATATGGCTATATGGAGGAATACGAGATTGCCCGTCGCTACCGGGACATCCCGGTTGCGGCGATTTATGCAGGTACAACGGAAATCATGAAGGGCATCATTGCAAAGCAGATTTTAAAATAGATTGGCTCGAAGACTGGTATACATGTTAAAAGAATTGAAGGCTTTAAGGGGAGGGCTTCAAATGTTTATGACAAATGTATTAACGCAGCATGCGCTCGACAGACCAGAAGAAACGGCGATCATTTTTGAGGACAATGAGTGGACGTATCGGGATCTTTACCACAATGCAAAGAAGATTGCGGGCTATTTGCAAGGCAGGGGCTACCGAAAAGGCGACATCATCGCCCAGTTCATGCTGAATTCGGATGTATTCATGGCCGTTTACTACGGTGTTCAGCTGGCAGGATGTACGGTGATGCCGGTCAATACAAAGCTCGCTGCACCGGAAGTGGATTATATTTTCATGCATTCGGAAGCGAAGGCCCTCTTTTATGATGATGCCGTTGCCCAGACGCTTGAAGCGACGAATTCTCATTTTGAAGAGGAGCTGAACCTCCAGGACATACGGACCATTTTGGAGGATGATTCCTATTCAGGAGATGATTTCGTCTCTCTCGAAGCGGACGATACAGCTGTCGTCATGTACACGTCCGGAACGACGGGCAAACCGAAGGGCGTCATGCTGTCGCACCGGAACATCTATGAAACGGCTGAAATCTGGTCGGAGTCAATGAATATGACACGCGATGACCGCATGTATATCTGTACGCCGCTATTCCACTGTGCCGGCAGCCATGTGTTTGCCATACCGACCATGTACCGCGGGGGAACTGTCATCATCGCAGAAAGCTTTTCACCGGATCATACGCTTGCACACCTGGAGGAAGCATCTGCAACGATTTTCTTTGGGGTGCCGGCTATGTATACCATTCTTCTTAATAGACCTGAACTGACAACGTATCATTTCGAACATCTCCGTTTGTTCTGCTATGGAGCTGCACCAATGCCGTATGAGCTTGTCAAAAGGCTGAAGGAGGCCTTTCCGAAGGTAGCTGTACAAAACTTGTACGGCCAGACGGAAAATACTCCGGCAGCCACTTCCCTGCTCGATGAAGCGGCTCTAACGAAGATTGGCTCTGTTG
>JBJEFP010000258.1:5606-21222 GCA_051874195.1 Lysinibacillus sp. | reverse complement strand
CCGGCAGCCACTTCCCTGCTCGATGAAGCGGCTCTAACGAAGATTGGCTCTGTTGGAAAGCCGCTTGCTAGAACAGAAGTAAAGCTAGTCGATGCAGGGGGAGAAGTGGTGCCTGTCGGGGAAGTGGGGGAAATCTGCGTCCGCGGTCCGCAGGTGATGAAGGGCTACTTGCGGAATCCGGAGGAGACATCGGCAGCGATACGCAATGGATGGCTCTATTCAGGAGATTTGGGCCGCTTTGACGAAGAAGGCTATCTTTATATCGTAGACCGCAAGAAGGATATGATCATCCGTGGAGGAGAAAACATCTACCCGATTGAAATCGAGGAAGTTCTTTATCAGATGCCGGAAGTTCTGGAGGCCGCGGTCGTCGGAATTCCTCATGAAGTGTATGGGGAAGTGGCGAAAGTGTTCGTTGCTCTCAAGGAAGGAAAGTCTCTTTCAGAGGAGGAAGTTTTACAGTATGCAAGAACGCAGCTTGCCAAATACAAGGTGCCGGCGGAAGTCGAATTTGTGGAAAGTCTGCCGCGCAACGCTTCTGGGAAGGTCCTGAAGCATACACTGCGTCCGAAACAAAATGTCTAGACAAACAAAGGGGATATGAGAACATGACAAATGTATATATAGTAGATGGAGCAAGGACTGCCTTTACAGCGTTCGGGGGTTCATTTGCAGGAGTAGATGCCGTACAGCTCGGAACAGCCACAGCAGTAGAGGCATTGAAACGTTCAGGGGTAACGCCGGAGCAGGTCGACCATGTCGTATATGGCGGGGTCATCACAACAGGGCCGAATTCGGCGTATTTGGCAAGACACATCGGGCTGTATGCCGGCATACCGCAGGAGGTGCCGGCGCTTACACAAAATCGGCTGTGCGGCTCCGGCATGCAGTCAGTCGTAACCGCTGCCCAGCAGATCCTTCTTCGGGAGGCGGATGTCGTATTGGCCGGCGGGGCGGAAAACATGTCGCAATCGCCGTATTCGAATTTCGAACAGCGATTCGGCGGTGCGAAAATGGGCGATTTGAAATTCGTCGACATGCTGTCAGCGACCTTGACGGACCAATATACAGGCGATGGTATGGGAATGACTGCCGAGAAGCTGTCGGATCAGTATGACATTTCCCGTGAGGACCAGGATGAATTTGCACTGCTGTCCCATGCCCGAGCGGCAGCTGCCCGGGATGCAGGGAAGTTCAAAGAGGAAATCGTACCGGTGACGATCAAAACACGCAAAGGGGAAGTCGTCGTCGACACGGATGAGCATATAAAGGAAGGCGGGACGATGGAGTCGCTCGCCAAGCTCCGGCCGGCGTTCAAGAAGGACGGAACAGTGACGGCCGCCAACGCTTCCGGCATTAATGACGGGGCTGCTTCGGTTGTGGTGGCAAGCGAGCACTTCGTCGAGGAGAATGGACTGAAGCCGCTTGCACGCATCGTCTCATGGGGCATAGCGGGGGTCGATCCCACTGTGATGGGCATCGGTCCGGTACCGGCCATCAGACAGGCATTGGAGCGTGCAAACCTGAGCATGGAGGATCTGGATCTAGTAGAGGTGAATGAAGCGTTTGCTGCACAGTACCTGGCAGTGGAAAAGGAACTGGGACTGGACCGTGAGAAGACAAACGTCAACGGCGGAGCGATAGCGCTCGGCCACCCGGTCGGTGCGAGCGGTACGCGCGTCATCCTCAGCGCGGCATATGAACTGAAGCGCCGGGGAGGCAAATATGCCGCAGCGAGCCTATGCATCGGCGGTGGGCAGGGCATCGCACTAATCATCGAGTCCGTTTGAACGGACAGTTACAGAAAATAGGGGGCTCCCCGAATGCAAAGCCAGCATGATGAAAATATGATCATGCCGGCTTTTTATTTTGCGATGAAAGAGCAGGTGGGAAGGTACATCGCTTGAGGCGCCGGTCTTCATTTCCCCATCAGCCTTTCATCAGCGCTTGTTCCCTGGTCAAATATTACAATACTTTCCGCGTGACCGTACTAGAAAATGTGATAAACTAGACATTAACGAAATTAAAACCAAAGCGAGTTGAATAGATAATGGTAGCAAAAGAACAACCATTTTTACCGATATTATTAGGTTCGGACATGAATGCATACGGCATGGCGCGTGCCTTTTACGAAGCGTATGGGTTAAAGCCGCTCGTACTGGGCCGGGCCCACCTGACGCCTACGCAGGACAGCCGCATCTTACATTTCCAGCAAATCGACAATCTGAATAGCCAGGAAGTGTTCGTCGGGGCGATGGAGAAGGTGGCAGCGCAGTATCCGGACAAAAAATTGCTACTTCTGGCGTGCGGAGATGACTATGCAAAGCTGATCATCAAAAACAAGCCGGCACTGCAGCAATGGTTCACCGTTCCATATATCGATGAATCATTGATGGACCAGATTCTGCTGAAGGAAAACTTCTACAAGATGTGCGAGAAATACCAATTCAAGTATCCCGGCACGACGACTGTGACGGCTGAGGATTACGAATCTTTCGTACCGCCCTTCGATTATCCAATCATCCTGAAGGCATCGAACTCTGTTGAATACTGGGCATGTAAATTCCCAGGCAAGAAGAAGGTATTCATCGCACATGATGAAGAGGAGAAAACAGCCATTCTAAAGGCAATCTATAGTTCTACATACCAGGATACGATGATTGTGCAGGAGTTCATACCGGGTGACGATTCCTATATGCGCGTGTTGAATGCGTATGTCGGGAAAGACGGAAAGGTGAAGCTGATGTGCCTTGGCAACCCGATTTTAGAGGAGCATTCGCCGGAAGGGATCGGTAGCTATGCCGCCATCGTCACTACGTACGATAAGCAGCTGATGGACCAGGTCCGCTTCTTCCTGGAAGACATCGGCTATACAGGGTTTGCGAACTTTGATATGAAATATGACGTGCGCGACAAGCAGTACAAGCTGTTTGAAATCAATTTGCGAAACGGCCGCTCTAGCTATTATGTGACGGCGGCGGGCTATAACCTGATGAAGTATGTGGCAGACGACCACATGCTGGATATCAAGCAAAGCCTGACGTATGCGGATAATGAGCATCTATGGATGATCATTCCAAAAGGCGTGCTGTTCAAATATGCATCTAACGAAAAATTGAAGCTGAAGGCAAAAAGTCTGATCCGTGAAGGGAAATACACGAATTCCTTATTCTTCAATCAGGATATGAACGTGAAACGCTGGACTAAACTGACGCTCAATAGCTTAAACTATTACCGCAAATACAAAAAATACTTCAATAATAAAGGTTTGTCTGAATAAATGAAAAAAATGTTAGGAATTATAGGCGGCGTCGGCCCGCTGGCTACCATGCTGATCGGGGAAATGATCGTACGCCGTACAAAAGCAACAAAGGACCAGGAGCATATCCATACAATCATCGACAATGATACAACCATTCCGGACCGGACGGCATATATCCTGGACAATTCGCAGGAAAATCCGGTGCCGTACTTGGCACGCGATGTAAAGAAGCTCGCTGAATATGGGGCAGGCGTCATCTGCATCCCCTGCAACACGGCCCATTCGTTCTACGAAGAGATGCAGCAGGCGTCGTCTGTGCCTGTCATCCATATGATTCGTGAAACAGCCAAGCGGGCGAAGGAGCTCGGCGCAAGCCGTGTAGGCATCCTGGCGACGGATGGTACGCTGCAGGCCGGCGTGTATCAAGCGGCGCTCGAGGAACAGGGGATAGTACCGATCGTCCCCCAGCAGGATATCCAAAGACAGGTCATGTCGGTGATTTATGATTATGTAAAGGCCGGACGTGACGTGACGTGGGACATATGGGAGCCGATCGAGCAGTCGATGGAAGGGTGCGATTTCGTCGTGCTGGGCTGCACAGAGCTCTCCATTGTCAATAAAGAGTTGAAACTCGGTACACAATACATCGATTCGCTCATCGTGCTGGCGGAAACGGCCATCACGGCGTGCGGATACGAAGTGGCCGGGAATTAGGAATCGGCGGCCTTTTGAAGAGGTCATTGCACCGAGCGATACGTATTGGTCGAAAACTCATCAAGAAAAACAGAGCTGTCCGGAAAGTTTCTAGGCTTTCTGGGCAGCTCATTTTACTACTTGTATGTGTTACACTAAACTCAAGTAAACAAAGGTAGGTATAAATAATGTCAGTTATCCAATTATTAAATGAAACGTTGCAGAAGAAATGGCCATTCGAATCCGAAATGAAAATACAGCAGGAAATGATTCCAGCCATGCTGGAGGGGAAAGATATCGTTGCAGAATCACCGACAGGATCCGGGAAGACGCTTGCCTATGTATTGCCGATCCTCAACAAGGTGGATGGCGCAAAGAAACAGACGCAGGCATTGATTGTGGCACCGTCACAGGAGCTGGCGATGCAGATTGTGGAAGTGATTCGCGAGTGGACGGCGGGCACGGACATCACCGTGCAGCAATTGATCGGGGGTGCCAACTCGGCACGGCAGATCGAAAAATTGAAGAAAAAGCCGACGATAGTGGTCGGGACGCCGGGACGTCTAAACGAGCTGGCGCGGAGCGGAAAGCTGAAACTGAGGGAAGTCGAGACGATTGTACTGGACGAGTGCGATCAACTGCTCAGCCGTGAATACCGTGTCGTTGTAAAATCGTTCATCGATGATTCCGCATGGGGACGCCAGGTTGTAGTAGTATCCGCCACGATTACGGAAGAAATCGAGCTAGTGGCGGCACGGATGATGTTTGAACCGCTACGCATTAAAATCAAGCCCGAGGATATGGTGAACCCGGGGAAGGTGGTCCACTCCTTCGTAAAAGTCGATGAACGGGACAAAACAGATTTGCTGCGCCGTCTGTCCAACATGGAAGGAATGCATGGGCTGGCCTTCGTCAATAATATCGACCAAGTGTTAATGAAAGAGACAAAGCTGAAATATAGGGAAGCGCCGATTGTCACGCTTCATTCCGATATGAAGAAGGAGGAGCGGAAGAAAGCATTGGATGCCTTCCGCAAAGGAGAGGCACGCATTCTGATCGCTACTGACATCGCTGCACGGGGCCTCGACATCGCAGGCCTTACGCATGTCATCCACGTAGATGTCCCGCGCACGATCGAGCAGTATCTCCACCGTTCTGGCCGTACAGGCCGTGCAGGGGCGGACGGGGAAGTACTGACGCTCCTTTCCTTTAAGGATGAGAAAACCTACAAAAAATGGACACGTGAAATTCCAGGCAAGCCCGTACAAAAGATCTGGTCGAAGGGCACACTGATAGAGGGCAATTCCAAAACAATAGAAAAGGCTACGAAGAGGGTAGGCGGCCAGGAAGGCAAAAAAGCAGGGAAGGCGCCTTATAAAGCGAAAAGCGGAAATCCGAAAGCGAAAAGGACATTTAAAAAGGGGGAATAATGTATGACTTTTGAGGAGAAATTGGCTTCGTTTGCAGAACTGGCTGTAAAAGTCGGAGTGAACATCCAACAGGGGCAGTATCTGTTGATCAATACATCGACGGATACGCTAGATTTTACGCGTGAAGTAGTGAAGAAGGCATATGAAGCCGGTGCAGGACGAGTGCATGTCAATTTGACGGACGCCGTTTTTGACCGTGCCTTTTTTGAACATGCCACAGTGGAAGAGCTTGAAAAATTCCCAAGATGGATTGTGGAGCAGCGCCAGGAACTGATTGAACGCAACGGTGCCTTCCTGTGGATCGATGCGGCAGACCCGGATCTGCTCAAAGGGATTGACGTGAAGAAGATATCGGCTCATCAAAAAGCGGCCGGTGCAGCGCTTGCAGGATACAGAAAAGCCGTCATGAATGACGATGTGGCATGGTCCATCGTGGCTGTTCCTTCTCCGGAATGGGCGGCGAAGGTATTTCCGGATTTGCCGAAAGAAGAGCAGGTGGATGCTTTGTGGGAGGCCATCTTCAAAACGGTACGAATCGGCGAGGGCGATGCAGTGCAGGCCTGGCGAGAGCATGTGGCCAACCTGGAAAAGCGTGCAGCCCTGTTGAATGAAAAGCGCTATAAAAAATTATATTACAAGGCACCAGGTACGGACTTGACGATTGAACTGCCGGACAAGCACTTATGGCTGACAGGCGGAAGCAAATCGCCGCAGGGTGTGACGTTCATCGCCAATATGCCGACCGAGGAAGTCTATACAATGCCGATGAAGCATGGGGTAAATGGCGTCGTGGCCAATACGAAGCCGCTCGCCTATAAGGGCAATGTCATTGACCGGTTCTCATTGACGTTTGAAAACGGAAAGATCGTCAAGGCGCACGCGGAGGTAGGAAACGACCTGCTCCAGCAGCTCATCACAGCCGATGAAGGGTCCGGTTATTTAGGAGAAGTCGCACTTGTTCCGCATGAATCGCCGATTTCCGCTTCAAATATTTTGTATTACAACACCTTGTTCGATGAAAATGCCTCGAACCACCTGGCAATCGGCGAGGCCTACCCGACGTGCTATGAAGGCGGGCGTACATTGGAGGAAGGACAGCTGGAAGCCCTGGGCATCAATACATCCATCACCCATGAGGATTTCATGATCGGCAGTGCAGAGATGGATATAGACGGGGAGCTGGCTGACGGTACAATCGAGCCGATTTTCCGTAAAGGCAGTTGGGCGTTTTAAACTGAATGCCGCGATTTTGCGGGGTAGTGCTATAACGGAACAGTGAAAAATAACAAGAAGGAGGATGCAGGATGAAAAAGATGTGGATGCTTCTTCTTGCATCTTTTCTGTTTACATCCAGTGCCTCGGCAAAGGAAGTATATGTTGCCCTCGGAGATTCCCTTGCTGCGGGGCAGACGCCGTATGCAGAAATTGATGCAGGATATGCCGATTTGATTGCCATGCAGTTGAAGCGTTCCGGCCAGCTGGCATCATTTACAAAACAGCTTGCGTTTCCGGGGTATACGGTGGAGGACGTCCTTGCACGTATCCAGACGGAGGAGGCGCGAAATGTATTGAGGGATGCCACCCTCATCACCATTTCCGCAGGCGCGAATGACCTTCTTTCCCTGGTGTCCCACAATCCGCAGACAGGTTCCATCAGCTACTCGCAGCTGCCTGTCAACTTCGCCCTCAACAATGCGAGGAAGGGTTATATGGAGCTGCTGGAGCAGGTGAAGGAGCTTGCTCCGCATGCAGACGTATACGTAATGGGCTATTATTTCCCCTATACAAGCGTGCATGACACACAAGCTCAAGGGGTCGAGGGGCAGCTCGGTGTATTGAATGAAATTCTGAAGCGGACCGCTGTGCAATCCGGTGCGGAATTTGTTCCGGTTGCGTTTGGCGACGAGGCGCCCCGCTACTTGCCGAATCCAGCAGATGTCCATCCAAACATGGAGGGCTATCTGGTGATGGCGAATGCATTTGCGGAAAAGCGGGGACTGGAGCCGCTTGGCGTGACGGAATTGCCGGAGCCGAACCCGCTGACATTCGAGGAGATTGCCAAACAGCGTCAGGCACAGCCGGTTGAAGAGAATGAGGTAGCAGCGGTAAAGCCGATAGAGGAAGTGATCATCTATTACGGCTATGAACGATGGAAGCGGTTCTTTCTGTAGAGAAAGAGCCGTTTTCACTTTCTGGAGGAAAATAATTTCCATAAAAATAGGAACGCATGTTTCTATTTATAGAAACATGTTGTATGATAGTAGTAATTTGAAGAGGAATGAAAGGAGGCAACTATATGAAAATTTTTCACACGGCTGACTGGCATTTGGGGAAGCTTGTCCAGGGCGTCTATATGACGGAGGACCAGCACTATATTTTACAGCAATTCGTTGAGGCCATCGATGAGGAAAGGCCGGACGCCATCATTATTGCAGGGGATTTGTATGATCGTGCCATCCCACCGGTGGACGCAGTCGATCTGCTGGATGATACATTGGCGGAAATCGTCCTGAAGCGGGGCATCCCGGTCATAGCGATTGCAGGCAACCATGACAGCCCGACACGCCTGCAGTTCGGGAGCAAGCTGATGAAGGAGTCCGGGCTTTACCTGGCGGGTGAAATGCGGGCGGATTTAAAGCCGGTTGTGCTGGAGGACGAGCATGGGGAGGTGCATTTTCACCTCATCCCGTTTGCCGAGCCGAGCATCGTCAGGCAGGTCTTTGGAAATCGACAGGTGACGACATATGATGAGGCGATGAAGGAGACGGTTGCACACATCCAGCAGGGCATGAAGCCCGGTGTGCGCCATATTGCAGTGGCACACGCGTTCGTGACGCCCTATGGAGAAGAGGCGGACAATACGAGCGACTCCGAGCGTCCTCTTGCGATCGGCGGCTCGGAATGCGTGAATGCCGTACATTTCACACCGTTCCATTATACGGCGCTGGGGCATCTGCATAAGGCGCACTATGTCCTGCATGAAAACATCCGCTACGCCGGCTCGCCGCTAAAATACTCATTATCGGAGTCCATGCATGAAAAGGGCTTCTATGTAGTGGAGCTGGCTGCGGACGGCTCCGTTGCGGTGGAGAAAAGAAAGCTCATCCCACGACGCGACATCCGCGTCGTGGAAGGGGAAATCCAGCAAATCCTACGGCACCCGGAAAGCGATGATTATGTATTCGTCCGTCTTACCGACCAGACACCCGTTCTTAACGCAATGGAGCAGGTCCGTACGGTCTATAAAAACGCGATGCATGTGGAGCGCAAGACGGTCCGCATGATGGAGCAGGAGGAAAAAGGTCTCGTAAAGCGGGAGCAGCTGGATGACTTTACCTTGTTCAAGGCATTTTATGAGGAAGTGGCGAAGCAGGAGCCGAGCGACATGATGCAGCAACTGTTCAAGGAAGCACTGAACGAGCTGCTGACGGAAGAACGGGAAGGACAGGAGGTTGGGGTGAAATGAGGCCTCTTAAATTAATGATGCGTGCATTCGGACCCTACAAGGGCGAGGAAGTGATCGACTTTACCCAGCTTGAAAACCACCGCCTGTTCGTCATCTCCGGAAAGACCGGTGCGGGCAAAACGACGATCTTTGATGCCATTGCCTTCGCCCTTTACGGAAACGGGAGCGGTTCCGACCGGAAGGACCATAAGTCGCTGCGCAGCCAGTTTGCCGATGACAAGGTGCATACCGCTGTGGAGCTGCTATTTGAAATGCACGGAAAAGTGTATCGCGTGTTCCGCCAGCTTCCCCATGTGAAGAAAGGACGGAAGACGGCGACGGGGGAGGATTATGCATTTTTTGAAATTGGCCCGAAAGGTGAAGAAATCAAGGTGGTCGAGCGGCAGAAGGCAAAAGAAATCAACGCCAAAATCGAGGAAATCATCGGACTGACGTACGACCAGTTCAATCAAATCATCATGCTGCCGCAGGGCGAGTTCCGCAAACTGCTGACTTCCCAGACGGAAAACAAGGAAGCGATTCTACGTAAAATCTTCAAGACGGAGCGTTATGGCGAAATCGCCAAAAAGCTTGAAGGAAAGAAGCAGGCTGCAGAGGAGCAGGCGAAAATGGCGAAAGCGATGCGGGACCAGTACATCGACCAGATTTCAGGTGCGCTGCCGCTGCGCGAATCGCTGCTGTTCGAACGTGTGCAAGGCCACGCGAATATCTATCAGATTCTGCAGGCACTGGAAGAGGAAAGAATCTATTACGAGCAAAAGGCTCTTTCGGATGAAGCAGCCTATACGGCAAGTTTCAAAGCACACAGTGAGGTGCAGGAACAGTGCATCGAAGGTGAGAAGCTGAATGAGCGCATCCATACATGGCAACAGAAGCAAACGCTGCTGGCCCAAAAGGAGCAGCAACGGCCACTGTTCGAACAGAAGAACGAGGAATGCGAGGCGGCCGTGAAGGCGGCAGGGATTCTTCCGTTGTACCAAGCTTACGGAATGACGCAAAAAGAGCTCACTGAGGCATCTGGTAGACTGGCGGCCTACGATGTAGAGAAGGGCCGTCTTGAAGCCCGCTGCGCGGAGGCGGAAGCAAGGCTGAAATATGAACAGTCACGTGAGTCCGAGCGGCTGAAGCAGGCAACTGAAATGAATGAAATGGAAAGAATCAGACCCATTTATGAAGAAATCGAGGGGCTTGCCAAGCGTGTACCGGCACTGCAACGCTCGATTGAACAATTAGCCAATGAAATGACGGCAGTCAACGCCCGGTACAAGGGGTACAGGGAGCTTTTAGAAGCTCGAAGCCGTATGATGGAGGAAATCGAGGAGCAGGTGGCCATGCTGCCGCAAAGGATGGCCGAGGAGCAGCGGTTGAAGGAGGTTGTCCATGGGTTCGGAAAGCTGGCAAGAGCATCTGAACAGATGGGACTTCTCCAGGTGGAAGCAGAAAAGACGAACGCTGTATACGAAGCTGCCGAACGGCTGTATGAGAACCAGGAGAGGAAATGGGTCCACCATCGTGCTTCCGAGTTGGCGGCCATGCTCACACCGGGGGATGCCTGTCCTGTCTGCGGAAGCACGGAACATCCGAACATCCGCGCCCATGCTGAGGAAGCAATCGATAAGGCATCTCTGCAGCAGGCGAAGGAGGAGCTGGCCCGCGCCCAGCAACAGCAGTCACTGGCAGAAGCAAGGCTGGAAGCAGCTAAAGCCCAGTTCCATGATCTGCAGCAGGAGCTGCTGGCAATGGAAGTGGACCTTTCTAAAGGGGACTTATATAAAGAGAGGTATCGCGAGGCGTCCGACGATGTGAAGACCCTACTTCAGAAAAACGAAGAGCTGACAGCATTGAAGTCCGAGGCGAAGCAGACACAGCAGAAGCTGTCCGAGTGTGAGGAAAGGCTGACAGCGCTACGAACGAAATATGAAGAGGAAAAGCAGCATTTCATCCAGCAACAGGCCGCGCTAGAGGAAAAACGGCGCAATATCCCTACCGGCTTGGAAACGTTGGCGCAAGTCGATGAAGCGTACGGTCAGGCGAAAAAACGATTGGCGCTCCTGCAGCAATCGCTGAAGGATGCCGAGCGACAATACGAACAGGAGCATACAGACTTCGTCAAAATCAAGGAGGCGATCAGGCATACGCAGGAGCTGAAGGGCTCACTGTCTGCCAAACGCGAGACGGAGAAGATGGGACTGCAGGAGGCCATATCCAAGGCGGATTTCCAGGATGAAGAGGCGTTCAGGGCGGCATTGCGGACAGACGCACAGATGGCAACGCTGAAACAGCAGTACATGGATTTCATCAAGGAACTGCACGCACTGAATGAATTCGTGCAAGAGGAGCAAAAGGCTCTGCAGGGGAAAGAACCCGCGGATGTGGAGGCGATGCGCCTGCAGCTGCAGGCATTGAAGGAGGCCTACGAGGCGGCGTTCAATACCTTGAACAGGACAAGGGAATATGCGACCCAATGCGGATTCTATGCGGAAAAGCTGGCAAAGGCTGCAGAAGAAATCGACCGGCTTGAAAAAGTATCCGGAGAAATTGTGCAGTTGTATGATGTGCTACGCGGAAAGAATGAACCGCGCATTTCCTTTGAAAGGTATGTACAGATGGGCTACCTAGAACAAATTACGGAAGCGGCCAACATCCGCCTCTCCCATCTATCGAATGGCCAGTTCAGGCTAGAATGCTCGGAGCGTCAGGAATCGCACGGCCGGCAGAGCGGACTGAGCCTCGATGTATACGATGCATATACTGGACAGGCAAGGGACGTGAAGACGCTGTCTGGTGGAGAGAAGTTCAATGCCTCCCTGTGCCTGGCTCTCGGCATGGCAGACGTCATCCAAAGCTTTCAAGGCAATGTGCGCATCGATACGATGTTCATCGACGAGGGCTTCGGTTCACTCGATGAAGAATCATTGGTACGGGCCATCGATACGTTGATTGATTTACAGAAGTCAGGACGAATGGTGGGGGTCATCTCCCATGTCGCAGAGCTGAAGGAGGCCATGCCTGCCATCCTCGAGGTGGAAAAGCTGAAGGAAGGGCATAGCCGTACGAAAATCATATTGAAGTAGGGAAAGGGAGGAGACCATGGCGAGTTGCTTGGGTATCCTCCCTTTTTGATGATGGATGGCGGGAAGGCGGCGTTTTCGCTCGGGCATTCCTTCGTATCGGAAGCATAAGCAGCCAAATTGTGATGGCCTTCCTTACATACTTGTCGCAGCTGAATGCTTTTTTGGTAAGGATGATGCGTCCTATACAGGAATCAATCCAATGGAACACGAATAAACGGAGCAGCCACAGGGGATGCTCCGTTCAGTTAGCGACGGCGTGTAGGCATGGAAGCCTTTGCCTTTCTGTTTCCCAAAATCTTTCTAACGACCGGGTATACGACCGGCCCCCATTTGACAGCTGTCTTGAACAGATTTTTCATTTTCATATACGTCAGCCTCCTTTTAGACTTCGTGGTGGTGTTTAGGATGTCTCTTCTTAAATACCCAAAACACCCATCTGCATAAACTTATTAGCGGAGCACTTTTATTCCCTGTATGACATTCCAGATGGTGATGGCCAGGTAAAGCGCACCGTACCCGAGACCTATAACCAGCCAGAAGATCAGTAATGTCCCTTCGTTAATCCGCACACCGAACACCCCGACGACCAGCACCAGAATGAATAATATAATTCCGAGAACAACAGGGATGAGATGGGATAATAGGGCGCGGAGGGCATGACGCTTCACTTCCGCATCAGAGCTCACAAAATATATGACGATGGGAACGAGGAACGGGGCGAAAAACACACTCAAATAATTTAATGCACTTAATCCTTTCGTGCTGTCCATTAGTATACCTCCTTTTATTCCGAATTATTAGTTATTTACGGGTGAAGCATGCAGAAGTTTCATAATTTTAGGTACTTGAAAAACGGAGTCCATTCTCGTACAATTAAGGAAATTCAAGATGTACCACAAGGGGGGCCGAGTAAGTCGGCTGAGATTGTGCACGGTATCTGCACTGACTCTTAGAACCTGTAAGCTAGCACTTGCGTAGGGATGTGGATGGAAACCGACTTCAAACGACGTCAGGCTCTGTCCTGAGGTCGTTTTTTCTATTCCACCTTCTTGTGTTCTACATCAAAAAGGGGACATTAGAATGGATCATAAGAGATTATTAATGCTTGTAGAGATTGCCATCTTCGCAGGGGTAGGGATTATTTTGGATACCCTTACAATCAGTATGCCACAGGGGGGATCCGTCAGCTTCGTCATGGTGCCGATCGTCTTGATGGCAATCCGTTGGGGGCTGGGTGCCGGGCTCACAACAGGGTTGCTCATTGGCATATTGCAAATGATGTTCGCTCCAAAGATTTATCATTGGGCACAGGGACTTCTCGATTACGGCCTTGCCTTCACAGTTGTGGGACTGGCCGCTGTTGTGAGAAAGCCGTTGCTTGAAGCAGCACATGCTAATGTAAAGTCCAAGATTATTTTCTATGTTACGTTGGGCACAGTCATCGGAGGGCTTCTCCGGTATGCTGCTCATACGGTTGCCGGTGCAGTCTTTTTTGCGGAATATGCGGGAGACCAGAACGAATGGATCTACTCCATCATATATAACGGCACATACATGATTCCAGCAATCATCCTTACAGCGGTAGTGGCCAGCCTGTTATTTACCGCTGCGCCTAAATTACTGAAGAAGGCATAGGACAGCTGAGACTTATCCATGTAAGTGGTCGAGGAAGTCTGTTGTGTCATGTTCAAATTCATATGATATAGTAATAGTGGACATTTTAATCAGGAGATGAATTTGAGCATGATTGTTAAAACACAGGAAGAGCTAGATGCATTTAAAAAAATCGGCCGGATCGTTGCTGAAATTCGTGAAGCGATGAAAGCTGCAACAAAACCAGGGATCACGACACGCGAGCTTGATGAAATCGCAGGCCGTATGTTTGAAGAGGCGGAAGCTGTATCAGGTCCTAAAGGCGAATATGACTTCCCGGGCTATACATGTATTTCGGTAAACCATGAGGTAGCGCATGGAATCCCGGGAGATAAAGTGATTCAGGAAGGCGATATTGTGA
The DNA here is from genome assembly GCA_051874195.1 of Lysinibacillus sp. Lineage (GTDB taxonomy): Bacteria > Bacillota > Bacilli > Bacillales_A > Planococcaceae > Lysinibacillus_B. The sequence continues at coordinate 7,283 of JBJEFP010000258.1, read as the reverse complement.
ACATTGACGTTTCTGGATCATGGAATGGTTATTTTGCGGATACTGGCATTTCCTTTGTTGTCGGTGACGGCTATGAGGAAAAGGAAAAGCTTTGCGCGGTGGCGAAGTCGGCATTTGAGCGGGCAATGACGAAGGTGAAGGCAGGCTCGAAACTGAATCAAATCGGGAAAGCCGTAGAACGCGAGGCGCGTGATCATGGCCTGACGGTTATCATGAATCTGACGGGACATGGTTTGGGACGCTCTCTGCATGAAGCGCCGGACCATATTTTGAACTACTATGATGCATGGGATACAACGATTATGAAAGAGGGCATGGTGCTGGCAGTCGAGCCGTTCATTTCGGCGAAGGCAGAGCATATTGTGGAATCCGGCGATGGCTGGACGTTCATCACACCCGACAAATCATTGGTTGCCCAAATTGAACATTCTATCATCGTGACAAAAGATAAGCCGATCATACTGACGGCATTAGAGGACTGAGTAGAGAGGATTGTTTGATAAGCTACGCTTATCGAACAGTCCCTTTTCACATGAAATCCTACTATGAAAAGAAAAGCCGCATCCTGCCGGAGGACACCGGTCATCAGGATGCAGCTTTCATGAGCTGGCGGGTCTTCTTTTCTTCTCCATAAACACAATCCCGAATACCATCACCCCGCATAAAAAGAAAGCCGCCGCCGAGACGAATAGTTCATCAAAGCCGTTTGTGACAATGATGCCGATATAGCCGAACAGGAAGATGGCCGGTGCTATTCGGTCGAAATGGTGGTAACGTAAATGAAGCGCTATGGCAGCTCCGGCAGTCAGCAGGATGACAGTCCATAAAGCATTGCTCAGCCCCCATCTATCCCAGTCAAAATACAGCAGGACATAGCTGCCGATGATGAAAGCAAAAAATAAATTCCATCCAAGCCACATGGCGATTGGGATGCGTAAAAGTATGTTCTCCCTATGAAGCGGGTAGGTCAGATGTAAACTGAATAAGGAAAGGAGCTGCAACGCCAGCAGGATGAGAGAAGCGATATAGTGCTCATAGTGCCACATATGGAAAAAGGCGATTTGAAAAGCACTGGCACTAACGAATAAAAAAACTTGCAATTTAGTCATTATAAAGATTGTTCGGCGCTGTTGATAGGCTTGCCAAACATATCCGATAAGGCCGATGGATAAAATGATTGAAAATAAGTAGACGAAGCCAGCAGGTGAAAAGATGAGCGGCTGCCGTTCTATAGCATTGATCATCGTAATGTCATTTATCCCGATCCACAAAGCAGTCATGGAGTAAGCGACTAATGCAAGTGATGTCATAGCAAGTATGATGATGCGCCCCATAACTTCCTCTCCTTTCGTAAAGATTATATCCAATCCAAGGGAATGCAACAAGAAATTCCATTTACATCCATTATCATTTACAATAAATACATAATTGTTCAAGGAGTGGTTCAGTGAAAAAGCTAAAAGATTTAGATCTATCTGTAGAATTGGACAAAAAGCTATATAAGAAAAAGTTGAAAGTGCTCCAATATGAAATGTTAAACGCCCAGCAATTTTTATTCAACAATAAAATTGGATTGGTGTTAGCTTTCGAAGGAATGGATGCTGCAGGAAAAGGAGGGGCCATCAAACGCCTGACGGAGCGCCTGGATCCACGCGGCTACGTCGTCCACCCCATTTC
>JBJEFP010000258.1:0-5506 GCA_051874195.1 Lysinibacillus sp. | reverse complement strand
CACGAAAAAAAGATGAAACCATCGGAAAAAAATAAATCGAAAAAAAGAAAGAAATAGCCTATAATAGGAAATGTATTTCGATATTCGTAATAATTCGTTGCGAATTATTTTTTCAGAATTTTCTTCTAATTGGAGAAGGGAAAGCATTTGAAAGAATGGGGAGGAGAAGGAATGACGACAATGTATCCAGAGGTATGGGATTTAGAAGTGTTTTTTGAGGGAGGCAGCGAATCCCCGGCGTTCCATCAATTCATTAATGGCTTGCCGAAGCAGGTAGAGGCGCTTGTTGCACAGACAAAATCGTTGACGACAAAGGTATCTGCAAGTGAACTGCGCGCCACGATCGACCAGTTGAAAGAAGTGATGGAGCAAATCATGCATGCAGGCGGTATGCTTTCCTGCCTGACAGCACAGAATACGAAGGACGTAAAGGCACTGCAGCTGCAGGGACAGTTGAGCGCCATTTCAGCAAGCTATTCTCCTGCGGTCCTCCGCCTCCAGCAGTTGCTGGCAGAAATGGAGGAGGCGCGTTTTCAGGAACTACTGGCCTCGCCTGAGCTGGGTGAATTCGCCTTCATCTTATCCGAATGGCGCGAACAGGCGAAGCAAAAGCTATCCGAGGAAGAAGAAGCATTAATCTCCGCTTTAAGCGTGGACGGCTATTCCTCATGGGGCCAGCTTTACAACATGTTCATCGGGGATATCAAGGTAGAGGTCGATGTGGAGGGCGAGAGGAAGCTGTTGTCTGTCGGGCAGGCGAATAATCTAAGTTCCCATCCGAATGAAGAGGTGCGGAAAAATGCATTCGAGGCATTGGAAAAGGTCTTCACGGAAAGGGAGGAGTTCTTCGCCAAGACACTCAACCATCTTGCTGGCTTCCGTCTGACAACCTACGAGAAGCGAGGCTGGGATGAGGTATTGCAGGAGCCGCTGCAAATCAACCGGATGAAGCAGGAGACGCTCGATGCCATGTGGCAGGCGATTTCGGATAACAAGGAACCGTTTGTGAAGTTCCTGGAGACGAAGGCAAACATGCTCGGCAAGGAAAAGATGGACTGGTACAACTTCGACGCACCGGTCACTTCTTCCACGGCGAAGGTTTCATATCAGGAAGGAGCAGAATTCATCCTGAAGCATTTCGGTAAATTCGGGCCTGAGCTGGAAAGCTTTGCGCGCAAGGCATTCGAGGATGGATGGATTGAGGCGGAGGACAGGGATGATAAACGTCCGGGTGGCTTCTGTACAGGGCTGCCACTTGCACAACAGTCCCGTATCTTCATGACATATTCAGGGACGATGTCGAATGTCTCGACACTCGCACATGAACTTGGACATGCATTCCATACATATGCATTGCGTCCAATGAACGCATTGAACCGCCGCTATGCGATGAATGTAGCGGAGACCGCCTCCACCTTTGCGGAAATGATCGTGGCGGATGCAGCCGTGAATGAATCCTCTTCTGAGGAAGAGAAAATTGCACTGCTGGAGGATAAAATCCAGCGTTCGGTTGCGTTCTTCATGAACATCCATGCACGCTTCCTGTTCGAAACGCGCTTCTACGAGGAGCGGAAGCAGGGAATCGTATCGACAAAACGCTTAAATGAGCTCATGGAAGAAGCGCAACGTGAAGCATTTGCAGGAGCGCTTGGTGAAGCGCATCCGCACTTCTGGGCATCCAAAATGCACTTCTATATTACAGGAGTGCCGTTCTATAACTTCCCGTATACGTTCGGCTACCTATTCTCGCTGAGCATTTATGCAAAAGCGAGGGAGGAAGGGACTGCCTTCGAGGAGAAGTACATGGCGCTGCTTCGTGATACAGCCATCATGACAGTGGAAGATCTGGCGATGAAGCATCTGGGTGAAGACATTACGAAAAGTGAATTCTGGGAGAAGGGCATTGCGCTCTGTGTAAAAGATGTTGAAGAGTTTATTCAACTTGTTTCGAAAGAAGGGTGATCGGTCAGTGAGGCTTGACGGAGAAAAATGCTACTTGCAGACGTTTTCGGAATCAGACGCGAAGGATCTCGCAACGCTTCTGCTGAATAACAAACACTTTTGGTCGACGTATGAGCCTTTACACCGGGATGATTTTTACACTGAAGAAGCACAATACAAAAAAATTCTTGAAGGGCTGCAGCTGCTTGCACTGAATCGAGAATTTTCCTTTGGGATATACGATAAAGCAGCCGGTCAGCTGATTGGCCACATCTCCCTTTATGCCATTAAGCGCATGCCTTATTCAAGCGCTTTTGTGGGGTATTCGATGGATGAAAACTTCGCGGGAAGAGGGATTGCTACGGAAGCAGTGAAGCTTGTGGTGGATTTTGCCTTCACCTCTTTGAAGCTGCATCGAGTGGAAGCATATATTGCCCCCGACAACATTTCCTCCATCCGGGTAGTGGAAAAAGCGGCATTTGTCAGGGAAGGGCTGATGAGGAAGCTGTTGTATATCAACGGGGAATGGGTGGACCACTATATGTATGCCATCTTGCAGGAAGATTATTTGAAGCAGAAAAGTAATGGCGCCGGGTGAATCCGGCGCCATTTTTGATTAATTTAATTTTTAAAAGCTTTCTTCACATTCTAAGGAAAGAATATCTGTCTAAAAAGAGACATTCCCTCGCTTGTTGTATATGAAGCCTTTGGTGGTTCCTAGAGGTTTTGATTGCCGTCACTTACTAGATCGAGGCGTCCTGTACCTGGGTCGATAATTAGCCCGTGGACAGGCACTTTTGGCATAAGAGGATGCTTACGAACAAGATCCACACTTTTTAGGACGCTTGTTTTCACATCTCCGAAGCCGCGCAGCCATTCACGTAAATCGAGCGCGGAATAAGTGATTGTATCGATTGTTTCTTGCTTGATGCCACGTTCTACCATATGGCCCAGCATAACGTCCGGATCTACGGCGCTCATTCCGCAATCATAGTGTCCGATGATATATACTTCGTCCGCCCGCAGCTCATAAACGGCCACCAGTAAGCTCCGCATGATGCCGCCGAATGGATGGTTGACAATTGCCCCAGCACTTTTGACGATCTTCATGTCGCCGTTGCGTAAATTCATCGCTTTCGGCAATAGTTCCACCAAACGTGTGTCCATGCAAGAAAGGACGACAATACGCTTATCGGGAAATTTTGTCGTGATGTACGGTTCGTATTTCTTTTCCTCTACAAATGATTGATTGAAATCAAGGATCTCATGTAATAAAGACATATGTTAATCTCCTTTCTTTTACACTCTATTATTGTAGTTTAAAAGTAAGAGAATTCAAACAATATTGTCACAACATAGTTGAAAAATTGTAAAAATAGCGTCAAGATTTGATGAAGCAGTAAATTCTGTATTAGTACACAGAGGGTATGGGGAAAACGCCTTTCAGCCTGCAACCTGCTTATCAACAAAAAAACAGCCACGGTGTTCGTGACTGTTTAGGAAACTTATTTGTGAGCGTTGGATTTTGAATCGATACGCACTGAATCGTGTGAATTTAAACCGACACGTAGATAGTGGATGAAGAACATTAAACAAATAATGATGACGACAGAGAATCCTAATACTGTTGTATAGTACCCTGGTAGATCTGGATAATGCATGATGGAATAACCCCTTCCTGAAAATAAGATGATTCTTACCCCGATTATACCTTAAATAAATGGGCGATTGATAGATTAATTTAAGCAAATTGTGAAAATGTGACAATAAAATGGAGGGGATGACAAAGAAGTCATCCGCAGTCAGTTGCATCTTCAGAGGCTATACCCCTTTCCCTCCATCTATCAAACAGTCAGCGTGCCTGCCGGCTAAAATGCCCAGTTGCCCTTACGGAATACAGGCTCGCGTTGCCCATCTGCTGTAATGCCGTCTATATCCATTTCCTTTGAACCAATCATGAAGTCCACATGTGTGATGCTTTGGTTCAGCCCATTTTCCATCAATTCCTCACGTGACATGGTTTTGCCACCCTCCAGACAGAACGCATAGGCGCTGCCGATTGCCAGGTGGTTCGAGGCGTTTTCATCAAACAACGTGTTGAAGAACAGCAGGCCTGAATTGGAAATCGGCGAATCATGAGGCACGAGGGCCACCTCTCCCAAATAGTGTGCTCCTTCATCCGTAGCGACAAGGTTCTTCAGCACTTCCTCGCCTTGCTCGGCCTCCACCTTAACGATGCGGCCATTTTCAAAGGTGATCTTGAAGTTGTCGATGATGTTGCCGCCGTAGCTGAGCGGCTTTGTACTCGACACATGGCCATTCACTCCCGTTTTATGAGGAACCGTGAAGACCTCCTCCGTTGGCAGATTTGCCATGAACTCCTCGCCATTTTCGTTGATGCTCCCTGCGCCGCACCAAAGATGCCCTTTCGGCAGCTCGATTGTCAAGTCGGTACCCGGCGCCGTATAGTGGAGTTTTGCGTATTTCTTTCCATTTAGATAATCCACCTTCTCGTGAAGCGCATCATTGTGCTTCACCCATGCTTCGATTGGATTTTCCAGGTCGGCACGTGTCGCCTTGAAGATGGCCTCCCATAATGCCCCCAACTGTTTGTCTTCCGGCAGTTCCGGGAATACCTTTGCAGCCCAGCCTTTTGAAGGGGCTGCGATGACCGTCCAGGAAATCTTGTCTGACTGCACATATTGACGGTATTTGTTCAATGCAGTTCCTGCCGCCTTTTGGAAAGCGGCAATGCGTTTTGGATCGATTCCCTTGAGTAAATCAGGATCTTGCGAAACGATGCTCATGAATGCTGCGCCCTGTTCCGCGAGCCACTCACGTTCCTGCACTTTCCAAGGAGGGAAGAAATCGAAGGAATCTTCAGGTGCCAATTCATAACGATAGCGCCCGATCTGGTCATCGGAAAAATCGACGAAGACTTGTTTTGCCCCGGCTTCATAGGCGATCTTTGTAACAATACGGACAAAATCTACTGCTTCGGTAGACGCTGCAATGTAAAGGTATTGGCCCTTTTGGATATTTACCCCCACCTTTACAGCAAGTTCTGCGTACTTCGATAAATTACTGACAAAGTTTGCATCCATTTTTATCACTCCTCACTAAGGATTATAGCTTTATTGCCGCTATTGATTCAATATAATAAATAATGATAATATTCAGAAGCTTGGTTCCTGAAATATGAAAAAAATAATCGACATTTATATTAAATTGAAGAGGATTGTTAATAAAAAACATATGAAGTCGAAATAAAAGTAGAACGAGTCATTGGAGGTACTAGCATGGATATTTCGTCATTAATAGGAATTATACTGGCAGGCGTCTCACTATTGGTAGGGATGTATTTTAAGGGAGTTGGACCTGGAACGCTCATCAATCCGGCCGCCATTTTTATCATTATCTTCGGTACAATCTCAGCGGTTGTCATCGCATTTCCGATGAAGGAGCTGAAGCGAGTACCGAAACTGTTCGGCAAGCTTTTCAAGGAAACGAAGCTTGCGGACGATATTGAAATCATTAAAATGTTTTCTCAATGGGCAGACTTGGC
>JBJEFP010000257.1:0-6035 GCA_051874195.1 Lysinibacillus sp. | reverse complement strand
CTTTTTAATACAACATTCCTTTTCGAAGAAGATTTTTATCCCCATTAATCGGCACCGGACACTTGTACCATGATCATTCCTCGTGATACTTTCTATCAGGACATCCATCCTCTGCATTTTCCAGAGGCAGTAAGTAATTTTTAGCATTCACTGCTCCTCATCTAAATAGGCAATAAAAAACCCTCTACGGGGCGATAATGCTCCATAGAGGGTTGTGTATTATTTCGTTACGATATGGATTGGGTTGCCAAGTAGTACTTCCGCAGCTTCCATTGTAATCTCACCTAATGTCGGGTGGGCATGGATTGTTAATGCCACGTCTTCTGCAGTCATGCCGCCTTCGATAGCCAAGCCCATTTCAGCGATCATATCAGATGCACCAACACCTACGATTTGAGCACCGATTAGCAGGCCGTCTTCTTTGCGGGCAACTAGTTTCACAAATCCTTCTGTTTGGTTAAGCGCTAATGCACGACCGTTTGCTGCGAATGGGAATTTCGCTGCTTTTACTTCGATGCCTTCCGCTTTTGCTTGATCTTCAGAGTAGCCTACAGTTGCAAGCTCTGGATCTGTGAAGCATACTGCTGGAATTGCCAAGTAGTCAACGATTGATTTCTCGCCAGCGATCGCTTCTGCCGCCACTTTCCCTTCGTATGAAGCTTTGTGTGCAAGCTGAGGACCAGATACGATATCACCAATTGCATAAATGTTCGGTACTGAAGTACGGCACTGTTTGTCAACTTCAAGCAAGCCGCGTTCAGCGAACTTGATGCCGATTTCTTCTAGGCCCATTTCGTCTGTATTCGGACGGCGTCCTACAGTTACTAATACATAGTTTGCTTCGACAGTTTTTTCTTCTCCGCCTGCTTCGTATGTTACTACTACGCCGTTTTCATTTTCTTCTACACCTTTAGCTGATGCGCCAACTACTACTTCAACGCCTTTTTTCTTCAGACCTTTTTTCACAACTTGCGTCATTTGTTTTTCAAAGCCAGCTAGGATGTCTTTTCCACCTTCGATGATTGTCACTTGAGAACCAAGGTTTGCGTAAGCAGAACCTAGCTCAGTACCGATGTAACCGCCGCCGATAACAACTAGTTTTTCTGGTACTTCTGGTAAAGAAAGCGCGCCTGTAGAGTTGATGACACGTTCAGTGAATTTGAATGTCGGAATTTCAACTGGACGAGATCCTGTTGCCAGAATAGCGTTTTTGAATGTGTAAGTTTGTGCTTTATCGCCATCGATTACACGTACAGTATTACCATCTACGAAGTATGCTTCACCTTTTACGATGTCTACTTTGTTTCCTTTTAATAGACCTTCAACGCCGCCTACTAGTTTCGAAACAACGCTATCTTTGAATGCTTGTGCTTTTGCCCAATCAAGCTTCACTTCTGATGCTACTACACCCATATCGTCTGAATGTTTCGCGTGCTCGAAGCGGTGACCTACTGAGATCAATGCTTTTGATGGGATACAACCTACGTTTAAACATACGCCGCCTAATGCGCCGCGCTCTACAATCGTTACCTTTTGTCCAGTCTGCGCTGCACGGATTGCTGCAACGTAACCACCAGGGCCTGCACCAACGACAAGAGTGTCAATCTCGATTGGGAAATCTCCTACTACCATTTTATTACGCCTCCATTAATAAAAGTTCTGGTTCACTTAGCAAACGCTTGATATGATTCAAGGCATTTTGCGCTGTGGCTCCATCAATCATGCGATGATCAAAGCTCAATGATAATGCTAACACAGGTGCTGCTACAATTTCACCATTTTTTATTACAGGTTTTTCGGATATTCTGCCGATTCCTAAGATGGCAACCTCCGGATGGTTGATGACAGGCGTGAACCATTGCCCTCCGGCAGAACCAATATTAGTAATCGACATCGAGCCGCCCTTCATTTCATTTGGTGCCAGTTTGCCTTCGCGTGCCTTTGTTGCCAGGTCGTTAATTTCGCCCGATACGGCAAAGACAGATTTACGGTCGGCATGCTTGATGACAGGGACCAATAATCCTTTTTCCGTATCAGCGGCAATACCGATATTGAAATAATGTTTTTGTACGATTTCTTGTGTTGCATCATCCAGTGAACGATTGAATTCAGGGAATTCACGCAGCATCGACACCAAAGCCTTGACGACATATGGAAGATACGTCAGTTTCACGCCTTTTTCAGCCGCTACATCTTTAAAACGTTTACGATGTGCTACAAGTGCCGTTACGTCCACCTCATCCATCAATGTAACATGTGGCGCCGTTTGTTTCGCGTGCACCATCGCTTTGGCGATTGCCTTACGGATGCCGCTCATCTTCTCGCGTGTTTCAGGGAAGTCCCCTTCTAGGTTGATAGGGGCCTGTGCAGCTGTAGCTTCTGAAGCTGACGTTGTTTCCTCGGCTTGAGGTGCAGCTTCCACCTGGCCTCCAGCCATGAACGCCTCCACGTCTTCTTTTAATACACGGCCGTTCTTACCTGTACCCTTTATTCGACGGATATCAACATCATTGTCGCGGGCAAATTTACGGACGGACGGCATCGCAATAACGCGGCTATTCACATCCTGGTCGCCTGCAGCAATGACAACACCTTCTGCCTTCGGGTCCCTTTGTGGCGCTTCCTCTTGTTTCGCTTCTTTTTTATCGATCTCTTGCCCTGCCTCTGCAGTAGATTGAACCTGGGATTCTGTCTCAGCTTCCCCTTCTTCACCTGCATGGTCATCGCCTTTTAGCTTTAAATCCTCATAGCCTGGTGCATCGAAGCGGATCAGTACATCGCCTACAACAGCGACCGTCCCTTCTTCGACTAAAACTTCTTCTACAGTGCCTTCTACAGGAGAGGGAATTTCAACGACTGCCTTATCATTCTGCACTTCACATAAAATATCGTCTTCTTGAACTTTATCTCCCGATTTTACGAACCATTTAACGATTTCACCTTCGTGAATGCCTTCACCGATATCCGGTAAGCGGAAATTGAATGCCATAGTTGTTACCCACCTCTTCTTAGAATGTTAAAACCTTTTTCGCTGTTTCCACTACATCTTTATAGTTAGGCAGCCAAACACCTTCCGCCTGCGGGAATGGATAGATTGTATCTGGTGCCGCGACCCGAAGCACAGGAGCCTCCAGACTTAAAATAGCGCGCTCTGTAATTTCAGCTACTACGTTTGCCGCAACGCCCGCCTGCTTCTGCGCTTCCTGTACAACGATTGCACGGCCTGTCTTCTCTACGGATTTGATGATCGTCTCGATATCCAACGGCTGAATTGTCCGAAGGTCCACCACCTCAACGGAGTACCCCTCTTTTTCCAGCTCCTCGGCAGCCTTCAAGCTTTCATGGACCATCAGGCCGTATGCAATGATCGTCAGGTCTTTTCCTTCACGCTTGACATCCGCCTTGCCGATTTCGATTGTGTAGGACTCTTCCGGCACCTCTTCACGGAATGAACGGTATAGCTTCAAATGTTCAAGGAAAACAACCGGGTCATTGTCGCGGATTGCCGAAATCAACAGCCCTTTTGCGTCATATGGTGTAGACGGTACAACCACCTTCAAGCCAGGCTGCTGTGTCATCAATCCTTCAAGTGAATCCGAGTGCATTTCCGGTGTATGGACCCCGCCCCCAAATGGTGAACGGATTGTAACAGGCATATTGTATGTGCCTCCTGTACGGTAGCGCATACGTGCCATCTGGCCATTGATGGAATCCATTACTTCATAGACGAAGCCAAAGAATTGGATTTCAGGCACTGGGCGGAAACCTTGAAGAGAAAGGCCGATTGCCAGGCCGCCGATGCCGGACTCTGCAAGCGGTGTATCGAATACCCGGTCTTTGCCGAATTCCTTTTGCAGGCCTTCCGTTGCACGGAATACGCCTCCGTTCACCCCAACGTCTTCACCGAAGACCAGAACGTTCTCATCGTTTTTCAGCTCACAGCGGAGTGCGTCTGTGATTGCTTGAATCATCGTCATTTGTGCCATGCTTATTTCGACTCCTTCTCTTTATAGATTGCCAGTTGCTCTTTCAGGTTAGATGGCATTTCGCCTGCATGCATGTTTTCAATCAGCTCGGACACCTTCTGCTTCGGCGCCTGGTCGGCCTTTTTGATGGCCTCTTTGATTTCTTCCTTCGCACGTTCGATTACTTCTTCTTCCTTTTCTTTCGACCAGATGCCCTTTGCCTCCAGGTATTTACGGAAGCGTACAAGTGGATCCTTCAACGACCACTCATTATCCAAATCGCCCGTACGATAGCGTGTCGGGTCATCCCCCGCCATTGTATGCGGGCCATAGCGATAGCATAATGTTTCAATTAATGTCGGTCCTTCACCGTTTACTGCGCGTTCACGTGCATCGCGTGTCGCAACATATACTGCAAGTGGATCCATGCCGTCTACTAAAATACTTGGAATACCTGCTGCAACCCCTTTTTGTGCAAGTGTTTTGGCAGCTGTCTGCATTTCACGCGGCGTCGAAATCGCAAAATGGTTGTTTTGGACGAAGAAAATGGCCGGTGATTTGAACGCTCCCGCAAAGTTGATTCCTTCATAGAAGTCGCCCTGTGATGAACCGCCGTCTCCTGTATATGTGACAGCGACAGCCTTTTGACCGCGCTTTTGGATGCCCAGCGCTACACCGGCCGCCTGTACATACTGCGCTCCGATGATAATTTGCGGTGGCAGTACATTAACGCCCTCAGGAATTTGATTTCCTACAAAATGTCCGCGGCTGAACAGGAATGCCTTCCAAAGCGGCAGACCATGCCAAACGATTTGTGGTACATCGCGGTAGCCAGGTAAAATCCAGTCTTCCTTCTCAAGAGCAAATTGGGAAGCTAGTTGAGATGCCTCCTGCCCGGCAGTCGGTGCATAGAAGCCCAGACGCCCTTGTCGGTTCAAAGAAATGGAACGCTGATCCAAAATACGTGTATATACCATCCGGCTCATCAACTCTACCAGTTCTTCATCAGACAGATCGGGATCTACTTTGTCGTTTACAATCTCCCCTTCTTCGTTCAAAACTTGGAACATGTGGAATTTCTCTTCTACTTCACGCAATGTTGCAGTAGGATCGTATTTGTGTTTTCCCATCGTTAACTCTCCCTTTCAACTGTATTATTTTTTTACAAAAATTTATTGATACAACCTTCACTTGTTTCGAGTATAAAGAAGAAAACTTCATCGGTCAATCAATGTTTCTTTTAGAATTTCAGATTTTTTCTTTTTTATAAAAAATCACACCTGTTATATATAACAGAACCTGTTTTATCACCTCTGTACTATAGATAATCCATTTTGGAATAATGGCCTTATCCAGGAGGACGTAACGTTTCTATTATTCCCATTCTCCCCAAGATACAACTACATTTTTTTAAAATTTCCCTAAGTTTTTTCGTTGATGTAGATGGAGAGTATTGTATACTTAGCATATACAGCAGAAATCGAAAGGAAGTTTTTACATGATTTTAATGGAGGACATCGTTCGTGAAGGTCATCCGGCTTTACGCACACGTGCAGAAGAAGTGACATTTCCTCTATCAGCGGAAGATCGCCAGCTTGCCCACGACATGTTGGAATATTTAATCAACAGTCAGAATCCTGACATGGCGGAGAAATATGATCTGCGCGGTGGAATAGGCCTTGCCGCAAACCAGGTGAATGCTCTGAAGCGCATGTTCGCATTACACGTAGAAGATGACAAGGGGGAGCAGCTGAGCTTCGTTGCGATAAACCCTAAAATTGTCAGTCACTCTGTTGAACAAACATATATTACATCCGGAGAAGGATGCCTATCTGTAGACCGCAACGTTCCAGGCTTCGTACCGCGCCATGCACGCATCACCGTGAAGTTCATGACCGTGGACGGGGAAGAAAAGAAGATGCGCCTGTCAGGCATCGCCGCCATTGCGTTCCAGCATGAGCTGGACCATTTGAACGGCGTCATGTTCTACGACCGCATCGACGAAAAAAATCCGTTCGGCGACATTCCAAACTCCGTACCATATGAAAGATAAGCAATAAGCCGGGAAAA
>JBJEFP010000256.1:0-6060 GCA_051874195.1 Lysinibacillus sp. | reverse complement strand
TGTCCGATGATCCAGTATTTCGTCAGTGCAGCCACTTCTCGCACCTGCCAATAGAGGCGGTCGAAAAAAGGGGTGTCGGCGCTTACCACACGGACGTCATAACCGAGGGACGAGGCCATCGCCTGGGCCCGGTATACATGAAAATCACTGGATATGAGGGTAAATGAAGAGAGGCCATCCGGCAATAAATCCGCTGAAAAGATAATGTTTTCATATGTATTCGCCGCCTGGTCTTCTATCAGGATGTTCTCTTCCTCGATTCCCTTTTCTATTAGATAAGCCTTCATCACAGCCGCTTCTCCAGCGCCGCTGACAATATAATGGACGTCCTGTCCCTCATAGGACATGGCAGCATCCAACCGGTTTTGTAATAGCTTGGATGGTGTTCCGTCCTCATTTAATTTTGTGCCTAGGATGACGACGTATGAGTCAGCAGGCTCGTCGTCCGGTAGCCATCCGGCTAGTATCAATGGCAGGGTTATTAGAAGAAGCAGGTAACATGTTAATCGAATGCGCATAATTTTCCTCTATTTTCAATAAACTATTTACTAGTATATCATTACGTTATTTTACTAGAAATAAGGAAATGGATACATATCGATAAGCTGCTATAAATTGAATATGTTTTAAGGAGATTGGGTAAGGAAATAGTACAGCTTTGAAAGATGGTGACAATGATGAAGGAAATCGGAATCATAATGCCGGCATATCAACCGGATGAAAAAGCCGTCCAGGTAATCGAGGAGCTCGTGCAAGTACATGATGGCCCAATCTTCATAGTGGATGATGGCAGCGATGCAAACTATGTATTCAATAAGCTTGCTACATTCCAGCAGGTGACGATATTGCGTCATGCAGTCAATCAAGGAAAAGGACGTGCATTGAAGACGGCTTTTCACTATGTCAGCAACGAGCGTCCAGACCTGCGAGCGGTCGTTACAATCGATGCGGATGGACAACATCTTACAAAAGATATCATGAAGCTTGTACAGTCGCTAGGTGAATCAGATGAGGCCCTTCTTTTAGGGTCACGCAATTTTTCCGAGAAGAACATACCCTTCCGTTCGAAATTCGGCAACCAATGTACGAAAATCATCTATCGCATCATGACGGGGACGCGATTGAATGATACACAGACGGGGCTGCGGGGCATTCCGACAAAATATTTGCCGCAGCTATTGAAAATAGAGGGTGAGCGCTTCGAATATGAAATGAACGTGCTGGCCAAATTGAGGGGATTGAAAATACCGATTGCGGAAGTGCCGATCGACACCGTTTACCTGGAGGGGAATAAGTCATCCCATTTTCGTCCATTGCACGATTCATTCCAGGTGTATAAGGTGTTCGTCCTTTATGCCATGACAAGCGGAGCCTCCTTTTTAATCGACCTTGCATTGTTCATGCTATTTGCCAAAGTATTCAAGATTGTAGCGCCGATGTCATTTATCATCATCGCGACGATTTTGGCAAGGCTCTTATCCTCTCTTTTTAACTACTATATCAACAGGCATACAGTATTCAAGAGCGGGTCGAGGAAATCACTCTACAAGTATTATTTACTGGCTGCTTTCATTATGATTACATCAGCAGGCTCGGTACATCTGCTGTATAGTGAGTGGCTTCAGAATGGGGAGGTCATTTTGAAGATACTTGTCGATACGACGCTGTTTCTTCTTGCATTTGTCGTCCAGCGCAAATGGGTTTTCAAGCAGGAGGAACAAGCATCATAGCGGAACATGCCCTTATGGAGAGAGCCTGTCCGACTGGTCTTTTTCTATGGGAAAGATAATGGATTGCTAGTGCTATATTTTTATGCTACAATAATCTTTAGGTGCCAAACAACCTATGCAAAGTTTCGGCTTTGCGAGAAAAGCATCCACCTAACAGCACGGAATTGCTGGGAAGCTTTTTATAGAGCAGGGAAGATGAGCCCCTGCTCGACCTACATAGCTATGCCGACGTATTGCCCTTATAGGCAATGCGTTTTTTGTGTTTTGAAAAGAATGAAGCGGCGCAAGAGGACGGTTGGATAGCCGCTCAGACCGAGTCATCCGCTCCGTAATTTAGTTTGTAACGGCAAAGGGAGATGTGCGTACTAAACTATAGAAGCGGGAGGGATAAGAATGACTTGCAAATATACGATGGGAAAACTGATAGGCTTCATCGGCAGCTTCTTTCATCCGGCAGATGATGGTTTTTCGGCGAAAATCAACGGACGGACATATTTGCTACAGGAACTGACGTTTTATTATCGGCAACTGGAGGAGGGGACGATTGCCAAGCTGGATATCCGTGAGCTTTGTAAAAGCGTGGAGCGCCATATCGAGCAGGAGGGAATTGACGATGCGAGTGAACTGCTGGACTATTTTCGCAGCAGGAAATTTACTGCGGAGAGAAATTATGGGGTATTGAAGGAAAAGCTGTTGTTGGTCAGACCTGAGCTGTTCGGCCATCGATGGTAACATATACATGCGCCCGAAGCAGGGATTGTTAGGAAGAGTGCAGGGAAAGGCCGAATCGGGTCCTTGTCTGCACTTTTCGTTGTTTTCTTGGATATATGGCATGACCATCTGAAGCGTTCTATGATAAAATGCGCATATAATTAAGAGAACTGTGAGTTGAGAGCGATGATGGAAAGTCAGAAATACGCAATTGTCGATTTAGAAACTACGGGTCACAGCCCGGCCAATGGAGACCGGATGATCCAGATTGCCATCGTGATAATGAGGGACTGGTGTATTGAGAAGACTTTTACATCATTCATCCATCCAGGCAGGCCGATTCCGCTCTTCATCCAGGGGTTGACGAATATTACAGATGACGATGTACGGGAGGCCCTGCCGTTTGAAGCACATGCAGATAGAATATACGAGCTGTTGGATGGGGCTGTCTTTGTAGCTCATAATGCCGACTTTGACCTGCCTTTTTTGCAGGCTGAATTTAAACGCGCCGGTCTGCCGCAGTGGCATGGCAAGACGATTGACACGGTGGAGCTGGCGAAAATCATTTTTCCGACAGCCTTAAGCTATAAGCTGGGCGACCTGGCAAGCGAGCTCGGCATCCATCTGGAGAAGGCGCATCGGGCGGATGACGATGCCAAGGCAACCGCTATGCTTCTGAAGGCATGTTGGGAGCAGCTGCTGTGTCTGCCGCTTCCTACATTGCAACAGCTGCATAAGCGCTCATTCCGACTGAAGTCGAATCTTGCCCAGTTGTTTTTCGATGCCCTGCAGCTGAAACGTAGCAAGGTGGAGCATTATGACCAGCACATCTTTTATCAAAAATTAGCGATACGAAAACCATTCCATACGGGGGGGAGTGACGGACTCACTTCTGCATATCCGGAGACGAGAAGCGAAAAAATGGGGCAGCTGCAGGCGAAGGTACCGAATTTCGAGGAGCGGCCGCAACAGTTTCAAATGATGGACTGTGTATGGGAAAGCTTAAATGACAAGCGAGAAATGATTGTTGAGGCATCGACGGGAATCGGCAAGACACTTGCCTATCTCCTGCCTGCCTACCATTATGCGCGCAAGTCAAACCAAAAGGTCGGTATCAGCACCTATACATCCCATTTGATGGACCAGCTTCTCCAGGAAGAAGTTCCGCGCCTAGAACGGATTGTCGGGGATAAGATACGCATAGCGCTTTTGAAGGGGATGAACCATTATGTGGACGTGCCGCGCTTTGCCCAGCTGTACATGATGCCTGATGATTCCTACGACGAAACACTTGTTGTTCTGCAGGTGCTTGTATGGCTTTCAAAGACGGAGACGGGTGATCTGGAGGAGCTGAACGTATCTGGAGGAGGACAGCTGTTCCTGGAAAAAATCCGCAAGACGGAAAATTCCCGGGCGGTCCACGGGGATTACGATTTCTATGAGCGTGCGCTTGCCAAGGCGGAACAGGCCGACATCATTTTGACGAATCATGCGATGATGCTGGCCGACCTCGTACGCCAGACCCCGATTTTCAGAGAAATCGGCGGCTGGGTGGTCGACGAGGCACATCAATTCATCCAGGCTGCCATCGCCCACGATGAGAAACTGTTCTCTTTCAAAAACTGGAAATATATTTTTGGACAGATAGGCTTGTATACGGATGAGGCGCAGTTCTATAGACTGCAACGCGCGGCAGTAAAGACACACCGTGTGCCAATGCAGGTAATGCAGCAACTTGAAAAGAACTTTATGCAAATGATGACTAAATTCGATCAAGTAATGCAACACTTTATGCAGTTGCTTACACAGAAGCTGAAATCAGCCAACAAACGTGAAATGAAACTGACGGTCTTTTTGGACCAGCTCGCAATTGACCGAACACAGTTCGAGCAGTTTTCATCCGCGGTGCAGCGATGGATTGATTTGGCGGAGGGAGTGGCGACGCAATTTGCAAGTGGAGTGGATGATTTGGCGCCGGAGCATGTTTTTCTTCTGGATGAGTGGCGTTTTTGGATTCGTGAATTTAAAATTGCCGTCGCCCAGTGGGATGACGTGTTCCTGCGTTCAAATGACCACTATTCCACATGGGTAGAAGTCGACAAGCGCAGCATGCCAAGCTCTATCCAGCTTATGAAAAAACCGATACAAGTAACGTCCATCATCGAAGGGCTGTTCAATCCCTACCGCGGCAAGGTAGGAATCATTTGGACCTCCGGAACGATGACGGTTCCTCATAATTTGCATTTCATCACGGACCAGCTCGGCATCTCACGGGATGTAGAGCTGAAGATGCTGCAAGCGCCGCCTTCCTATTTCAGCGGCGCGAAAGCGTTTATTGTGACGGATATGCCTGATATCCAGTCGGTCAGCCAATCCGACTATATTGAGGCTGTCGCACATGCTGTCACGCAGACGGTCAGGACGACGGAAGGCCGTTGCTTCGTTCTGTTCACCTCCCAGCAGATGTTACGTGAAACAGTGGAGCTCATCCAGGAGAGCGGTCTGCTTGAAGACTATATGCTGTTTGCGCAGGGAGTGACGGCGGGCAGCCGGATGCGCCTATTGAAGGCGTTTCAGAAGTTCAACCAGTCCGTTCTTTTTGGGACCAACAGCTTTTGGGAAGGAGTCGATGTGCCCGGCGATGGGCTGGCTTCCGTCATCGTCGTCCGCCTGCCATTCTCCTCTCCCGACGAACCGGCATTCAGAGCCCGTGCCGGGTACCTGCAAGCCCAGGGAAAGAATTCATTCGCAGAACTGTCTCTGCCGGAGGCTATCTTGCGTTTCAAGCAGGGCTTCGGCCGCCTGATCCGTTCGTCTCAGGACAAAGGCGTCTTCATAGTGCTTGATAGAAGAATCGAAACCAAATCTTACGGGCTTGAGTTCCTCCGCGCCCTGCCGCCGATTTCTGTTCAAAAACTATCGCTGGCCACTATGGTATTGGAACTTGAAGATTGGTATAATAATGAGCGATGAGGAAGGAAAGCAGGTAAGCAGGATGAAGCGAATTTATAAAAATTGTACGACAACAGTAAAAAAGAAGGTGGCGGGATGAAGAACTGGATTATTTTCGGGGTCGTTTTTATCGCATCTTTGGTACTTGTCATTACCTCTTTCGTACTCTGGAAGGCCGATGCTCCATTTAATGAGATGGAACAGCAGGCAGAGGACTTGGCCCTCACCTCCAAGTCTCTCGCAGTGGTTTCCGACAGCTATGTCTACAATGGTAACAAGCCGTACGTTACGGTATTCGGGGTGGATGAATACGGTAAGGAAAAAGCAATATTTGTTCCGGTCAGTATGGAAGAGGACTTGATTCAGGAAGTATTTTTGCAGGACGGCATTACAGAAGAACAAGCATTATCCGTTGTCAGTAATGAGGCGGCTGTAAACGAAATACTTCATGCAAAATTAGGCTATGAGGAAGCGGGTGCCGTATGGGAAATTACTTACCTGAGCGACGGCGGCAAGCTGAACTACCGGTATATTTTGTTTGAAGACGGACAATGGTGGAAACGCATATCGAACTTATAGAGGAGACGATTTCATTGAAAGAATTATTAGCTAACCGAGTAAAAACTTTAACACCATCTTCGACATTGGCGATTACGGCAAAGGCCAA
>JBJEFP010000255.1:0-6085 GCA_051874195.1 Lysinibacillus sp. | reverse complement strand
CTTCATGTAGGCGGCGCTGCAATGCTATTCGATGCTTTCCAAATAATAGAGCATTTTTCCTTCTGCATTTTTCATGGCGACCAATCCGATATCCTCAGCGAAGTATAGATAATGATCATATGCATATCTATAGTTGCCGTTCGTATATTCACGTTGGACAATGAGGTTCGTATAGGTCCTGCCGCCAACAGAGAGCGTTGCATCGGTGTCTAGGATTGCTATACTCGGTAAAGACCCTTCAGCGCTTTCGACGTGAACCGTCCGTATGGTCACCGGCGTTTCGAAGCCTGCTCCTGCTGCATCGGAATTACGGATTCCTCCAAAGTATCTATGGGCATTTTGGGAGAAAATCAGCGGCGCTTCTTCCCTTGTAGTCAAGTTCGTCGCTGTCCAATGCTGTTCTGTCGGACCGGGCGCCTCATCGAACGTTATCCGGATTTTTTCTCCCTGTTCATTGACATATGTGTATACGGATTCCGGGTCCCACAGAAAGTTGTGAGTGGTTGCGGACATCGCTCGCGCAAGGAACGCAGAGAAATGGCCTCTCGTGATCAGCTGGCTCGAGCGGAACGTCCCGTCACCGAAGCCTTGTGCTACGTTGTTGGATGCAACGTTACGGATGTAAGAATGGAATGGATGTGTGCTCGGCACATCCTTGAATGCAGTTTCCTCCTCATCTCCCGGAATGTACTGGAGGTCGAAACCAGCAGTCAGGAGCTTGGCCATGAAGCCGCGCGAAATATGGGAATTAGGCATGAAATAGTCACTTTTTGAAAAAAGGCCTGCCGTATATCCTGCCGCAATTTCTTTGTAGTAGAGATGGGTTGCCGGCACATCCTTATACCCCGGATTCTCTAAATTGGTTGTTGGCAGGTCTAGGGCACGCACTAGCATTACTGCTACATGTTGCTTCGCCATAAGCTGATTCGGGCGGAATGTACCATCACCAAAACCGTTGATTACCTCCTGCCTGACCAGGTAATCGATTTCCGGCTTCAGTACATGGTTGGTGCCGACATCCTTGAACGCGGCGGCTGCTTGGACGGAGAATGGAGCTGCCAGCAGGCCAGCCGTGAGCATGAAGCTCAGCAATTTTTTCATTGATTATACACCCCTTTTATTTTTATCGCATATTCGCAATATATGTCATAAATTCATTATATAAGAGTGAAGTATAAAATGGTCTATTTATTTGAAAATTCATATATTTACACTATCCATCTTCTTTGTGATTTCCCTATGCTTTCCTTCTGGCTGCATTCCAGACACACTGTATTCTCCCCCAACAACACAAAAAGGCGCCCCTAAATAGAGGCGCCTGTTGTGTTCGTTACGGTATCTCTGTATTCAATTCTGTGATGAAAGGCTTGGAATTTTCAAACACTTATACTGCAAAGGGTTTCCTCTTCTATTGCTCCGCTTCACGTCCTGTAAATACAACTCTCTTCAAAAATCTTCGTTAAGGCATTGGTAAAAATCAACTGCTAGTCAAAATACTAACGGACGAACGCATAAACGAAGCTGATGGAATGCTAAGTCAAGCTAACTGTAATGCCTGCTATACCGTAACCTGAACAATTTCATAATAACACAAACATTCAGGTAATTGAAGTGAAATGTATATGATAACCTTTTAAATTTTTTAGATGTAATTATTACGTTATCCCGCCAAAATTCGTTATACTAAGACAAGACTGATGCAGTATGGAGGTTTGTATGCTAAAAATAAAAAAAATTGAATTCATTAAAGTTGTCTATGATGAATCTCTTTCCCATAATATATTTTCCATTGCCAATATTACCTTTTCAAACTATGAGCCGATTTTCGGGGCCCTTCTCTATTGGCAGAAGAATACGGATGACAAGCCGTTTACCCCGGAAGGTGACTATAAATTTTTCTATGACATGGCAAACGTGACCTATTTCGCTTCGGTGAAATTTCCGAAGCAGGTACGGCTGACGCGAGATCAGCGGCAGGAGCTGGCATACATCCTTCTAGAGGAGCGGGGGTCGGTCGGTTCCTACAGCTTCGCTACTCACGCCGGACGGAAGAAGAGCTATCCTGTTGCGGAGAAGTTCCGGAAGCTTAAATTCCCTACGAATTTTGATGTTACATCTGTACCTTCCTATGTGAAATCCGTGGTGACGAAGGTGGAAATGGAGATGATTCTCCGAAAGCATGCCGACTATAATCCCATCTTTATTGCGCAATATGCAAAATGGCGGTATCAGGCGGCGCAGATGCACCCGAATGACATGGAGGACTATTTGCCGTACCTTGACTTCAGCATCGTTTGCGCCATCAATCCCCATTTGACGGAAAGCTATCTGATCGACCACCTGGCTGAGGTGGATTTTGAAATGATTGCAGGTAATTACCCTGTACTCAGCCGGTTGTCGGCCCCGTTCCGCCAGTATATGTACAGCCGGCTTGAACCTGCCCTTGCGCAGGAGCTGGAGGAATTCTTGGAGGCTGATGGAACAGAAAATCTGATGGAGGAGGTCCTTCCTTCCTTCGAGGAGAACGAGGAGATGGAAGGCCTGGAATTTTTCGAATATGACCGTGGAGCAAATAAATGGTCTGGCAGTGAGCATCTGGTGAAGGGTATCCCTTCCCTAGCGTCACAATTATATGACAGACTTGGCTATAAAAAAATGACGAACAAGGAAATGGACCAGAAAATTGCAGCTTATTCGGCGAAACAGCTTGAGCTGATCAGCTATACGTTGGAGCCGCACTGGATCCACCGTTACAGGGAAATGCTTGACTGGTCGCTGATATGTGAACACAACCCGCATCTGACAGAGGAGTTTTTAGAGGCACACCTTAAATATGTGGATTTCAATGCATTAGGCAACAATACACAATGCGAGCTATCCGAAGCGTTTATGGATAAGCATATGAATAAATTCAACCATCAAAAGGCGGTACCACTCGTCATCCGTCATCTGACGGAGAGCCTGTACTTAACGCATAAGGATAAAATCGTCGTTAACAGTAAACTGCTGAATGAATATGGAGACCTGCTAGATGATGAGCAGTTCCTGTTGCTGCAAAACCTGATTGAGCCTTAAGCCGATGCACCAAAAAAGCCTTTGTCGCTTCTTCGCTGACAAAGGCTTTTGTATTGCATGGGGAATTCACATGCCATACAGCTATGTTTTTTGCCCCGTGCCTTGTTCCAGATGGTGGGTGAAGTCCTTTACACTCAGCGGCTTGCTGAAGTAATAGCCCTGTACATATTCACAGGAGTAGCCCTTCAATATTTGCAGCTCCTTCCTCTCCTCCACCCCCTCGGCCACTACGTCTAAATTGAGGGCATGGGCAATCTTGATGATTGCTTCGACCATGGCGATGCCCGTTTCCTCCGTGCTGATATTTTGAATGAAGGAACGGTCTATTTTCAAGGTATCAATCGGGAATTGCTTCAAATAGCTAAGCGAGGAATAACCAGTTCCAAAATCATCGATGGAAATGGTAACACCCATCTTTTTCAGCTCTTGAATCTTACAGATGAGGTCTTCGTTCTGGTCCATCATGCTCATTTCCGTAATTTCGATTTCAAGCCGATTTGGATCAAATGGCACTGCCTCGATGATTTCCTTCAGCTTCTCAACAAACGTCGGTTCGGCCAAATGCTTTGGTGAAATATTCACAGCGACGCGCAGCTGAAGCCCATATACATCATTCCATTCCTTTGCCTGCATAGCGGCCTTTCGTAGTACCCATTCATCGATTGCAGAAATGAGCCCGCATTCCTCCGCAAATGGAATGAATTGATCAGGTGGTACAAAGCCCAACTCCTCGTCCGTCCAGCGAATCAGCGCTTCCATTCCTTCCATCTCCCCGGTCTGTACGGTAATTTTCGGCTGGTAATGCAGTTCAAAGGCATCGTTCTGCAGTGCTTGATGCAGCTTCGTTTCCAGCATGAGCAGGGAATCATTCGTGCCATTTATATGATCGTTGTATACAACATAGCTGTTACCGTTCTTCCTTTTTGCTTCATACATGGCCATGTCTGCGGATTTTATCATATTAGACACCGTCTTTCCATGTTCGGGGAAAAGACTGATGCCGATGCTTGCACTTGAGTAGAATTCATAGTCTAAAATACGGAAGCTGTTCTTGAAGATGGCCAGTATGCGCTCTGCCATTTCCTTCATCCGTCCGACATCCTTCAATAAATAGACGAATTCATCGCCATTCAATCGATAAAAGGAATCTTTCTCGCTATCGGTTGCCAGTAGACGTTCGGAGACTTCTTTTAAAAAAAGATCACCGACTTTATGTCCGAGGCCGTCATTGACATTTTTGAAGCGGTTGATATCCAGCAGGAACAGGGCAAAGGATGTACCGAGCTTGGTATGTTCCTCCACTTCACGTTCCAGTCTTTTTAAGAGGTTGCGGCGGTTCGGCAATCCAGTCAAGTCATCATGATAGGCGATATGAGTGATTTGCTGGATATTCTTCTGTGCCGTAATATCCGTCCGGATGGATATATATTGGTACGGCTTTCCCTTCTCATCCATAAAGGGAACAATCGTCGTCTGCACCCAGTACAGCGAGCCGTCCTTTGCACGGTTGCATATTTCACCGTGCCATGTCCTGCCATTTCCGATTGTTTTCCACATATCCCGGAAGAACGTTTTTGGGTGGTGGCCTGAATTCAAAATGCGGTGGTCCTGACCGATCAGTTCCGGGCGTTCGTACTTTGAGATGGCACAGAAGCGGTCGTTCACTGAGGTGATGATGCCCTTTTTGTCTGTTATGGCTACAATGACGGATTCATCTAGTGCTACTTTCATATCTTTCCATTCGACACGTGTTAGTTCAAGCGTTTCCAATGCTTTTGACTCGTTACTATTTTCCATAAATCAATCCCCGTCCCCATATACCGCTTATTATTACTCTAATTCATTCTAATGCCATACATTTACAAATACAATACTGTAACAATTTTAATACTTTACAATAAAATGACTATTTCAAAAGTAATGACAGATAGTGTAGCTTGTTTCGTTATTATTTATGACTGATAGTTCCATTATTAGGAAAATGCAAATGTAACGAGAGGATATCGCTAGGAATCATTCGATGATTCACAGGAAGTTAGTGGTGATTACTCAGAGGAATACCGTTTGCGGGAAGGTTTTTGTGCTATGGATGAGTTGCATCATTATAGAACAATCATATCCAAGGACCTGTTTGTATACATTCCAAAAAAGAAAAAGCAGCCTGACTGAATGGTAAAGTTCAGTAAGGCTGCTATGTGGCGTCATTAGTTGGCGTATTCATCCCGACCTCTTTTCTGCTCATGCGATTGATTGAAGGCATCGAGCTGTTCTTGAGATAACTTTAAAATAAAATAGTGAAAATTAATCGGCTCCATTCCATGCTTTTCGCATGCTTTCTTGTAGTTGTCATATCCTTGTCGGTAGTCGTTCATCCTTCATTGCGTCCTTTCTTAGCGCGTGCCTGTTCGTTGAATGCATGTAGTTGTTCATACGACAGATGCATGATGTAGTAGCGGAAATTAGTCGGCTCCAGACCGAACTGCTCACATTTTTCTAAATATACCTCATAGCCTTCTTGATACATTGTCATTGGTGGTTCCTCCCTTGTACTATAACAGTAGTTTGTTTATGTAATTAATATAGTACAGAGAAAAGCGTCTGTCAATAAATATTCAGAAAATTTTTTCGTTAAATTTCAATATCTCTTGAGACATCGGAAAAGGGCCCACCTTGAAAGCTGAACTGCTCCTTTCTTTGATAACTATCTATCTGGGAAGAGCTATTCCTGCGGCCATTGCATCAAAAATGCAAGTATCGTTATTGTGAAAAGGACATCTTCAAATGTTTTTTCAGACGCCCACTTCATCCCTACCTTCTTTCTCCCAGATAAAAATAAACCTCGTTATTGAACAAAATTTGCCCAACATACGAGGTTTCACCCACTTGTTGCTATTTGCTTTGCAATAAAGGTTTAATGCTTCTGAATGCAGATTTCGAACCAATATTTTTCGCTTGATTGAACTACCCCTCCTAAATTAAAAATTTAGAAGGGGATTCCTAAGAACAGACC
>JBJEFP010000254.1:0-6358 GCA_051874195.1 Lysinibacillus sp. | reverse complement strand
AAAATTCTCGGATTGCATCCTGGAGATGAACAGGGAAAAGAGTTGGCAGTTCTTTTCCCAAACTTTTTTCCGCTGACGACAGGCACTCCGATTTTAAATACCATCCACGACCGTCTTGCCCAAAGTGACTACGGTTCTGCGGAGGTAGAGACTGTCAATACCATCGAATATCTGTATTCACCATTGGACGTCGTGAAGATAAGATGCTTTGGCCAAAGTCCGGATGTTTTTGAAACAGTGTTGGAAACAAGCCTTTCAGATATCACAAAGATATTTGAACGGCATGTCTCCTCAGAAGGATTACCGATTACGTTTTCCCGGTATATTGTGCGAGTAATCGTATGAAAGGTTTGATAAAACGATAGCCCGCTAGTCTTCTTCATCGAAAAATTCCATGTGAATTTTCTCGCTTTTGTAGTAGTCTAGCCGATCCTGCAATGTACCGGTATGGAACTCAAATTTATGGCCATCCGGGTCGGTAAAGTAGATGGATTTCTTGTCCCGTTCATCCCTTTTGCGTCCAGATAGTATATGGACCTGCAGTTCTTCCAACTTTCTACACATATCATCAAAATCAGTTTCTTCTATAGAAAAGGCGATATGTGTATAGGACTGGTTGATTTCATTCCGTGGTATATCTTTCTCTTCGTTCAGTGCGAGCCACATTCCGCTCAAGTCGAAATAAGCAGTCGTTCTTCCTTTCACAAGCAACTTTGCGTCGAATACATTTTCGTAAAATGCAATCGACTCCTCCAAATCAGAAACTGAAAACAGCAGATGATTAAGTCCTTTAATGCTTCCCATTTCATTTCCCCTTTATTAGCTTTCTCTTTTTGCAACGTTACTCCGGCTGTTCTTCAGGAGCCATACGTTGTCTATATTTCTCTACAATCCTGCTGAACTGAGAGGCGATGATCTGTTGGAACAGCATGCCGAAGACGACCGGCATTGCTACCTTGGGTGGGAAATAGCTACTCGCAATGACGATGCCAATGGCGATGTTGCGCATTCCTCCCGTAAAGACAAGCGTGGAAACGATTGTCGGGTCCCGCCAAATATAGTGGCCGAGCAGCAGCCATAAAATATAGCCCGAGATAGCCACGAAAAATACGACAGCAATCACACCAGCAAGCTCCCATGAAAGGTCCCTTACATAAGGGGCAATGATGCTACTGTTGATGAAGACAATAAAGAAGAGGGAGATTTTCGAGAACGGCGCGAGTTTGCTGCCGAGCGTCTTCTCAATTCTTCCATCGGTATATTCATTCAGGATCATTCCAAGAACGGATGGCAACACAATCATCAAAACCAGGTCGGTAATAAGCGAGCTCGTATCGATGTCGATCGCCTGTCCGACCACGACATGGACAATCGCCGGCATGACGAGAGGAGCGAGCAATGTATCGATTAAAATAATAGAAAGGCACAGCGCTTTATTGCCCTTCGAAATACTCACCCAGATGAAGCTTGTCACGCCGGTCGGAACCGCTACAGACAATACAAAACCAATCATCAGCAGTTGGTCGTCGAAAATCAGCGTCGACAGGATATATGCCCACAGCGGCATGATGACATGCAGGCCGATGATTGTCAGCAATATCATATATGGATAGCGGGTGAAGACCTTCAGAGCCTGGAAGTCCAGACTGAGGCTGCCGGCGAACGTCATGAAGGCGAACAGCCATGCCACAAGGAACGTCAGCTGGGCGCCGATGTCCTCGAAGACGACACCGAGTACCAGGCTGACTGGGGTCAGCACCGGCATCAATTTTGTTAATTTTTTATTCAATCTCTCCAACATCCGATAGCCTACTTTCGTAATTAGTAAAATGTGGTAAAGTGAATTATGTATTGATAAGGAATAATCCCAGCCCACGAACAGAAAAAAGGCAAACTTCATGGAAGGAAACCCTGTAGCTATATGAAATAACCTGCAAATCAGTCCGGCTACTACCATTGACAGTGTAGAGCCTGTTTATAGTCATTATACATCTTTCTATTTCTGAAAGGGTTTACAGAGGTGCGGGATGGATGATTAGAATAATAAATAGAGGAGGAGAAAAATGAAAAAATGGATGCTGCTAACATTAGTGATGTTTTTGCTTGGCGGTTGTGTGGAAGTCACAACAGTTAGCTTAAGCATAGTGGAAAATGCGCCTAAAAAAGTTGAAAAGACTATCCATCCAGATGTGGCGCTACAGTTGATAGAGAAGAATGAAGACTTTTATTATATTGTGTACCGCTCGGTGAATGATGTGCGGATGCTACACGGAAGTGACGGGAATGCCATAAGAATATCAATATGGGAAGAACCCGCAGATTCCAATGAAATGAAGACATATATTTATAAACTGACGAAGAAGAATGCTAGCGAGGAATATGTAAGGGTGTATATAAATGATGACTATGTACCCTTTGACGTGAAATCGGAATTATAGGTCCCTTTTTGATTACAGATTAAAAAAATGTATGCCTATCATCTGGATAACTCCTTCTGCACCCAGTCATCGCAATAGAAAAGTGCTGCCTGAAAATCACAGTAGATGATTATCAGGTAGCACTTATTTTAGTCAGAAATGATAGTCATCCTCAGTGATGATGATGTCCTTCGGGTCATAAGGCTCTACATGGACGAAAGCGACGGCATGGGCATTCATTGCCTGGACATTGGCCTCGATAGTTTCCGCAATGGCATGGGAACGTCGGACACTGAGGTGCGGGTTGACGGCGATGGTGATGTCAAGCAGCATGAGACTCCCGTGCTGCCTGCCACGGATTCCCCGAATTTCCCGTACCTGCGGGATGGATTTGATTTCCTCGCTGATATGCTCCAACATGTCGCTATCGAATCCGTCCGTCAGCAGATATACGGCCTCCTTGAAGATTTCAATGGCCGTTTTGATGATGATGAAGCCAATGATGACTGCCGTTACCGTATCGATGATTGGGAAGCCGAAAATTGCCGCAGTAATCCCTATCGCTGTTCCAATACTGACGAATGCATCCGACCGATTGTCATAGGCGGCGGCCTTGACAGCCGTGCTCTTCACTTTTTTCGCCAGCTGCAAATTGTAGCGGTACACTCCATACATGACCAATGCACTGAACAGGGATACCGCGATTGTGATAACATCCGGACTTTCATCCTTCGGCGATGACAGGCTGGTGAATGCGGAAATCAGCACTTCGATGCCGACATAAATCATGACGAAGGAAGCGATTAATGAAGCGACCGTTTCGGCACGGAGGTGTCCGTATTGATGGTTATGGTCGGGTGGCCGCTGGGAGATGCGGAGGCCGATAAGTACGGCGATCGAGGCAATGATATCGGTTGTGTTATTAAGCCCGTCGGCACGCAACGCCTGGGAATCACCCAGGTATCCGACCGTCAGTTTCAGTGCACTGAGAAAAAGATATGCTGCAATGGATAGGTAGGCTCCTTTTTCCCCGGCCCGCAAGTTTGTATATAGCTCCAAAATGTTTCCTCCTCGCAAAACTTCCATAAACACGAAAGAGGCTACACCACCCGCAGGTGATGCAACCTCTATATGTAGGACAGGAAAAATCTCAACTCAGTAAATATAGCATATAGTTAGGGGGAATGGCACAGAGAAGGCCAAAAAAATAGTAAGATTTTTTGTCGTATCGCTAAAGAAAGGACAAATCGCAAGGAAATCCCCCAATTACAGGATTTCCTGCAATCGGGGAAGCGGTCAATTCTGCAATGTTGCAGAAAAATCGATGAAATACTGGAGGGAATGCGGATTTGCCATGGCATCCCGGTTGATGGAGGAGTGGAGATCCTTGCCAAGAAGGATTTTACGTACTGGCACTTCGAGCTTCTTGCCGTTTAATGTTTTTGGCACTTCCTTGATTTCGTATATTGCGTCCGGCACGAAACGTGGAGATAGGTTTTTCCGGATGCGCCTGTTGATCGTCTGCTTTAGCTCTTCGGTGAACGAGGCTTCCGGCTTCAATACGATGAACAGGGGAAGGAATGATTCCTTGCCGCTGTACTCAAGGTCGATGACGAGGCTCTCCATGATTTCCGGCATTGCCTCGACGATTTTATAAATTTCACTTGTCCCCATTCGAAGTCCGGAACGGTTGATTGTAGAGTCGGAGCGGCCATAGATGACACAGCTGCCATCATCATTGATTTGAATCCAGTCACCGTGACGCCAAATGTTCGGATACATATCAAAATAGCTTTCCAAATAGCGCTCGTTGTTTTCGTCATTCCATAAGAACAGCGGCATGGATGGCATCGGCGCAGTCACAACAAGCTCCCCTACATCGTTGTAGAGGGGATTGCCGTTCTCATCATACGACTCTACCTTTACGCCCAACGTCCGGGTAGGGATGATGCCGGCACGCACTGGCAGTACCGGTGACCCTCCGACAAATGCCGTACAGACATCGGTTCCACCGCTTGTCGAGGCCAGCCAGATATCGTCTTTTACATTTCCATACACCCATGTAAAGGCATTTGCTGTCAGCGGGGAGGCCGTTGCCAAAATGGAATGCAGGTTTGTGAGTGGAAAATGGTCATTCGGCTTGAAGCCAAACTTCATACATACATCGATATAAGCAGCGCTCGTACCGAACATCGTCGTTTCGGATTTATTTACGTAATCCCATAAAACACCTAAATTCGGGTAGGACGGACTGCCGTCATACAGCACAATTGTAGAACCCACGACAAGTCCTCCAAGCAGCAGGTTCCACATCATCCAGCCAGTCGTTGTGAACCAGAACATCCGGTCATTCTCCGTTAGGTTCTGTTCAATCATCAATGTCTTGATCTGGTCGATCAGGATACCCCCGTGCCCATGAACAATCGGTTTAGGTAATCCGGTTGTACCGGAGGAATAGAGAATCCATAGCGGATGGTCGAACGGTACCTGTTCGAAGGAGAGCGCGGCTTCACGGTCCAGCACCGTAGCCCAGCTCGTCGTATATTGAAGTTCGCCGAGTGGGATACAATCCATATAAGGAATCAAAATTGTTTCCCGGATGCTCGGCACCTCCTGCTGGATGCGCTCGACGACCTCCTTCTTGTTGTGCAGCTGTCCATTGTATTGATAGCCGTCGATTGCGAACAGGAAGACGGGGTCAATCTGCTTGAATCGATCAATGACGCTGTTCGCACCGAAGTCGGGCGAGCAGCTCGACCAGACGGCGCCGATGCTCGCACAGGCGAGGAAGGCGATGACCGTCTCCGGCAGGTTTGGCATATAGGCAACAACCCGGTCGCCCTTCTTCACGCCACGTTCCTTTAAATACTGGGCGACTGCTGCTGTTTTCTGTTGGAGCTCTGCCCACGAAACCTCCGTATATTTTTTATGCTCGGATTGGAAAATGAGCGCTGTTTTATCTGGTACCGCTTGCCGGAAACTGTGCTCGGCATAATTCAGATGCGCTCCCTTGAACCATTGAGCACCTGGCATCCGCCGGTCGGATAGTACCTCTTCATAAGGGGTGCTTGCCTTGACCTCTCCATACTCCCACACGTATGCCCAAAATGTCTCAAGTTCATCAGTCGACCATTTCCACAGCGCCTGTACAGAAGTGAAGTCCAGCTGCTTGTGCTCCTTCAACCAATTCTGAAAATGCGTGATATTGCTGTTGGCAATGTCATCTTCTGTCGGTTGCCAAAGAATCTTTCCGTCAATCGTCGTACTCATAATGCCATCCCCCTTGGAAAACAAATGATAATGAATGTCTATTAATATCAGATAATTCAAACAAAAGATACCATAAATTAGCAGGTAAATCAAACTCTCCCTGAAGATTAGTACGATAAAGCAGGAAGTATTTCGTTTGCGGGATTTTCTTAAAAAGTGCTGATAGCAGGAGTGAATGATGACATATTTTATAATGATGGAAATGAAGCGTATGAAAGGGGGGATGGGTTTGGTTGCGTATATCGTTATTTGCTCCGTCATCGGTCTGGCAATAGCTGGTCTGTTTTCATTACTGTACAAAAGCAAGGAAAAGAAAGACGAGGGCTTTGCATTTGCCTATTATGAGCTGAGCTACAGAAGGAAGATGATTCGTACAATGTGGATGCTGCCTGTAGTACTGATCTTCCTTGTCGTCTTTTCGGCAGCAATCGAGATGAATATCATTGGTAAGGTGTTTGTATGGATTTTTTTACTGGCACTCTTCATCGCGCAGCTCTTCTACAATTATTATAAGTGGAAACAGGAGGAGCAAGAAGATGCGGAGGCTA
The DNA here is from genome assembly GCA_051874195.1 of Lysinibacillus sp. Lineage (GTDB taxonomy): Bacteria > Bacillota > Bacilli > Bacillales_A > Planococcaceae > Lysinibacillus_B. The sequence goes on along the minus strand of JBJEFP010000254.1, from coordinate 123 downwards.
GTTGACCCATACCCTAGTGCGTCCATCAATCATCTCCTGCATGCCTACTGAACGCGCATGTTTTACCGAAATGGGATGGACACAGGGATTCAGGGTTAGCTATACAAAAATTGTTGTCATTCC
>JBJEFP010000253.1:0-6465 GCA_051874195.1 Lysinibacillus sp. | reverse complement strand
GGTTGCCGGTCAATTTCGTTAATATCTACCAGTAACTATCCATATAACTCTAATTCATGAGCATTTCATCCGTCGCCTTCTTTGTGAAGATATGTCTTCGCCTGAAGCACGAACCGCTCCCTTTGCCCCTGCCGCTTTTCCCACACAAAAAATGGGATGGTGCTGCCTGGCATGCACACATCCCATTTTTTTATTAAGCAAGCTCCTTGTTTTCGCTTGCCTGATAGATAATTTGATAATTTCTATCGTTCACCACTGTCAAGTCGTTCGGCAAATCCTCTAACACCTTGTTATAGGATTCGATAGTCAGCTTTACGACAACGGAATTTTCATATCGTTTCATAACCGTCCCCTCCAATGTTTCATTGAAACGGTTAAATAAAATTTGATCATGCGGCTGCGCCTTTTGTATATTCATACCTCTTTCCCCCCAAATCATTTTTTTAAACATTTCCCCTTCCTATTAGTTTATAAACAAAGTAGTAGTTTTATTACTATTTTTCTTTTCATTTTTGTTCCATAAAATGATTGATTGACGAACCATGCGAAGAAGTTGACATTTTACTCATATAATTTCCAGAAAATTTACCTTATAATGTTAGTTACCTATATGATTTTACAATAGCTACTGTTATAATACTGTTATTAGTTTATTTAACTGTATTATTACAGTAGTGTGTTGTTGACCAAATTAAAGGGGATGGGAAAATGACAATTTTAAACGGGTTGAAAATTCTCGACTTTTCTTCATTGCTGCCGGGTCCGTTGGCAACGATGATGTTTGCTGACCTGGGGGCGGACGTCATTCATATCGAATCATCCAGACGGGTGGATTTGATGCGGATCATGCCCCCATACGATGCGGATCAGGAATCCTATATCCATCAGCATTTGAACCGCTCGAAAAAATCACTGACACTGAATCTGAAAAAGGATGAGGCAGTCGAAATTGTGAAAGCGCTTATTAAAGAATATGACATTATCATCGAAGGGTTCCGGCCTGGCGTGATGGACCGCCTCGGCCTCGGCTATGAAGCGCTGAAGGAAGTCAATCCGGGGCTGATCTACTGCTCGATTACAGGCTATGGGCAGACCGGCCCTTTTGCCAACAGGCCCGGCCACGATAACAACTATCTGTCAGTTGCGGGTGTCCTCGACCACTCGCGCCTTAAGGGGAAGAAGCCGGCTGCGATGGGGATACAGATTGCAGACGTGGCAGGCGGCACTTTGCACGCAGCAGTAGGGGTGCTCGCTGCGGCATTGCACCGTGAAAAGACCGGGGAAGGCAAATATATCGATGTATCGATGACGGATGCGGTCTTCACCATGAATGCGCTGTACGGCTCGCAGTTTTTCGGCAGCGGCAGATGCCCGAAGCCCGAGGAGGAGATCCTAAACGGCGGTACATTCTACGACTATTACCAGACGAAGGATGGGCGCTACTTCTCCGTCGGCAGCCTGGAGCCGCAGTTCCGCAAACTTCTGTGTGAAGCTCTGGACATCCCGGAGCTCATCGACAGTACGTTCAATGACTCCTACTACACGCAGATGCGCTTTAAAGAGGCTTTATGCGATGCGTTCAAATCGAAAACATATGATGAATGGCTGGAGGTCTTCAACGAGGACTTCCATGGCTGCGTCGAACCGGTGCTGACGTTTGAGGAGGCATGCGAGCATCCGCAGCTGATTGCGCGCAACATGCTTGTGGAAGTGCCGAAGAGCGATGGGACGACACAGCGCCAGATTGGTACGGCCATCAAATTCGAGGGTGTGGAGCCCGCCTATAAGTTCGTCGGTGTAAAGATGGGCGAACATACGGCTGAAATCCTGCAGGAAGTGGGCTATTCAGAGGAGATGATCGCTTCGCTTAGAGAAAGAGACATCCTCACCTGAGGCAGGCATCATTTTAGCTACGGGCAAGCACCAAGCACTCTCCTTCCACAACAAAATATCGGAGAAGACAATTAGACATTTCCGTAAATGAACTTCACCATTTCTCCTCTACACATTCTTGCCGCCCTGCAATCCTACCGCTTGCAGGGCGGCAATTCCATTTTCTACGCAGATGCACTCTTCCCTTCCCTCAAAAATTTTTATAGGATTTTCATTCCATTTATTGAATCTTTTCCCGATTTAAAACGTAATAAATTAATAGAAAATTAATAATTACATTCCTTTTCTTTAAGATTTTGGTGATATGTTTAGAAGAAGTATTGCAAGAGGTGATTGTATGAGCAAAGCTATTTATATTGTCTTGACGGAAACACGGTCTGTATTGTCGCGGGCGATCCAGCTATACACACGTGAAACTTTCAATCATATATCCATTGCATTCGATGCAGATTTGAAGGAAATGTACAGCTTCGGTCGCAAGCGTGAGAACAACCCCCTGATCGGCGGCTTTGTACAGGAAGATGTAAAGTCCAAATTATTGCGGCAGGCCGAATGTGCCATCTATGAATACGTGATATCCGACGAACAATACGAAAGGCTGCGCTCGGAAATCGGCAACTTCAAAAGGAACCAGGACCGGTACAGATACAATTTCATCGGTCTCCTATGTGTCGCCTGCCGGATACGGATGAAGCGGGAGCATGCATTCTTCTGCTCGCAGTTCATCGCTACGCTGTTTTTGCGTGCAGGCATCCCTTGTGAAGTGTGCCCCTATTTCATGAAGCCCAGCGATTTCAAACATGTCCCCGGGTTCAAACTCCACTACAGGGGGAAGCTGGTGAAATACCTGCATATCCCCCGTACAAGGCCGATGCGGAACATACCGGTCTCTTCCATTATAAAAATCGCCTAATTCAGCCCGTCATCGTGTACGGGCTTTCTCTCCATCATCGTAAATAACGGTCGAGTATAACCAATTATCATTGAGTTTATGCAAAATTAGCTAATTTTGTGGAGGAAATATGAATTTTATTATACTAACCGATAATTTATTTTACTTCCCTCGAATGAAGAGTAATAATAGATGGGATAACATCATTAGAGGTGACCGCATTGGAAATAAATTGGCAAGAAATGATATTTCAGTTTCTTGGGGGATTAGGCCTTTTCCTTTTTTCCATTAAATATATGGGTGATGGCCTTCAGAAGGCGGCAGGTGATCGCCTTCGCGATATTTTAGATAGATTTACAACAAACCCGTTCATGGGTGTCCTGGTCGGAATCATTGTAACCGTCCTCATCCAATCAAGCTCAGGGACGACGGTCATTACGGTGGGGCTGGTAAGTGCCGGCTTCATGAAGTTGCGCCAGGCAATCGGCGTCATCATGGGGGCCAACATCGGAACGACAGTGACTGCCGTCATCATCGGTATTGATATCGGCGAATATGCCTATCCCATCATGGCGCTCGGTGCCATTTTTCTTTTCTTCTTCAAGAGGAGCTCCATCCAAAATATCGGACAGGTCCTCTTTGGATTTGCAGGGCTGTTCATCGGGCTGGAGCTGATGAGCGCCGGCATGAAGCCGCTGCATGTATGGCCGCCGTTTTGGGAATTGACTCTCAATATGAGTGACACACCGATTTTGGGGGTCATTGTAGGGGCGGTATTCACGCTCATCGTCCAGTCTTCCTCCGCAACAATCGGGATTCTACAGGGACTGTACGCTGAGGGCCTCATTCCCCTGCACGGCGCCATTCCGGTACTGTTCGGGGATAACATCGGGACAACCATTACAGCCATCCTGGCCGCGCTCGGCACTTCCATTGCTGCGCGCCGTGCAGCTGCGACCCACGTCTTATTCAACGTCGTCGGGAGTGTAATCTTCCTGATTCTACTCACGCCGTTCCTTACCTATATAGAGTGGATTACAGGCGTCCTTGGCCTGGATGATAAGATGCAGATCGCCCTTGCACATGGAACGTTCAACATAGCCAACACATTGCTGCAATTGCCGTTGATCGGGTTTTGGGCTTGGCTGGTAACACGCCTGATTCCGGGGGAGGATACAGCAATCGAGTACAAGCCGAAATATTTGGACTACGGGCTCATCAGCCAGTCTCCATCCATTGCACTTGGCCAGGCCAAGCAGGAAGTCATTCGCATGGGGGAATACGGCATTCAAGGATTGCAGGAGGCCCTGCATTACCTGAATACCTCGGACAATAAGCATGCGGGCATAACGGAACAGCTGGAAGAGGCGATCAACAATCTGGACCAGAAGTCGACTGATTACTTGGTTACGCTGTCAAAGCAGTCGTTGTCTAGACAGGACTCCAACGTCCATCATGCGCTGCTCGAAAATATCCGGGATATCGAACGTATTGGCGACCACTTCGAAAACCTGGTAGAGCTTATCGAATACAAGGAGAACAACCGTTTGCAGCTGAGTGAGAAAGCAATGCAGGAATTGAATGAAATGTTCGAGTTTACGATAGATATCGTATCACTGGCAATCCGTTCGCTCGATGAACGGGAAGTAAGCTTAGCGAAGGAAGTCATCGAAAAAGAATTCATCCTTGATGAAATGGAACGCAGACTGCGCAAACGCCATATCAGACGTCTAAATGAAGGCCTGTGCTCCGGGTCGGCAGGGATCGTCTTTGCTGATATCATCAGTAATTTGGAGCGAGTTGGAGACCATGCCGTCAATATTGCCCAGTCGGTAATGGAAACAAATTAATGAAAGAGCTGTCCAGAAGGTCGAAAGCTTTCCGGACAGCTCTATTTCTTTATTCAATATCTACCAAAAGCCACCGTTCCACATGTGTGCAGGCAACCGGTTGTCAGCAATCATATTGACGCTTCACATATTTGAAAATCCGCGCATCTTTCAGCACCGTCTTTGGGAACTGGGCCGTCACCGTTACAAGCCCTGGGAAGCGTCCAATCTCTACACCACCCGTCAGCGTAATGCGATTCTTCACTTCTTCCATCGGCACATCCACCAGCTTGGCCATTCGTTGCAGGGCGTTTTCCGTTGCCGCATTGACGGTGATGCCCGTCCCAATGACGGTGATCGGGAAAGCCTCCTCCAATTGCTTCATGCCGTATTCCTCGGCCACATCCCGTGCCTGCTTCCGCTCTTCCTTTGTGAGCGGCTTCGCCAAATATGGCAGGTCCTCCGCATTCGGCAGCAGAATCGGTCCTTCCACTCCCGCCTTCTTCCATACGCTCACCTTCACCTGTACGATGCCCGAAACATTCGGTGCATGCCCGGCCGGCTGTCCTGCCCCCTGCATTGCATGGATATCTCCAAGATACAGTCCGCCCCCTTTTACACGTACCGGGCAAATCAGGACGGCACCCTGCCGGACCTGCGGGAGATGCAGGTGCCCGTCTGTCCTATGTATATCCAGCTCCTGCTGCGTCATTTGCAGCTCATGCTGTGCGTCCACAAGCAGCAGACCGCTGTCTCCGGCATTGTGGGAGGCAGGAAGGGCCTTCGAGGGGACGGTGCCGAGTTCAGCGATGAATGGGCGCATGCGGGATGCCACTCCTATCAAATCACTCGGTGCCATGCTGACTACCGGATTTTGAATGGCATTTTCCGGCAGCCGCAAATAGCCTTCCGGGTCGGCTGCGATTTTTCGCGCCCCCTCTTTCCCGACTGTAACGCCGATGCGCCCATTCGGATGGAAGGCCATTGTATAGCCGTTTGCAAATTTCACCGGTGCCGTATCCGTGTTGCATGTCGCACATCGGATTGCTTCAGGTCCAATGCCGCTTATGACCGTCTGGGGCTGGAGCTTGCCGCAGCCCGGGCACTTCACCTTCAACAGCGGATCGCTGATATAGCGGTCCCCCATGTATTGTCCCACGCCTGAAGCCGTCGCCAGCGATGTCACTCGAATCGACTGGATTTCCACAATGATGGCATCGCCCACTTCCGCCCCTTCTATATAGACGGGCTTCGTCACTTCATGCCTTCCTTTAATCGTCGGTGTCAGCATCGGCCCCCAGCAGCCAGGTGCCGTATTAGCGATGATGGTTCCCCCATCACGCAACGGTCCCAGAAATTCACTTTCCGGTCCAACCACTCCATCCGTAAATTCATTCACGAACAGCATTTCAGCCGCCTTCACCTCCTGCACCTCCGATTCCTTATGGGAAAGTAATTCATTTTGTTCGTTATTCATGCTTGCCCACACTACCTTTCCTGTTTCTTCCTATTTCAAAGTATAGAGAATGGAGAATGGGAGTACAAGGATTGCCCTGATAATCCCCTATTTTGTCCTGTTCCCCCTACCATAGCACTTATCACTTCCCCAAAGAAGAGGCATTATCAAGAATGTTACATATGTAAAGTGAATGTCATAAATTCTGCATAATAATTTCACAAATACCATTGATAGAACGGCTCCCTTGATAAAAGGGACGTATTTTTATGCGTTACATTTATGTTAAAGATATGTTAAAAACCCCAATTGCGTATTTTTTTGATGTATGCTGAAACCTGTTCCAAAGCATTTCGCATGACGTTCACATTCCGCAAAGTAGATAGAGCTACTTT
>JBJEFP010000252.1:0-6473 GCA_051874195.1 Lysinibacillus sp. | reverse complement strand
AGAACATGTTCTTTTCCATCGCTGTCATCCTCCTGCTCGTCCTCTCGAATTTCTTCCAGGCAATCAGCCTGCCACTTGGCGTCATAGGCCATGAGGGCAGTACCATCCTCGTCATTTTGAATGGTCTGCGGATGCTGAGAAATGTATAAACAATAAAGGGCGTCCCGATTAGCCAAAGCTGATTGGGACGCCCTCACGTTTCCTAATATAAAAATCTTATAGAACTATTACATTTAAAACCAGAGCGAAGACGCGAATAGAACCTAAGTTCATGAGCGAATGCCTTTTCATTTGCGATGAAAGCGTTTATCAACAGTCTGATTTAAAATGCCGGCGATTTACCGTTTTTCTTATTGTGAAGAGCGGCCTGCCTTTTTTGCATCGTAGCATTAATCAGCCCTCCGAAAATGAGGATCATCCCCGTGAAATACAGCCACAGCATTAAAACGATGACCCCTCCGATACTGCCATAGGTCGCACTATAATTCCCGAAGTTATTGATATAGAATGAGAATCCGTATGTCAGCACCAGCCAGCCGAGTGTGGCGACTATCGCTCCCGGTATGACGCTGATGAACTTCAAGCGAGGATTAGTATTCGGGACGATCCAATACATGAGGATCATGACCCCCAGAATAAGCAAGGGCGGCATCAGCCATCTGATGAACGTCCAAATAGACCCTAACGAATTTTCCATCCCTACATAAGAAAATAAAAGATCACTGAGCTGCTGTCCGAAGATTGGGAATACTAATGCCAGCAGGATGATAAAGACGAATGCCAATGTAAAAACCAGGGACAGGGAACGATTGATGAACCCCGCCTTTCCCTCTACATCATAGGCTCTGTTCAGCGCCTTCATCAGGGCATCGATCCCTCTCGAAGCCGACCATATTGTCCCGATAACCCCTATTGAAAGAAGCCCGCCGTTTTGGTTCGTCAACACTTGCGCCAGCGTCCCCTCGATGAGCGAGTATACTTCCCCCGGCACAATACTTTCCATGAACTCAAATACCTGCTCCTGTTGAAGATTCAAGTATGGTAATAAGGTCACTAAAAAAATGAGTAAAGGAAAAAAGGATAGTAGGAAGAAGTAAGCGAGCTGTGCACCCATCCCCGACATATCGGCACGTTTCATGCTGGATATCAGCTCCTGGAAGAAACCTTTGGCAGTCGTCCGATCGATTTCAGATTCGCTTGGCGCTACAAATGATTTCACGAAGACAAGAGCTGCCTTGGGAGCAGACTTCCCTTCCTCTTTCATAGACGTTCACCCCTTCTCCTTCTCTTGCACTACGCTTTTGGCTCCGACTTCGCAAACGCTTCCTTTGTATCCGTCACCATACTTTTAATTGTTTCAGGCAATGCCTTGGCATCCTCTACTTGCGTCATGATTGAATCCATATTTTTCTGAGCTGAGGAATATAAAGTTTGGGCTTGTTCAACCTTTGTTTCAATCAGTTGCATTAATTCGTCGCTGTTTTGCGCGTAATACGTTACGGTTTCTTTGACTTTTTTCGATGTATCGATTGTATGCCGGCGTGTCTCCTTATCCAACATACTGATGACCGCTCCTGTAAGAGCTCCTAATAAAACTGCAGGTATTAACTTACTTTTCGCCATATCCATTCCTCCTGTTTCTGCTTTTACCCCGAATAACTTGTACATAAAACAATCTTGCCTGTTTTTATTTTATACATTTCCCCAACTTTTTGAAAGCTTTGAACAGTTCAATCATTCCTCATATATCATCTTTTTCGTCATTCCGCCATCAATCGTCAGATTCGTCCCTGTCACGAAATTATTTTCAGGGTGCGTCAGATATAAACAAGCCCGTGCAATATCCTCCGGTTTTCCGACACGATTGGAAAGATGCTGGGCATGATCAATTTCCCGTAAGGCCTCATAATCTCCCGTCTCAATCCATCCCGGTGAAATGCAATTGACCGCAATGTTTTTTTCCGCAAACGATCTGGCCAGCGCATGTGTCAACGCAACGATCCCCCCCTTACTCGCCGCATATGCCTCCGTATAAGGCTCAGACTGAAAAGCCCGAGTGGAAGCAAGGGACACGATTGCTCCCCCCTGCATATATTTCGCCGCCTCGCGGGAGCACAGGAACACACTACGCAGATTCGTATTGATGATATCATCCCATACAGCAAGGGCCAATTCAGTTGGTGGTGTCACTACGAATTTCCCTGCATTATTAATTAAAATATCAATCTTCCCAAACCGCTCCACCACTTGGCCCATCAGGGATTGAATATCCGCTTCCTTCCGCACATCGGTGTGGATGAAATGAACAGCTTCTCCCACCGGCTTGTTGATATCAGCAGCAATGACCGTAGCCCCTTCATCGCTATAAGCTTTGGCGATGGCTTTCCCGATTCCTTGTGCGGCTCCTGTGACAATTACTACTTTTCCTTGAAACATTCAATCGCCTCCTTATTTGAAAACGTATCATTTGTTCCTCATTATTTCAAATCAATTATAGTTGACTTTAGCATGGCAAAATGAAATGATATTTTCGTATATGTAGAAAGGTAGGTTGGAAAATGGATTTGACTAAGCCATCACAAGAAAATGTTGTGTATATGATCGAGCAGATGAAGGATAAGCTTCGTATGGTGAATGTGGATGCAATGAAGTCCGAGCATTTTAGTGAAGAGAACTATGAAGATTTACTGGATTTATACGAAATGGTAATGAAACGCGATTCATTCAGTCCTAGTGAAATGCAGGCAATCGTTGCCGAATTGGGATCATTCCGCAAATAAAAAGAGAAGCGTCTAATTATGTCTAGACGCTTCTCTTTTTGTCTTATTTCCTGGGAAATTCATGTCATTTCCTGTATGGTTTGTGCGAATCTTGCTTATTTATTCAGCGCTACTGCAATCGCTGCACCAATGCGGGCGTTGTTTTTTACAAGCGCAATATTTGCCTCAAGAGATTTCCCAGCTGTCAATTCCTTCACTTTACCTAGCAGGAATGGTGTCACTTCTTTTCCAGCAATCTCTTTTTCCTCTGCCTCGACTAGCGCTTTTTCAATAATGCCGTTGATGAAGTCCGCTTCCATTGCATCTTCCTGTGGAATTGGATTAGCAATTACCGCTCCCCCGCGCAGACCTAAATCCCATTTCGCACGCATCATGTCCGCTACTTCCTCAGGGGAATCTGCACGGAAGTTAACCGCAAATTCTGAATCACGTGTATAGAAGGCCGGCAGTGTATCCGTACCATAGCCGATGACCGGTACACCCTTCGTCTCCAAATATTCAAGTGTTAAACCGATATCTAGAATCGATTTCGCCCCTGCACAAACAACCGCGACATTTGTCATCGCCAGCTCTTCTAAATCGGCAGAGATATCCATTGTCGTTTCCGCCCCTCTATGGACACCGCCAATTCCGCCTGTCACGAATAATTCAATGCCTGCAAGCTCTGCGCAGATCATTGTCGCCGCAACTGTTGTAGCGCCCAGCTTTTTTGTAGCAAGCAAATAGCCCATATCACGGCGTGACGCCTTTGCTACTCCTTGAGCATTTCCGAACATTTCTAGCTCTTCATCTGATAATCCAATTTTAATTTGTCCGTCGATTAAAGCGATAGTTGCCGGTACAGCTCCTTTTTCACGAATGATTTGCTCTACCTCACGTGCAGTCTGAACGTTTTGCGGATAAGGCATGCCATGTGAAATGATTGTCGATTCTAGTGCGACGATTGGCAGGCCCTTCTCCTTTGCTTCCATTACTTCCTGTGAATATGCTAAATATTGTTTCATTACATTTCCCTCCAGATGGATAATTCATTTACTGATAAATCTTCTCTTACTGTTGTCTCGCATTGTAGTGTCGCTGAAGCATTGTAGAGTCCGAACTTTACTGCGTCCTGGAATGGTTCATTCTGCAGAACCGCATGTAGAAAGGCGCTGACAAAGGCATCACCGGCTCCTGTCACATCCACGATATGCTTGGCAGCGACGGCTTGCTGCCGTTCAATTTTTTCACTGTTGCCCGCTATCACGCCTGCACTTCCTAGCGTAATGACTACATGGCCGGCTCCTTTTCCTAGTAAATCTGCAACCGCTTTTTTATAGTCTTCCTCAGACTGCAGGCTGTAATGCAAATACGCCTCTGCCTCATCTCGATTGCAAATGAAATAAGCCAGCCCCCGCAAATCGTCCGGCATATGATTCATTTTAGGCGAAGATACAGGAATGACCGCAAGAGGAATCTCCCTTTCGCGGGCAAGGGCCAATACATATTCCACCGTCTCTTTCGGTGCATTCAAGTCGATGATGATGCAGCGTGCATCCGCAATCCGCGCCTCAAATTTGGCAAGTCTCTGCGGCGACAGCTCATTATAGATTTCCATATCCGCCAAGGCGATGACCAGCTCGCCTTCTTGTGTAAGCACCGCAGAATAAGAGCCGGTAGATCTTTCCAGCATATTTTCCGTCATCTCAAACGACATGTACTTCTCTGATTGCTGCTTGATTTTCTCACCGTCATGATCAGCTCCCAGCAATGTCAGAAGCTTCACTTCATTGCCCAGCCTCCCTAAATTTTCAGCTATATTGCGAGCGACACCACCTACGCTCGTCGTGACGCTCGCCGGGTTGGAAGTCTCTAGCTGAGTGGCCCCATCAATATGGAACTTCCTGTCAACGTTCGCCCCGCCGATTGCTATAATCGCTTGTCGCTCAGGAAGCACATAGGCACGCCCTATTATTTCCCCTCTTTTTATGAGCGTGGAAATAATATTAGCGAGGGCCGGCCGAGACAATCCTACCTTCTCAGCCATTTCCTGTTGAGAGAGATAGGGGTTTTCCCTGATCAAACCCAATACGAGCTGCTCCTTTTCACTCAAGGAATTCACTCCTCCCAAACTTTTGTTTACATTATAAACTTTTGTTTTTAAAAATGCAAAAAGAAAAAGGGCCGCCTAAAGGGTGAGGATAAATCAGTATCCTTATGATGGCCAATACTGGTACCCTTATGCACCCCGGAATCGGTTGGAATAGCCAATAGACACAAAAAAGGCTACCCTATAAGCCTTGCTTACAGGACAACCTCCATCTGTCAATTATCATTATTCGTTTCACCATCGACTTGTGTCGTGATTGGTTTTTCAGTTCCTACAGGCAAATCCGTTCCATCCTCTGCCACACGTGGCTGTACGAGCACCTCGACACGGCGGTTTTTCGAACGCCCTTCCGCCGTATCATTATCGGCAATCGGGTTGTATTCACCAAAGCCCTTTACGCTGAAATACTTGGATTCCAGACGTGGATTGGAATCAATGATGATTTTCAAGAAGTTCACTGCTCGCATAACGGATAGCTCCCAGTTCGAGCCAAATTCCGCTGTATTCATCGGCACATTGTCTGTATGTCCCGTGATGATGACGTTACGCGCTGGATCAAATGCCAAGATCTCGGACAATTCATCAGCGATAATGGAATGTTGAGGCTTTATCGCCGCACTTCCCGGGTCGAACAGGACACTGTCTCGGATGGTAATCAATAACCCTTCATCCGTCATTGTCGTTTCGAACTGGTTTTCCAGTTCATTGACGGCAATCATTTCCTCGACCTTCGCCTGGGTTTCCTGCAGCTGGGCCTGGTCCTCTGCATAACGGGATGCCGCTGCCTTGAGTTGGTCGACAGAGCCGTCCGGGTTTGCTACAGGGGATGTATGCTCCATTACGCCTGTGCCTCCATCGAACACCTCGCTGAATACTTGCGACATTCGTTCAAGCTTTTCCTGGTCCACTGTACTCGAGGCGAACAATACGATGAATAGGGCTAGTAAAAGCGTCAATACATCGGCATAGGGGACCAGCCAGGATTCGTCTATATGCTCTTCATGCTTTTTATGTCTAGTCTTCTTTGCCAAGGCCACCCGCCCCGCCTTCTGTGATTTTCTTACGTTCTTCCATCGTTAAGTACGAGGCCAATTTCTGCTCGATTACGCGCGGCGCCTCCCCTTCTAGAACAGAAAGGATTCCCTCAATCATCATCATCTTCTGCTTTACTTCTACTGACGACTTTCGCTTTAATTTATTCGCGAATGGATGCCACAGCACATATCCCGTAAAGATACCAAGCAGCGTTGCAACGAAGGCAGCAGAAATTGCGTGACCAAGTTTTTCAATATCGTTCATATCCTTCAAGGCGGCAATTAACCCCACCACCGCACCAAGTACACCTAGTGTAGGCGCATATGTACCTGCCTGCGAAAAGATCTGTGCACCGCTTGCATGGCGGTCTTCCATCGCCTGTACCTCCTCTGTCAGGACATCGCGGATATAATCTGCGTTCTGCCCATCAATGGCAAGCGTCAGGCCGTTCTTCAAAAATGGGTCTTCAATTTCAGCAGCTTTGCTTTCAAGTGCTAGCAGCCCCTCACGACGCGCCAAGTCTGCCCATTGAGAAAACATTTTAATGATTTCAATATCGTCCGCAAGCT
>JBJEFP010000251.1:0-6490 GCA_051874195.1 Lysinibacillus sp. | reverse complement strand
CACGCCTTTCTTTTGGTTGGGCGATCAAAGGTAGGAGCTCGAAAAGAGAGCTGGGCCTACTGGGTAGTTACAAGCTCCATCCAAACCTATGATTTGGGGGGAGTCATAGATTCGCCTTTCGCAAAGAGCACCCGCTCCAATTGGATAATGACCAACGGAATCACTGCCAGCCCGTAAACCATCAATAATTGAAGATGGCTTAATGTCGCTGTTTCAAACCATCCTGCAATCAAGACGGAGTTCAACAGGGTGACACCTAGCAGGAAGGCAATCCAAGCAGCGATATTCGAGAAGATGCCCAGTTTGAAGATGGATTGTTCCGCACGGCAGTTGAAGCCGTGGAACAGTCTCGCCAAGCATAATGTAGCAAACGCCATTGTGGTGCCTACCACTGTGTCGCCTGTCGATAAGCCAATCTGGAATGCGATGATGGTGACGGCTCCAATGAGAAGTCCTTCCAATCCTACCTGTATCGCAAATTTTTTATTCAGTAATGGCTCATGGATGTTGCGCGGCTTTTCTTTCATGAGCTTTTTATTATGCGGTTCCAGGCCGATTGCGATGGCCGGCAAGCTATCCGTTAATAAGTTGATGAACAATAGATGGACAGGGGTGAAGGGGACGGGCAGTGCCAAAAGGGTTGCATACAGCACGACGAAAATAGCGCCCGCATTCCCGGATAATAAAAATTTGATGGCATTTTTGATGTTGGCGTAAATGCTCCGTCCGTTTGAAATGGCCTTGACGATCGTCAAGAAATTATCATCCGTCAGAACCATGGAGGAGGCATCCTTAGCCACTTCGGTTCCTGTGATGCCCATCGCCACACCGATGTTCGCCTGCTTCAGGGCAGGGGCGTCATTCACGCCGTCACCCGTCATAGCCACGACATGTCCTTTTTCCTGCCAGGCTTTCACGATGCGGATTTTGTGTTCTGGCGAGACCCGTGCATAGACCGAGATGTTTTCCACCCTGTCCTGCAGTTCTCGATCTGTCAACCTCTCAATTTCCACGCCTTCCATTGCTTCGGAAGGGTCCTTTAGAATGCCGAGTTGTTTGGCGATGGCCGCTGCCGTCATTTTATGGTCGCCTGTAATCATGACGGGCTTTATCCCAGCCTCGATACAATCCGCGATGGCCTGTGCCGATTCTTCGCGAGGCGGGTCCATCATGGCCACTAATCCGACGAACGTATAATGGTGTTCGTCCGTGGCGCTGATACGAGCAGAGGGGACGTCTTTATAGGCGATGGCTAGCACCCGGAGTCCCTCGCTCGAAAAAGTGTGCGTTGCTTGTTTGATGTTCTCCAGCTGCTGGTTTGAAATGGTCATTGTACCTGAAGATGTTTCGATTCGTTTGATGCGAGGCAGCAGAACATCGACTGCACCCTTTGTAATCATCACATAGCGACTTCCCATTCTGTTGACCGTACTCATCAATTTACGAGTAGAATCAAATGGCAGTTCACCTACACGTTGGTGGAGCCCCCGCACGATTTGCTCCTTAAGCTCATATTGCTGCCCTAAATTGACAAGTGCCAATTCCGTCGGGTCTCCGATTTGTTTGTCCTCTGCTATCAGCGCGTCATTGCATAGCAAAGCCATATCGAGGAGCTTTTTGTGGGACTGGTTTTTTACTTGAAGTCCATCGTGTCCGACAATCCCTTCATTCACATATATTTTTTGCACAGTCATTTTATTTTGCGTCAGCGTGCCCGTCTTATCCGAGCATATGATCGATACGCTGCCGAGGCTTTCGACGGCATTCAGATTACGCATAATGGCATTTTCCTTCGCCATGTTTTGAGTACCGAATGCAAGAACAATCGTGACAATCGAGCTCAGTGCTTCCGGAATCGCGGCAACGGCTAATGAGACCGCAAACATAAAGGAATCGACTAGCTCACGCCCCCGCAGGATATCCAGCCCGAAAACAATCAGGCAGATAATGATAATTCCTATGGCAAGCCGTTTCCCGAAGTTATCCAGGCTTACCTGAAGGGGTGTCTTCTTTTCTTGGGCGCTATCTAGCAACTGCGCAATTTTCCCGATTTCCGTATCCATGCCAATGGACGTAACGGCGGCTTGTCCACGCCCCTTTGTGACGAAGCTGCCAGAAAAGACCATATTCTTTTTATCGCCTAGTGCCACATCCGCTTTGTTGATAATATGCGCCATTTTATCAATGGCCAGCGATTCACCGGTCAGCGAGCTCTCGTTGATCTGTAGTCCGTGGCTTTCTATGATTCGGCCATCCGCGCTAATGTAGTCCCCGGCCTCTAGCATAAGAAGATCGCCTACAATCACTTCTCTTGATGGAATTTCCATCATTTCTCCATTCCGCATTACCTTTGCGGTAGGGGAGGCCAGCGCCTTTAGGCTGTTCAATGATTTTTCCGCCTTTATATGCTGGACGGTGCCCAACAGGGAGTTTAAGACGATCACTACGATGATGACGACAGAACTTTCCACATCGCCTAGAATGATGGAAATGACGGCTGCCGTAATTAAGATGATGACTAAAAAGTCCTGGAACTGCTCTAAAAAAACTTGCAGCGCATTTTTCTGTTTGCCTTCCTTCAACTCATTAAACCCGTGCTCTTTGTGCCTTAACTGCACTTCATAATCTGTCAGCCCTTGAGGTGTTACATCCAGCTTTTTCATCACCTCTTGTACTGAGGTGCGGTAGTGCGGTGTCGCATTCATAGAAAACCCCTCCATCGTTCTATCTGAATAATCCTTCCTTCAAGTCGGAAGATTCATATGAAATCATCTAGCTGCGCATTCAATCATTCGATATAAACAAATGTATGGTTGTGAGCCTTAAAATATACTTTTTTATATAACCAACCAACACACTATGGTGTACATATTTTAGAAGGAATATTTTAAAAAAGATGACCTTTTATAGCTGAGCTGAGCGGTCAGCACGGGTTATGTTATTTCCTACAAATGGAACTTTAACCAACCATTCTTCTCAAAAATTATAAAAAATAAAACGTTTTTTCTTCGGAGAAATACCTGTACATCCAGTTATAGGTCTTTCAGAGCGAATGTGGGAAGTTGTATTGACGGTGCTGGAAGTTATAGCTATCATTGCTAGTAGATTAATTGATAACGATTATCATTATCGTTGAATTGCTGATAATGATAAGGAATCAAGCAATCTTTACATATGGCTGTAAATGAGAAAGGAAGTGTTGAAGTGGACTTTCAGGAGTTTGAAGGGAAAGTTGCACTTGTGACAGGGGGAGCCCAAGGAATCGGCAGGGCCCTTGTCCAAAGCCTGGCTACCGCAGGAACTAAGGTGGCCGTTGTGGATTACAACGAGGAGGAATTGAATCTGCATGTCAGCCGTTTAAGGGAACAGGGCATGGATGTGTTCGCTTTTTCGGCAGATGTAGGAGACAGCAGAGCAATTGATGCAATTGTTGAGAATGTGGAGAGCGAAATCGGACCGATCGACATGCTGGTGAATGTAGCGGGCGTGCTGCGTGGCGGTCCTATCGAGTCATTCAGCGATCAAGATTGGGCGAAGACATTTTCCGTCAATACTACGGGGGTATTCAACCTCTCAAGAGCCGTCAGCCGTTATATGATTCCAAGGAAAAAGGGGACGATTGTGACAGTCGGCTCCAACGCCGCTAGCGTACCGAGAATCTCGATGGCGGCCTATGCAGCATCAAAGGCGGCCACGGTCATGTTTACAAAATGCCTCGGCCTGGAGCTTGCAGAGCACAACATCCGCTGTAATATCGTATCCCCGGGCTCGACGGATACAGACATGCAGCGCTCTCTTTGGACGGATGATCATGGAGCGGACATGATGATCAAGGGTATGCCTGACAGCTATAAGGTCGGCATTCCACTGAAGAAGATTGCGCAGCCAGGGAATATCGTCGATGCCATTTTATTTTTCCTATCCGATCAATCAAGCCATATTACGATGGGCAATCTCGTCGTCGATGGCGGAGCGACATTAGGCGCGAGTTAACTATACAATCAGTGTTCTGAATATTGATGTAAAAGGAGAAAAATGATGATGAGCAAACTAGAAGCAGTACTAGAAAAGCGGCCTTTGGATGATTATGAAGCGGGCGACTTTTTCATTGAATCACCAAAGCGGACAATTTTAGGGAAAGGCGTTTTCCTGGAGGTTCCGTCTGATGAAAAGCAGGACAACCAAATGGCAGGGCTTGCAGAAAGAGTTGCTTTGACATTGAAGAGGGCAAAGGAACAGGGGCATCCGCAGCCAATCGTGACGGGGGCGGTTCCCTTTGATCATTATAAAAAGGCAAGTTTGTCTATTCCGGAAATCATTCAATTAGCCCCTTCCTATCAGAAGGAGGAAAGGGGAGGAATGGTGGCAGCTCCTGCAGCTGTCTATGAACTGACACCGATTCCGTCACCTGAACAATACAAAAAAGGTGTGGCGCAGGGAATCGAAAGAATCCAAAGTGGCGAGCTCGATAAAATTGTGCTGTCACGTTCACTGAAGCTCAGCTCAAAGGAACCGGTTAATATTCCGCAGCTACTGCATAACCTGGCCTACCAAAACAAGTACGGATATACGTTTGCGACGGACATTACTTCAGGAGAGGAACGAGCCACGCTGATCGGTGCCAGTCCAGAACTGCTCGTTTCAAGAGAAGGGATGGAGGTCATTGCGAATCCGTTGGCAGGCTCAAGGCCGAGAAGTAAAGACCCGATAGAGGACCATCGTCGTGCCCAGGAGCTTCTTTCTTCTCCAAAGGACCTTCATGAGCATGCGGTAGTAGTGGAGGCGGTAGCTGCGGCATTGCGCCCGTACCTAAAAAATATGGAGGTTCCAGAAAAGCCATCACTCGTTACGACCGAAACGATGTGGCATCTATCGACAGTTGTAAAGGGAGAGCTAGTGGACCCTGAAGCGTCATCTCTTGAACTGGCAGTTGCCCTTCATCCGACACCGGCTGTCTGCGGTGCCCCGACCGAAAAGGCAAGACAAGCGATCGCAGAGATTGAACCGTTCGACCGCAGCTTCTTCACAGGAATGGTCGGCTGGTGTGATGCTGACGGAGACGGGGAGTGGGTCGTGACCATCCGTTGCGCCGAGGCAAAAGAGCATACGCTGCAACTGTTTGCAGGTGCAGGCGTTGTCGGTGCATCGAAGCCAGAGGAGGAATTGGCTGAAACAGGCGCCAAATTCCAGACAATGCTTCGTGGCATGGGGATACAAACGGAACAGACAAAAGAGGTTTAAATGTAGAAAAAAGCAGTCAATCAGAATCAGCACGCTAATAAAATCAACTGCTATAAAACACGAAAAGGAGTGATTCGATGGCTATTCCAGCTATCTCATCATATACAATGCCGCAAGAAAGTAATCTGCCGAAAAACAAGGTGTCCTGGGAGGCGGAACCGAACAGGGCGGTTCTGTTGGTTCATGACATGCAGCAATATTTCCTGGACTATTATAATCAGGATGCTTCGCCTATTCCGGAACTGATTGCCAACATACAGGCCATCAGAAAAAGATGCGACGAGCTCGGCATCCCGGTCGTCTATACCGCACAGCCGGGCAATCAAAACCCAGAGGACCGTGCGTTGCTGACGGACTTTTGGGGAACGGGCCTGAAAGACGATCCGAACAAGACGAAAGTAATCGATGAATTGGCACCTAGCGAGGGTGACATCGTTCTTAGAAAATGGCGCTACAGTGCATTTAAGAAATCAAATCTGCAGGAAATAATGAACGAGCAGGGGCGTGACCAGCTGATCATTTGCGGCGTCTATGCCCATATCGGCTGCCTCATGACAGCGGGAGAGGCGTTCATGACGGACATCCAGCCGTTTTTCATCGGTGATGCAGTAGCTGATTTCTCACTGGAAGAGCATGCGATGGCCATCGACTATGTGGCGAAGCGCTGTGCGGCTGTCTATTCGACAGCCCAGCTCCTTGACCAGCTCAGCGGCGCGGAATCTGCCGAGGCGAAACCGGCTGTAGCAGCAGGTACCAGGCACCTCATCGTGGCGGATTGAGACGAAGTATTTTATCAATTCCTAAAAATGAACAGGCCTGCCGGAGAGTGATTTCTGGCAGGTTTTTTGTTGGGGGATTCCCTAGAGCGGGGAATTACTCGCAGTATTCTTAAAAGACAGATTGTATGGAAACGTTTATATAAAATCCTAAGGGGGAGTCTCCCTGTTAGAAACATTTTCAGGGACTTGAAAATGAATATATAAAGAAGGTTCAGTCAATTAAATACGGCTGTTCGTCATTTCAAGTTGAAAATCTAGGATGGAATGTACAATGGTCCGGGTTAAATATTGTGCGAGCTCATATTGGCTATATTTTTCAGGGAATTGGAGCCAGGCCGTCACAAGACCTATTGCCCCGTATGCCATATGTTGAGTATAGAGATCTGGCAATATATTTCCCTGCAAAATGCTATCAGAAATTACTTTTGAAAAACGCTGCTGGAAATATATATTTTTTAAAAGAATTTGAT
>JBJEFP010000250.1:0-6558 GCA_051874195.1 Lysinibacillus sp. | reverse complement strand
ATCAAACAGCGTTTGAGGTCCATAGAACAGACCTATCGTGCCACTTTTTAAGGTGGGAAAGTTGAGTATTTAAGAATTCAACATATTTAGTGAAGGTTTGATTGTAAGCTAATAAAGTTTTAGGTCTTAATCCTTCATTCTCCATCTGTCTAAATACAATCTGCTTGGCATTGACGATTGAGACGACGTTTGTACTTTCTTTTGGCTTACTAACATTGGAATCGCCGACTTTCAACTGTGGCTTAAAAACCACGTCATCTATTCTCAACTCTTTAACTTTCCTAACCATCTTCTCATCTCCCATACTCAGATTTTTAAAGGTAGTAAATTAGGGATAAAATGATTTCATTCTCTTCCCTGTTCTTCTCCCTATGTGAATTAAATACATTTGATATTTCCTTTATTCCTGTATACTGCTCCCTCTGAGATCCAAAACTGTGTGCATTATTTTCTGGTTTAGTAATGTTTTTAAAAATAAACCTCTAAATACATTTAAAACAGCACTGTTGCTTCATTTCGTCTGTCCCCCATGCTATAATGGAAACATTGTGGACTAAACAAAAAACGTTTAAAGCAATCAGTAGATAAAACAAGGAGGAACTACAAATGATTCAAGTTAGTGGTGTAGGTCTTCGCTATGGCGACCGTAAATTATTTGAAGATGTAAACATTAAATTCACGCCGGGTAACTGTTACGGCCTGATCGGTGCGAACGGTGCCGGTAAATCAACATTCCTAAAAATTCTGGCAGGTGACATCGAGGCACAGGAAGGCCACGTATCGATGGGGAAAGACGAGCGTCTATCCGTCCTTCGCCAGAACCACTTCGAATATGATGAATTCACGGTACTGGACACAGTCATCATGGGGAACAAACGCCTGTATGAAGTGAAAACGGAAAAAGATGCAATCTATATGAAAGAGGACTTCTCCGATGAGGACGGCATGCGTGCTGCCGAGCTGGAGGGCGAATTTGCGGAGCTGAACGGTTGGGAAGCTGAATCGGAAGCTGCGACTCTTTTGAACGGCCTTGGCATCGGTGATGAATTCCACTATATGCTGATGAAGGACTTGGAAGGTTCAGATAAAGTAAAAGTGTTGCTTGCGCAGGCATTATTCGGTAAACCGGATGTTCTATTACTCGATGAGCCTACCAACCACCTTGACTTAAAAGCAATCCAATGGCTGGAAGAGTTCCTGATCAACTTTGAAAACACAGTCATCGTCGTATCCCATGACCGTCACTTCCTGAACAAAGTATGTACGCACATTGCGGACCTTGACTTCGGGAAAATCCAGCTATATGTCGGTAACTACGACTTCTGGTATGAGTCTTCTCAATTGGCATTGAAAATGGCACAGGATCAAAACAAGAAAAAAGAAGAAAAGATCAAAGAATTGCAAGCCTTCGTTGCGCGCTTCTCTGCGAATGCTTCTAAATCGAAGCAAGCGACAAGCCGTAAGAAAATGCTTGAAAAAATCGAGCTGGATGACATTCGTCCATCAAGCCGTAAATACCCGTTCATCAACTTCCAGATTGGTCGTGAAATCGGGAATGACGTGCTGACAGTAGACGGTCTATCCGCTTCCCTTGATGGTGAAACATTGTTCAAGGACATCCGTTTCTCCATGAACAAGGAAGATAAAATTGTATTCCTTGGTTCTCCATTAGCCAAGACTGCCCTATTCGATATCCTTATGGATCGTCGCGAAGCAGATGCTGGCACATTCAAATGGGGTGTCACGACTTCTCAAAGCTATTTCGAAAACGACCATGAACAATACTTCACAGGTTCAGAGAAAACATTGGTGGAGTGGCTTCGCCAGTATTCACCGGAAGATGAGACGGAAAGCTTCCTTCGCGGATTCCTTGGCCGTATGCTGTTCTCCGGTGAAGAAGTGAAAAAATCACCATCCGTACTATCCGGTGGTGAAAAGGTACGCTGCATGCTTTCTAAAATGATGCTTTCCAACTCGAACGTATTAATTTTGGATGAGCCAACGAACCACCTTGATCTTGAATCCATCCAGGCGCTGAATGAAGGGTTGATCCGCTATAAAGGCGCCATGCTGTTCACATCGCATGACCATCAGTTCATCCAAACAATTGCCAACCGCGTGATTGAAATCCGTGAAGACGGTTCGATTCTCGACAAGCAATTGACATATGACGAGTTCTTGGAATGGAAGGAAAGCCAAGGGTTGAAGTAATCCCTCTCCACCATTATTTTGATATAAGAAAAGGTGCTACGCTACATGAGGCACCTTTTCTTTTTTTTGACTCCAACTTATTCCCCGTTTGTTCAACTAGAAATACATACATCTCTGTAGCTTTAGACAGATAGAGCGCTGGAAAACTGCATACGAGGTGTTTCAGGAAGAACTGTTGCACTTAATTTGACAAACAATCAGATTTATAAAAGCAATGAAAATACATCAACCTATTTTCCCATCATTATTCTGCAGCCAGTAGCCCTGACACCCGCCTTCCATCCTTCATATACTGAGGGAAACTGGAAAAAGGAGCGTTTCTTCATTGGGCAAGAAAAGCAATAGCAAAAACGCCGAATCGCCTGAGTCTCTAATTAATAAAGATCTTGCAGCAGTCGATATAGCCATTTTAGCAAATCTCGTGGCAATGATCAGCCAGATACTAGGTATGTTTTCTTTGTTTTTACAGGCGGAGGCAATACAAGAGGATATAGAGGCCGAGGCGAATGGCAGTGCAAACAGCAACTCGAATGCCGGCAGCTCAAACGATGTCATCAGTCCTGAACGTTTTCGACAACTGGAAAAGCAGGTGCAATATTTATCAAAGGAAGTCGAAAGGCTCAGGGGATAGCCTTGCACTCACCTTCCTTTTCCAGACCAAAATCAATCACCATACAATCCCCTCTTTTCTTACCACCTCACAGCACAGCGCCGTTACGGACAAGCCCTTCTCATCTGCAGTCCGGCCTTCATCACAATCAAGTGACCGAAATCAACCAACCGTAGGAGATTTCCATCTGTCTATCAAAAAAATCATAAAAACTGTTTACATACCTCTGAGAGAGACAGACAACGAAATAAAACGACCGCATATACTATAAAGGGTCCTAAATTATCATTATGTCCAGAAATCTTTAAATGCGAGAAAGGATCGGGTCGCCGTGAAGAAAGGCATCGCCCTACCATTCGAAGCAGAACTTAATGTAGAAAAGAGGTGGCTGAATGAGACACGGGAGACCACACAGGAGATTTGGCTTCTGCATACCCGGCTACCGGTATTGTGGACCTGGCTGTTCAGGGCCTGGCGCACCGACGAATGCTGTAGATGCCTGCTGCTACATGCATGATATGTGTTACCTGCATCATGGAGACAAGATGTACTGCGACCAGCAATTCCAGCGCTGCTTGGCCCCTAAAATCAATCCTTATAGTAAGGAAGGGAAAGATGCTGCTTTTTTCTCTAGAATGATTGGATTGAAGCAGTTCTTTTTTTAATCCCCCGGTACCCAAAAAGCAATTTTTCATAAGGTAACCGCCGCTTCTCCTATTCAGAAATGCGGCGGTTATCCCCCTGGGTGTCTTCCTCTTCCCCGTCCTTTTTCATCTCCAGCATTTCGGAAATGGTGACGAACCGGTACCCCTGTTTTTTCAAAACAGGCAGAATCTCCTTCAATGCCTCGACGGTCTGCGTTCTGTCCGAGCCGCCATCATGGAACAGGATGACATCGCCAGGCTTGGTACCACCGAGCACTTTATCCACAATTTTACGTACCCCTGGATCCTTCCAATCCTCCGTATCCTGATGCCATGACCACAAGACGACTGTATAGCCGTTTTTTACGGCTACATCTATCATCCCGTCCGTATACAATCCGCCAACCGGACGGAAAAGTATCGGTTTAAAGCCAGTAATGCTGTAGATGATGTCGTTCGTCTTTTGCATTTCATCCTCAATCCGCTTCAATGTAGTATTCCACGGATGCGTATACGTATGGTTCGCCAATTCATGCCCTTCTTCAAATTGGCGCAGCACGACTTCCGGATGTTTTTCTGCATTCTTGCCGAGAATAAAGAATGTTGCCTTCGCCTCGTATTCGGCGAGGAGGTCCAACACTTGATTCGTGTATTGTTCATCCGGACCATCGTCAAACGTGATGGCAACAATCTTCTCCTGCGTATCAATCTCCCACAAAACTTCCCCGGTTTGCTCGTAATGCTGCCTTCCCTTGTCGGCATATGCATGGAAACCAACATAAAATAGGAGAATAAAGCATGTACAAATGGACAAAGCAAAAATATTTCGGATGTTCAATGCATCACGCCCCATCATCGGTTATTTTCTGACCTCCACTGTTCCCTTATTATTACCTCGTTCCTTAAAAAGATGCCCTGATGAAGACGGTAAAAAAATTGGCATTTCATCGTCGGCATGACTTGGCTCTAGCACAAGTTATACTATTTTCAAATGGGAAATGGAGGGTGTTTTAAATCTTGATTAGAATGGAGGAAGCGATATGATGATCCACCATACTGTCTCTGATTTTCTGGCGTATTATGAACCGACAACCGATTACCTGAAGCACTACTTCAAAAAGAACGCCAGGCATTTCGAGAAGTATTTTACCTATCATTGCAAAAATATGGGGGAGAAATTGAAGGTCGCTGTACCGAAGTATCTGGAGAAAATGGACGACCTGCATTCTTCCCCATCTGCAGACCTGTTCCGACAATGGTTCTCCATCAATGGGGGCACGATCTTTGGCTATACACGGCTCGCCTATTATATCGGCTATGAGCTGACAGCCGCGCTGGTTCAAGAATACGGAGAACATGAAACAGTCACCATTTGGAAGAGGAAGGATTATAAAGACATCCTTTTGGGGCAATTAGAAGCGATGCTACATCAGTAAAGTTTGCGCTCTCCACGCATACTCATTCATCATATTTTCGGCTCATTCTAGCCGTAAAATGAATCGTCCAGCTTTTTCTATACATACTACCCTTATTTGAACCCATGTGAATCAGCCTGCTGTGCAGATTCATCTAAAAAGGAACGAGGAGGAAGCTGGATGTATTATTATAAGGAAGAATTAATCAATATTATCAAGCCGGATAAACCGGACCCAGCAGCAGCCAAGATTTTGCAGGAGGTTTTAGGCGGACACTTTGGAGAAATGCGCACGATGATGCAGTTCTTCTTCCAAAGCTCTAATTTCAGAGGAAAGGAAACGTATTTCCGTGACTTGCTGCGTGGAATCTTCCTGGAGGAGATTGCCCATGTCGAGCTTGTTCAAAATACGATCAACCAGCTGTTGAATGGCTCGGGCGAATCGGCTGTACCAGGCAATGCGGGTGTAGATGGTGCACCATTGGACGAGGCGGTCAAGCATGCCAACCCGCATCACTTCATCATCGGTGCACAGGCTTCCTTGCCGGTTGATGCAGCCGGAATCCCCTGGAATGGTTCATGGGTGTATGCACACGGGAACCTGGTTTCCGATTTGTTGGACAATCTTGTACTTGAATCGACGGGCGTGCTGCAGAAGACACGCATTTATGAAATGAGCTCCAACCAAACATTCCGTGAAACGCTCGCCTTTTTGATTGTGCGCGACAATGCGCATCAAAATGCGTTTGCCAAGGCATTGGAAATGCTTGGTGTAGATTGGGGCAAATTGTTTCCGATTCCTAACTACGATATAAACAAATACCCTGAGTGTAGCAAATTCGTCGATATGGGATACCATAATACCCTGTTCGATTTTCGTCTCGATCATTGCCGTATGAATGAAATCTTCCAAGGAAATTCTCCAAGCCGTAACGGCGGGACACTTCAGGTCACAAAGCCTCCCCAAGGCTTTCCTGTTCCCGTCATGCCGGAGATGCCGAATGAGCATAGCCCCGGTCTTGACGATTTGGAGCGCTGATAGTACAAGGAATCCCCGTTTTGTATGGCGGGGATTTTTTGTCGGAAGACAAATATAGTCAGCAAGAGAAATCACTTTGCTCCTCTATCTCAAATCAAGCATTAAGCTTATCCATAAGCTCGGCTATCTTTTCCACTAAAGGTGTTCGATAATCAAAAGGCAGCGTCTCCATCTTGGCGAGGGTAATGATTTTTTGCCCATAGATTTTTTCCTTGTTAACCACTTCGTATCCTTCTACTACTGCTTGTTCCTCTTTACCATTCATGAACTGCACAAATTGCTCCAACGGTAGGCGGTACATGCCATCCAATTCAGACTCCTGGATGGTAAACTGGTCGAATCCATTTTTGCCTATATAACAGAATACATGGGCAAACTCAAAATCTTTAATAAATGGATTTTCAATTTTATAGGCAATGACGCCAAGTGGATGCAGATCGCTGAAGGCCGCATCCACACCCAGCTCCTCCTTCAGCTCCCTTATACCGTCTTCCACCGTTTCATCCGCCAGCAGATGCCCGGCTGCCGTGATATCGAATTGGCGTGGGTAGTCTTTTTTTAATTTGCTTCGTAGTTGAAGGTAAATATGCCATTGTTCGTCGATTCGCTCCAATACCCAGCAATGGAACACCTCGTGCCA
>JBJEFP010000249.1:0-6567 GCA_051874195.1 Lysinibacillus sp. | reverse complement strand
GGAGTGGGGAAAATGATACAACGCATGCAACTTGGCTTTCGTACTTTTTTCAAGGACAAATTAGCAGCGGCAGGCTTGATTGTCATCGTTCTAGCCTTCATTGCAGCCGTTTTTGCACCATGGCTAGCACCTTATGATCCAAATTCCGTAGCGGAGGGGAGTACACGACTTCTCCCACCTGGTACAGAGGGGCATATCCTCGGTACAGATCAGCAGGGGCGTGATATTCTAAGCAGGATTATCTATGGTACAAGGACGTCCCTGATTGCCGCTTTGATTCCGGTGCTGGTCGCCATGGCAGTAAGCCTGGTCATCGGTATTGTCGCAGGATACTTTCAAGGGTGGTTCGGAAACCTCATTATGCGGATCATGGATGTATTTTTTGCCTTTCCGGCTGTATTATTGGCTATTGCCATCGCCGCGATTTTAGGACCGGGACTAATCAACGTAATCATCGCCATGGTCATTGTCCGAATTCCTTATATGACAAGGGTAGTCTACACTGATACCGTCCAGGAAAGCCAGAAGGAATATGTAGAGGCGGCAAAAGCGTTCGGTGCTTCCAAACTTGAAATCATGGCGAAGCAGATTTTTCCAAATGTATTCCCTGCCTTGGTTGTATACGGGACGACGCTTGCAGGTGTAACGATTGTAACGGTGGCCGGCCTGAGTTTTATCGGCATCGGGGTGCAGCCGCCAGCAGCAGACTGGGGTCGTATGGCCAGTGAGGGAAGCAAGTTTTTAATGCAGGGCCATCCATTCGTAACATTCATGCCAGGCATTGCCATCGTTATCCTATCACTATCATTCAGCGTAGTGGGAGACGGATTGCGCAACGCCTTTGATCCATATGAGCGCTCGAAATGTAAGCGTGTGAAGGTAAATGCAGTAGAGCCTGTGAAGTCTGCTAAAGAAGGTGTAGGAGCAAGTAATTCACTTTAATTCGAAGGAGGGGCATGTATGGTGAATCTAGCGTCGGTCGAACAACAAAGTTTATTGGCGATCAAGGGCTTGACGACAACAATCAATACGCCGGATGGTATGATGCGCGTCATCGATGATGTGAATTTTACAATTGAAAAGGGTGAGATTGTCGCCGTAGTAGGTGAATCAGGCTCAGGAAAGTCGATGACCATCAATTCCATTATGCAGCTGTTGCCGAAGGAAATGCTGGCGGGCTATGAAGGGGCCATCGAGCTTGACGGGAAGAATCTATTCAGCCATTCCCGCCGCACGATGCAAAACATCCGAGGGAAGCGAATCTCTCTCATTGCGCAAAATGCGATGACGTCATTGGATCCTTCCTATACTGTAGGAAAGCAAATTGTAGAAATCATTTTGAATAAGACATCGAAAACGAAGAGGCAGGCAGTAGAGCTTACCTGTCAGCTCCTAAAGGCAATGGGGATTGAACAGCCTGAACGAGTCTTTCATTCCTATCCTCATCAGCTGAGCGGCGGTCTTCGTCAACGTGTCGTCATCGCCATGTCACTGGCATGCGAGCCTGAGATTCTGATTGCCGATGAGCCTACTTCAGCTCTGGACCCTACCGTTCAGCTGCAAGTATTGGACCTTCTCCTTCAAATCAATAAAACACTCGGTACAGCGATATTGATGGTCACCCATGATTTTGGGGTGGTGGCCCACATCGCCCAGAAGGTAGTGGTGATGTATGCCGGTCAGGTCGTGGAGAAGGGGTATACAAGAGATATCATTGAACGCCCCCAGCATCCATATACAAAGAGCCTATTGAAGTGCATCCCTAACCTGGAATGGATTTTCAAGGAGGAGGAGGAAAAGCGGCCACTTTGGCAAATCGATGGCGAGCCGCCGAACCTGCTGGATCTCCATCCGGGCTGCCGTTTTGCAAATCGTTGCCCCTATGCACAAAATGACTGCTTCAGTACGGACCAGAAGCTGATATCTTTATCGGAGGAAGGGCATGAAGCGCGTTGTATGTATGCGATTGGAGGTGGAAAAACATGATGAATCCTATTTTACAGGTAGCCGACCTGCAAAAGGTGTTTGGACAAAAAAGTGGATTATTTAAAAAACAGAACGGTTTTACAGCGGTGAAGGGCATCCATTTTGAAATCAATGAAGGAGAAACGTATGGGCTGATAGGAGAATCGGGTTCTGGTAAGACGACAATCGGCCGTATGGTGCTTCGGCTAATTGAACCGACGACCGGTGCAATCCTTTATAAAGGGGAGGACCTGCGCCAAGCCAGCAAAGCAAGGATGCGCGAGCTTCGCAGGGAAATCCAAATTATTTTTCAGGATTCAGGATCGGCATTTAACCCCCGGCGTACAATCGGTGAGCAGATAGCCGAATCGCTTCTGAAATTCGAAAAAGCGATGCCTGTTCAAGAAGTAAAACAGGAGGTATTGACGACGCTATTGAAGGTAGGGTTACGGCCGGACTTTTATGACCGCTATCCACATGAATTATCGGGAGGCCAGCGTCAAAGGGCGGGCATTGCGCGGGCGCTTATTCTAAAACCGAAGCTGCTCGTGCTGGATGAGCCTGTATCGGCACTTGATGTTTCAGTAAAAGCACAAATCATGAATTTATTGATGAAGCTTCAAAAGGAGTATGGGCTTACTTATTTGTTCATTGCGCATAATTTGGATTTAGTCGCTTATTTCTGCGATAAGGTAAGCGTCCTGTCCCAGGGAGAAATTGTGGAAACGGGCAAGACAGCCGATGTCTTTAAAAGCCCTAAGCACGATGTGACACGTAAACTATTAAGCTCCATCTTGATGCTGAACGGTAGCTTTGGCAACATGTATGAAACGATGGAAATACAGGAGGCGAAGTGAATGGAAAAAGTATTATATGAAGGTATCCGTAGCATTGGCAGAATGATCGAAGAAAAAGAAATATCCATTGTTGAGCTGACATCTTATTTCCTAGAGAGAAATGAGCGTTTGCAGCCGGAGTATAATATGAATACATCGCTTCTGAAGGACCGTGCACTTGAGCGTGCGCAAGCGTTGCAGGATGAAATGGAGGAAAAAGGCGTCAGGGGCCCGCTTCATGGCATTCCTATTACGGTGAAAGATCTGTTCGATATAGAGGGAATCGTCAATTCCTCGGGATCCGTATTTGAAAAGGAGAAGGCAGCAGCCCATGCGGTCATCATCCAAAAACTAGAGCAGGCAGGAGCGAATATCATTGCCTTGAATAACCTGCATGAGTATGCGATGGGCTCGACATCGGAAAACCCTCACTTCGGCCCAATTAAAAACCCGTGGGATCCGGCAAGAATTCCGGGGGGCTCGAGTGGGGGATCAGCTGTAGCGGTAGCAATCGGGAGTGCAGTCGCCTCCATCGGCACCGATACGGGCGGTTCTATCCGGCTTCCGGCAGCACTTTGTGGGGTGGTAGGCTTTAAACCTACCTATGATGTGGTCAGCAGAGAGGGATGTTCTCCACTTAGTCAATCACTCGATCATATCGGTCCCTTTGCACGTAATGTAGAAGATGTCCGTATTCTTTTTGAGGCGTTAAAGGAAGTGGAATTGCCGGATTCCCGTATAGAAAAGAAAAAAGAGGAACAGGCATTGAAGGGTGTGAAAATAGGTGTTGTAGAGGGATATTTCCTTGAAGGTCTGCATCCAGATGTGACAGCGCAACTAGAAGAGGCAAAAGCCGTTTTCAGAAGTCTGGGAGCTGATATCCTGTCTGTGCATTTGGAGGATGTCGACCTAGCCCTACAGTGTCAGCGTATCATTTCTAAGGTAGAGGCATACAGCAACCACAGCGAACGTTTTACAAAAAGTGCAGAGCTTTTTGGAAAGGACGTGCAGTATCGTCTGGCGCAGGGGAGAGAGGTAAAAGCGTACGAATATGTGCAGGCAAAGGCATTTCAGAAACAGTTCCAGGGATATGTGGGTGAAGCAATGAAGCTGCAAGGATGTGATGCGCTAATCAGTGCCACAAATGCTATTGCGCCCTTTAAAATTGATATGGATCGTGATGAAGAGCAATCTATAAACAATATTTTTACCCTGGGTAAAACATCATTCGGAAATTTTCTCGGATTCCCTGTCGTCAGTGTTCCATGTGGTTTGATTGAGGATAGATACCCGGTCGGCCTCCAGTTGATGGGGCTGCCAAAGGACGATTTTACATTATTGGATATTGCGCAGCTTTATGAGCAGGAAAGTGGATGGACAAGCCGTCTGCAATGGAAGCTGGATAAGTTAATGAAGGGACGCTCTGAAGAGAATGTAGCCGGAGCATTGAGTAGTGGGATTTGAAAGCAAGCTCCCTGACAGACGTATAACCCATATCAAAATGAAAGAACATCGGCAGCATATGCTGCCGATGTTCTTTTTAGTCACTCGTCCCGATCTGCAGTTTGCGCTGCAGCTTATCCTCACTGAAGATCCATCCCGTATAGGAATTCACCACTTCCAGGTCATCATTAACATGCGCCACGGCTACAAACGGATAACGATTGTTACTGCGGTAGCGCAGGTCGATCAGTCGCACCTCCATCAAGCCGCTCGGCAGCTCTGAAATCTCCCAGCGGTAAAGGGGGGAGAAGGATACGAATGATTGCAGGTTCGCATCCCGCATGGCGGCATCGACATGAGGGGTACGAGGCAATGGTACGATTTCGAATTTGTCGTAGATGTTAACCGAACGGCGGTATGCCTGTCCGACATAATAATGGGTTTTAGAGGCGGCCGCGACACGCCAGTAGAAGAATCGCATGGTAGGCGCGACGATAACGTATTCTTCATCCTGAATCGTATTATGAACCGCCTTCTTTACCGCCCGCTGCACTAGGAAACGCAAGATGTAATAGCCTATGATGACCACGTACATAATGCTGAATGTCCAGACGGGGTCGCTGCCCAAAATCCAGAACAGGATGCCGATGCAGTGGAATCCGAAAATATAAGGGTCGAAGGTGTTGATGATGCCAAGGGCCACCCATTTCTTTGATAAAGGGAGAAATGCCTGTGTACCGTATGCATTGAATATATCGACGAATACGTGAAGAAACACCGCTATCTGCGTCCACATCCATAAGTGAAATAAGTTGGCGTCGGACACAATTAGCGATAAAATAGCCGTAATTGCAATCGGCCAGAGCAAGACGGCTGGAATCGAGTGTGTAATCCCGCGGTGGTGGCGGATATAAACCGCATTGTTGCGGAGTTTTAAAACCGTGTCCACATCAGGCGCCTGCTGTCCTAGGACGGTGCCAGCCATGACAGCCCCGAACATCGCCGTATTTTCCGAGACGACAGGGTCGACAAGTGCTATTCCCCCGATTGCAATACCCATGACTAAGTGTGTACCTGTGTCCAAAACAATCAACTCCTTGTATATTGCAACCAACACACAAATATAGACGGGAAAATTTACATCCCTTCTCTTATTTTTAATAATATACCCTTTCTAGAGAAAATAAAATCGAAATAAGTGGGAGAATAACGTGAATTACGAATATAAAGAAGAATTTAGAAGAGAATTAGTAGACTGGTTTAATAGGGAAAAAAGGGACCTTCCGTGGAGGCAGACGATAGACCCCTATAAAATATGGGTTTCGGAAGTCATGCTTCAACAGACGCGGGTTGAAACGGTCATCCCATACTATAAGCGCTTTTTAGAAAAGTTCCCGACGCCCGAAATATTTGCCTATGCCCCGGAAGAGGAAATCCTGAAGACGTGGGAAGGACTCGGGTATTACTCGCGCGTCCGGAACTTGCAGGCCGGTGTACGTGAAGTGGTGGAGACATATGGCGGTGTCGTGCCGGACAACCGGGTGGACATTTCAAAATTGAAGGGTGTCGGCCCCTACACGGCAGGAGCTGTCCTGAGCATTGCATACGGCAAGCCGGAGCATGCGGTGGATGGCAATGTCATGAGGGTGTTAAGCCGAGTGCTTCATATTTATGACGATATCGCACTTCCTAAAACGAAAAAGGTCTTTGAAGAAGCAGTGACGGAATTGATTGATCCAGCCAATGCCTCCTCCTTCAATCAGGGGCTGATGGAGCTGGGGGCGCTCATCTGCACACCGACATCCCCAAAATGCCTGCTTTGCCCCGTCCGCGAATACTGCCGCGCTTTCGAAGCTGGAGATGCAGCTCAGCTTCCAATCAAATCGAAGAAAAGTAAAATGAAGAACCTTCTATACAAAGTGTATATTGCCCGGGATGCGCAAGGGAGATACTTAATGGAGAAGCGTGATGCTAACGGACTTCTGGCCAACATGTGGCAGTTTCCGATGGTCGAAATGAAGGACGGGGAAAAGCCGCTGGAAGCGTTCTCTGAAAGGTATGGTGTCGAAGTACGGTCCGAAATCGGTTCCGTCATTTCGTTCAAGCATGTCTTCTCTCATTTGACTTGGCACATTGAAGCAGAAGCAGTGGAGGTAGAGGCAAAGGACGCGGAACAATTTTTTACGCCCTTACAAATAGAGGCATTGCCTATGCCGGTGCCGATGCTGAAAATTTGGCGGGAAGTTGATGAATAAAAAAAACGCCTCTGTACACAATAGATAGCACGGAGGTGAATTCATAATGAGTCGAAATCAAAACAACA
>JBJEFP010000248.1:0-6574 GCA_051874195.1 Lysinibacillus sp. | reverse complement strand
GTCCCTAGAACATGCTGGTAATGGCTTACCTGCAGGATCTCCTTTGCTTTTTTTTCATCCCCAAGCATTTGATGAGCAGTAGCAATCAGAGCATCGGCCCCTAGATCGATATATACACTCTCGCCTAGAATTTCTAAAACTTCCGCTGGCGCCCCCTGTACCAGCTTGACATATGCTTCAAACATGACCGC
Organism: Lysinibacillus sp.; assembly: GCA_051874195.1. Lineage (GTDB taxonomy): Bacteria > Bacillota > Bacilli > Bacillales_A > Planococcaceae > Lysinibacillus_B. Next base: position 6,383 of record JBJEFP010000248.1, on the reverse strand, counting down.
TTCATTGATTAACAGGTGATCACCGCTATACTCCTTCACACGCTCGGAAAGCTCCAAAATCCTGTTTAGCACCTGCTCTTGATTACTTGCCTGCGGGTGGTAGTTCAAATACAGCTGCGCCATTTTCAGTACAAACGGGAAACAGGAATAATACTCCGCCAGTAGCTGCTCGATTTCCTTCTGGACCTCTTCAAACGGCTGCTCACTGAACCGCTTCGTTAAATAGGCATACGTCTTTCCAATGCGCTCCTTCGTCATCTGCGGCTCATAGCCAAGCAGTGCATCTATCGAAATGTTAAAGTAGGTCGCCAGCTTCGGCAAAAGGGTGATATCCGGATAGCTGAGCCCTTTTTCCCATTTGGAAACCGCAGCTCGTGAGACACCGATATACTGGGCGACCTGCTCCTGCTTCAGCCCCATCTCCTTCCGTCTGTTAGCGACTACTGCTGAAAATTGAAGGTTTTTCATTTGACCAACTCCCTACTGCTACTATATCCAAAATTTTAGGAGAAAAGTAGCGAACAATCGTTTACTTCACCACTATTTGTCAACTGTAGGTTGATTTTTTCAAGGAATATTCACAAAAAAAACAGTCGAAGCCAACTTGCACTTCGACTGCCCCTATTTCTAGAAATCTCCCTACTGCGTCGTATAGCCCCCGTCCAGCACGAGGGACTGTCCTGTCATCCCCCGCGATTCCTCACTCGCCAGGTACTTTGCCAGGGAGGCAATCTCCGCCACCTCGAGCAGACGTTTTTGCGGAATGAGCGGGAATAATACTTCATCCAGCACCTGCTCTGTAGTGATATTCCGGGTCCGTGCCAAATCCTCAAACTGTCCCCGTACCATGGCGGTATCGACATACCCGGGACAGATGGCATTCGCTGTAATGTTATATTCTGCCGTCTCCAAGGCCGTCACCTTCGTCAGTCCGATGACCCCATGCTTTGCCGAATTATAGGCGGACTTCCCGGCAAAGCCAATGAGCCCATTGATGGAGGCAAGATTGATGATTCGCCCGAAGTTCTTCTCCTTCATGTGTGGAAGAGCGTACTTCGTTGTAAGGAATGGCCCGACAAGCATGATTTTCAGCATCTGCTCGAATTTCACAGCCGGAAAATCCTCAATCATCGCCACATGCTGCAATCCTGCATTGTTGATCAGGATATCGATGGCGCCAAATTGCTCGACCGTAGCCCCTATTGCCCCCTTCACATCATCCTCCTTGGAGACATCGCATACGATGCCTGCTGCATTGTCAGAAAGGTCTTCCAGCGCCTTCTCCAGACTCTCTTCATGGATGTCGGAAATCATCACCTTCGCCCCTTCCTCGAGAAAGGCCTGGGCGATTTCATAGCCGATTCCCCTTGCAGCGCCTGTAATGAATACCACTTTATCCTTCATGCTTCCCACTCCCCTTTTGTGCATCGAGCTTTAAAAATTCGATTAGTAGCTGCTCGCGCTGTTTGCTGATTTTATTCGTTTCTTCTTCATCCCATGGATAGAATCCCTGGCCGCTCTTTGCGCCCAGCTGATGATTTTCGACCAGGCGCGCCGTGGCTGCCCCCGGTTTTGTGCCGCTGCTCAAATCTTCATACAAATACTCGCTGATGGCATGTGCGACATCAAGCCCCGTAAAATCGGCGGACATCAGCGGCCCGGTAATCGGCAGGCGCCGTCCGATGCTGTGGGTGACAGCCAGATCGATGTCCTCCTTACTGGCAACCCCCTCATTCAACAAGTACTCGGCCTCCCTGAACAGCGCAAACTGCAGCCGGTTGCCGATGAAGCCCGGCACCTCCTTCTTCACCAGAATCGCCTTTTTACCGAGCCGTTCCAGCATCGCCATCGTCTGTTCAATCGTCTTCTCACTGGTCGCCTCTCCTGGGACCACCTCGACGAGCGGAATGAGATGAGCCGGGTTCCAAAAATGTGTAATGATGAAGCGTTCCGGGTAAAGCATTTCTGAAAACAGAAAAGTAGTCGGTATACCCGAGGTGTTGCTGGCAACCGGAACCTCCGGCGGGATGACCTCCTCCAGCAGCTGGTACAGCTCTTTCTTGAGTTGAGGATTTTCCGGCACCGCCTCAATGATAAAATCGGTGCCTTTTATACAGTCCACCAGAGACGTGGTGAAACGAATCGTACGTAATAGTTGATTGCTTTCATCCTCTGGCAGCAGCCCGGATTGCACCAATGTATCCACCTTCATCCGGATGCTTTCAGTCGCTCTTTTGATTTCTCGTTCATCCATTGCATAGATGCTTGTATCTAGATTGCGCCAGGCAGCCGTCAGGGCGATCGAGTGCCCCATCGTGCCGGCGCCGATTATACTGATTTTGTTCATCGTATCCTCTCTTCCTTCAACACAGATTCGTTATATTGTTATAGTCCAATGGAGAATAAAATCACGGCTAAAATTGTGCCCAAAATAGGAAGGACGACAGTCATCAATCCGAAGGCAGGATACGCATCCTTATAGGATTCATTCGCAATGGAGGAAATCGTCGTCACAACGTATCCGCTATGAGGCAGCGTATCCAGTGAACCCGAGGAAATGGCCACTACCCGGTGCAATGCTTCCGGATCAACGCCCATATCCATGTAGTGCGGTGCAATCAGGGGCAATGCAATCGCCTGCCCGCCGGATGATGACCCGGCCAGACCACAGATGATCGCTATTGCAAAGGCACCGCCTATCAACGGCGAACCCGGCAGATCCGTCACCCAGCCGACAGCCGTCCGGAAGGCCTCCGTTTGCTGCGCTACGCCTCCGAAGCCAACGACCGCTGCGGTATTCGCAATTGCAATAACGGCACCAAATGCACCGTCCGCCACTGCCTTTTCCCGGTTTTTCATATAGTTGAAGCTTACGAGATACGTCGTTAAAATGCCGCCAAGCAACGCAATGATAAGTGCCGATGTGCCAAGTGAATCATGGAAGATATAAGATATGATAAGAACGACAAGAAGCGGCAACAGGCTCAAAATAGGATTCGGCAGCTTGGCGCCTTCCGTCAAATTGAATTGGTCCTGCTCCTGTGCGATGAAGTATTCCCCCTTCGCCTTTGCCCGTCGAATGATCCAGCTTAGCATGACATAACCGAAAACAATCATGAAAATGGCCACGATCAAGCTCACTTCCCATCCGGCATACGGCGTTGTACCTAAAAACTCAATCGGAATCCAGTTCTGGATTTCCGGTGATCCGGCAGATGTCATCGTGAATGTTACAGAACCAAAAGCCATCGCTGCCGGGATGAATCGCCGCGGAATGTCTGCCTGCTTGAACAGGCTTAGTGCCATTGGAAAAACAGAAAAGGCTACGATAAACAGACTCACCCCGCCGTATGTCAAGACGGCACAGGCCGCCACAACCGCCACCAGCGCAAAGCGAACCCCAATTTTATCGATAATCCATTTCGATACACTATCCGCTGCTCCACTGTCCTCCATGACCTTTCCGAAAATAGCTCCAGCCAGGAACATGAGCCACCAAGAGGAAATAAACTTTGTAAAAGCAGTCATATAGCCTGTAATCATGCTTACCTCCCCTTCGGCTGCCATCTGTGGGAAGATGGTGAGACCACCGAAAATCCCGGCAAATAGCGCAGCAAATGGCGCGGCAATCAGGATATTAAATCCCTTCACCGTCAAATAAATGAGTAATGCCAATCCCCCCAACAAACCAATAAAACCCAACATACACCATACCCCCTTAACATTTTTTGATACATAAAGCAGAAAAAAGCGCAATAAAGCACTTCCCCCTATCTCATACCCCAATTTATATAAATATTCTATGTATCACCGAAAAAATTATATTTTGAAATCAATTTATATAGCACAGAATACAAAAAAATAATTTTCTGGTGTTACAAATATAAAACAGAAAAATATAAAATTTATGAATATTTGAAAATATACCATACATTAAGTAGAATAATAAAGCAAAAGGGGAGGGATTCTATGAACATTGGTTATTTTACAGAAAATAGGAAAGCAGCTGAACATCCAACAAAAATTGCTATTCAGTTTGAAAACGGTGAAAAATGGTCTTACCGTGACCTGCATATCCGGTCCAACAAATATGCCAACAGACTCCGAGAGCTCGGGGTCCAAAAGGGAGACAGTGTCGGGCTCCTGATGTTCAACAGCCTGGAGTACTTTGCCCTGTACTTTGCCATCGGAAAAATCGGCGCCATTGCCGTCCGTATCAATTTCCGCCTGACGCCAGTAGAGCTGGACTACATCCTGCAGGATTCCAGAACGAAGGTATTATGCGCACATGCAGAGCTGCTGGAGAAAGTGGCGCCGCTGACAGAACACCTGCAAATCGGGCAGTACATTGCATTCGGTGAAAACCGGTTCGACTGGGCCTTATCCAGCGGGGAGCTGGAAAAAGGCGATGAAAAGGATATTACGGATGTCGATATCTCCCTTCACGACCCTGTCATGCTCATGTATACATCCGGGACGACAGGCCATCCGAAGGGCGCCCTTTGGACACACAATACGACCTTCTGGTTCAGTACGATTCAAATCATGAAATGGGGATTCACCGGCGAGGAAATTGCGATGACGACAGGTCCCCTCTATCATGTAGGCGCCATGGAGGACATTGCTCTTCCCGTCCTGCTGAGCGGAGGCACCGTCATCATCACACAGAGCGGCGGGTTTGATATCGGCCGTGTGCTGGACGTCGTAGAAAAGGAACAAGTGACGGATCTATTCCTGTTCCCATTCATGATTTACGACATGCTGAACCTGCGGAATCTGGAAGACTACCGCCTGCAGCAGCTAAAAACAATCTACACGGGCGGCGATCCGCTCATGCCGTGGGCGATTGAACGGGCATATGAGCTGTATCCCCATGTGGGCATCGTGCAGGTGTACGGCCTGACGGAAGGCCAGCCGATTGCCGCCTGCCTCGATGCAACGGATGCACTAAAAAAATCCGGCTCCGTGGGCAAGCCGCTCCCACTGACGGAAATACGGTTGATGGATGATGAGGAACAAATCGTTCCCACAGGCGAGGTCGGCGAAGTATGGATCAAGAGCCCCGGCGTGTCCGAAGGCTACTGGCAAAAGCCTGAGGAAACCGCGAAATCCTTTTCCAATGGCTGGTGCAAAACAGGCGACCTCGGCATGTACGATGAAGACGGCTTCCTTTCGATTGTCGGCAGGAAGAAGGACATGATCCGAAGTGGCGGCGAAAACATCTATGCCGCAGAAATCGAGGATGTCCTCTATCGCCATGAAGCCGTCCACACGGCTTCGGTCATCGCCATCCCCGACCCGAAATATTTGGAGGCGGTATGTGCAGTGATTGTCTTGAAAGAGGATAAGGATGCAACCGAGGAAGAGCTGATCTCCTTCTGCCAGCAATATTTGGCGAAGTACAAAGCCCCGAAAAAAGTGGTGTTCATCGATGAAATCCCGAGAACCCCTTCCGGCAAGGTAAAAAAATTCGAGCTGCGTGAAATGTATAAGAATATCAACCTGGCGACAGAGGAGGTCTAAAGATGGAAAAAGTACTGCTACACATTGAAGAAGGCATTGCAACAATCACCGTCGACAACCCGCCGATGAACATCCTGGATGCAGAGGTGGTCGGCGGACTGCTTGAAACTACTGCAAAAATCCGCAGACATGATGATGTCAAGGTGGTCATCCTCATCGGACAAGGAACGAGGGCCTTCATGGCCGGGGGCGACATCAAATCGTTTCCGGACCTCATCGGAAAAGGAGAGGACGTCGCCTACCAGGGCTCGAAATTCCTGCAGGAGCCGCTCGACGCCATCATGAACCTCCCCCACCCGACCATCTGCGTCCTGAACGGCCTGGCACTCGGCGGCGGCTGCGAGCTCGCCTTAAGCTGCGACTTCAGGATTGCGGAGGAGCATGTGGAAATCGGTCTTCCGGAAGTGAAGCTCGGCCTGTTCCCCGGTGCGGGAGGGACACAGCGCCTTCCCCGTCTGATCGGCGTCTCCAAGGCAAAGGAGCTGATTTTTACAGGCGACCCGGTCACGGCTACCAAGGCACTCGAAATCGGGCTGGTAAATGACGTCGTCACAACCGGCGAAGGACTGCAGGCCGCCCATGCGCTCGCCCGTAAGATCGGCCGGCATTCCGCCAAGGCGCTCCAATACGCCAAGCTCGCCATCGACGAAGGGATGAACGGCAGCCTGGAGGAAGGACTGGAAACCGAAGCCCGCTACTTCGGCAAAGTGTTCCAGACGGAGGATGTGAGAGAAGGCGTTTCAGCGTTTATCGAGAAGCGGCAGGCAGTGTTTAGGGATAGGTAGGAGAAAGGAACCCTTGATGGACTGGGGTTCCTTTCGTTTTGTGATGCTTTCTAGAAGAGATATTATTTATAATTT
>JBJEFP010000247.1:0-6601 GCA_051874195.1 Lysinibacillus sp. | reverse complement strand
AAAGCGTCCGCCCGGAACGGAATATGCGGTCAAGCACATATTTTGGAGAAGAGCCGGATATGTACGGCAATCCACTACATAAAAAAATACGTCTGGACAAATAAAAAAGTCCAGGCGTATTTTACAGGATTACCCCTATACATGCTGTTGCAAGAACTGCCTGACCTGTTGCTGATGGTGATGATCATGCTGTGTGAATTCCTCTACCGTATAAAGAAGCGAGTATGGTGTGCCGGTATACGGACAATGCGTGTCCCCGTTTGAAGTCAAATGCATCTTCAGCCTGTCAAGCGGCATCTCCTCCAGCTCTTTGACCAGAAGCAGGCGAGCCGATTTTGCTTGTGCAAGCAGCTCGGTAAAGGAGAGTCCTGAGCTTGCATAGTCGGATGCCTGCTGATTGAAGGATTCGAAGTCCGGAAACGTCATTCCTTCTCCGTTACGCACCGCAGGAAGGACGACTTCCCGCAGATGTATATCCCATTTTGTAATATGGGCGATGATTTCGGCTGCTGACCATTTGCCTTCCGCAATTGGCTGATACAATCGGGCTTCTTCGATGTCCGTTAGTGTATCAAGCCAGGTTGTATAGTGATGGAAACGTTCGATGATTGTTTTTTCATTATTCATTTTCCGTCCCCCTTATTTTCTCCCCATCAGGAAGGTACATATTCCAATGGATCATTACACGGTACGTAGCCATGACGCTTATAGAAGTCGACACCTTCCTCGCTCGGCCACACGATGACGAATTCATAGTCATTGTCCTTCACCCAGGCATTGACCTGCGAAAGGAGCTTGCCGCCGATTCCTTTGCCACGCCACTCCGGAACGGTGTAGACATTCGTCATGTAGGCAAACGGACGGGTAATCCGCCCGGGTCTCGGCACCTTTTCAATGAGCTCGATATACATATGGGAGACGACCTGCCCTTCCTCTTCAGCAACCCATATATGCCATCGATTCCCGTTAAATGCCCGTTCCAGAAACTCTCTGCATTCCTCCTCGAACGCCTCATAGCCTTCTGATGCTCCCACCATCTCCGGATAATCCTCCAGTGTGAAGTCCCAACGCATTCGGATGAGCTGATTCATCTCTTCCTTTGTAGCTAGTCTGTAGTTCATCCAACCCCTCTTTTCTATTGCCGTCATCCTCAAAACAGGCGGTCATGCTGTCTCTATTATAAAACGAACAGAGAGCATGGGCAATTAAACCTTTAAAGGTAATATATTGATATTTCTGGTTGAAAACACTTTACATTTTCCAATTGTTTGCATATTATTTAGTCAACAACAAATACTCAACGTTGACTATTTGTTTGTGAGGAAAGGGGAGAAAAGAAATGTTGATTCAGGCAACGAATATCCACAAGGCATACGATAAACGAACGATTGTAGAGTCCATCAGCCTTGCTATTCAGGAAAATGAAATGTTGGCCGTCATCGGGCCGAACGGGGCAGGGAAATCCACGACACTTGAGATGCTGGTCGGTCTAAAGCAGGCGGATAGAGGGGAAATCAGCTACTGGTGTGAAGGCTACAAGGAGAAGATCGGTGTGCAGCTGCAGATGGCACCATTTTTTGCTGGCCTGACTGCATCCGAGAACTTGAGGCTATTCGCCGCGTTCTATAACAAGCTATTGACGGAAAAGCAGGTGGACGAAGTGTTATCTTTGTGCGGATTATACGACACTAAAAAAGTGGATGCTAACAAACTATCCGGCGGTCAACAGAAGAGGCTGGCCATTTCCATTGCGCTCATCCATAATCCGGAGCTGATTTTTTTGGATGAGCCGACAGCAGCGCTTGATCCTCGTGCACGTCAGGACATCCATGGACTGATCCGCCAGCTGCATCGACAAGGGAAGTCCATTGTCTTCACCTCGCATGATATGGATGAGGTCGACAAATTGGCCACACGTGTCGTCATGATTGACCAAGGGCGTATTATTGCAGAGGGGAATCCGACCTCGCTATGTTCTGCGTATGGCGTCGCGCGATTGGAGGAGCTGTATCTACTGCTGACAATGGGAGGGGAAAAAGATGGTTCCAATCATTTTTAAATCGATGCTCGCCACATCCTTGCGCGATAGGGTGACGCTGTTTTATTCCTTGGCATTCCCAATCGCCCTGATGGTCGGGCTCGGCTACTACTTCGGCGGGGGAGGTCAGCAGCTGCAGATTGTGGCGGGGGTGACAGCCATCAGCACAATCTTCTGGGGGATGCAGGGGATTGCCTTCCAGGTGCATGTACAACGGAATCGCGGTGTCTACAAACTATTGAAGCTGACACCGATGCCGCTCCTGTCATTTATCGTCATCATGGTGATGGCGCGTACATTCATCGGTGTGCTGCTGAATGTCATTGTATGGCTGACGGGCATTTTTGTCTTTGGTATTGATGTAACAGTAGCCTCGGCATTGGCCACGTTTGCGCTACTTATTATCGGTTCCCTTTGTTTTACGAGCCTCGGCTTCGTCATCAGCAACTTCACACGCAATGAAGCGCAAATCAGCATGCTCTCCAACATCGTGCAGCTGCCGATGGTTTTTATGAGCGAGGCGTTCTACAGTCTGCACAATGCACCGGAGTGGGTGGTGCGGATTGGCAAGCTGCTGCCATTCGAGCATTATGTGAAGGCGCTACGTGGATTGATGTTAGGTGACGGCAACATCCTGCTTGCCGGATTTGGTGTGCCGCTCCTATATCTCCTGCTGGCACTACTGATCTCCATCCCGACATTCAAATGGGAGAGCAGTCCCGAACAAGGCAGCAGGAAGAAACTGGCGTCCTAATGTGTACGGCTGATACCGTTCCATGCTACAATGATACTCAACATTGAATAGTAAAAGTTGGAGTGGTGCATGATGACAAGATTAATGGTGCTGGGCTTATTAAAAACTGGACCGATGTCAGGCTATGAAATTCATCAAGTATTGGGGAAGAGCCAGACGGATACATGGGCGGGTGTCCTGCCGGGATCTGTCTACCACGCATTGAAGAAGATGGAGAAGGAAGGCCTTGTCGAAATCGATTCCATCGAACAGACCGGCAACCGTTCGAAGGCAATCTATAAAATTACAGAGGCGGGGGAGCGGGAGTTCGACAAGCTGCTGCTCGAATCCCTGCAGATGTCCTCCGTCCTTCTACCGAGCAGCCTCTATACGGGGTTGAGCTTTGTACAATATGCGAAAAACAGCGATATCGTCGCATCCCTCAAGAAACAGCAAATGCAGCTGATGGAAGAGCTCGAAAAGCAGCAGGAGGGGATAGCGGAGAAACGGAAGCATATCCAGGTGGACGCTGTAACGGAAATGGTGCTGCAGAACGTCGTACATCAATATGAGCTGCAGCTGAACCTGATCAACAAGCTGCTGGATCATTACGCGCGGGAAGGCAAAACAGAATAATGAGGGCAAGGCGGGTGCTTGAACCTGCCTTTTTCTTTTGGCTACGCTGGACTTTGCTCCCCTTATTGGTGCAACAGGAACCAATGTTAAACCGGTTATCGAAAGGTATGGCAAGGAGATAATCAGCGACCACTTTTGCGAACTATGTGTACCGGTAAAAAGAAAAGAAGTTTCATCGCAATCGTAAGGACAAAAAAGAGAACCACCTCTCTAGAGCGGTGGTTCAGTGTATTGAACCCATGATGGATTCGATTATAGGTATGTACATTAACTTGGAATACAACGACATCCTTTTATCTATCTTACTACTATTCTGTATGAAAAAGGATAAAATGTAAATATCAAAGTTACTTGAATTTTAACAAAAATATCGCGGATGTTTAGAGGGGAAGAGGAATGCATCCGTCGAAAGGTACAGGGAACCGTTTTTCTCCCCATTGTTCAAGAACGGTTATGCTGAAAATGGGTAACATCCAAGGCATATTAGGAACGTCCAGCTGGGCATCTGTCCTGCAAGAAAGCAATCTATTCGGAAGATACTTTCCTTGCAGAATAAGCTCACTATGAGATGATTTTCAGTCCGATTGTTGCACTTAAAATCATGCCTATACAAACAATCCTTTTCCAATCCCGCGCTTCACCATACACAATCATTCCAACCGCAGTCCCACCTACAACACCGATTCCCGTCCAGATGGCGTAGGCCGTCCCCATTGGCAACGTACGTAAAGAATAGCCCAGCAAGAGGAGGCTTGAGCCAAACCCTACAATTAAGAGGAGTAAGGTTTGCCAATTGCGTGTCTTGCTTAATTGATTAATCATGGCTACGCCGAATGCTTCTAGTAATCCAGCGATAATTAATGAAATCCAAGCCATTACTGTTCAGCTCCTTTTTCTATTTCGTTTCCCGTCATTATTTTCAGTCCAATGACACCGGCTAATAAGAGGCCAATCAGCAGGATTTTCCGCCAGTCAAAGGGCTCTTCAAAGAACAGGATTTCCGCAAGGACCGTCCCTGCCGTACCGAGGCCAACGAATACGGCGTAAACAGTTCCAGCCGGCAACACTTGTGCGGCGGTAATCATGAGGAAATTGCTGATGATCAGGAGGATGATCGTCCCTGCCCATGTCAAAAAATCATAGGCATGTGCCAGGCCCATCACCCAAAAAATTTCTAAAAAAGCGGCGATGAACACCTTCAGCCAATTTGTATTCATGAAAAAACACTCCTTTTTCTTTTGGCCAAAAGAAAAAGCCCGAGAGGACACTGTTAAACAGTATCTCCCAGGCTTTTATCCTTCCGTGCCACAGCATAAGCTGCGAGTTTTCTCTCGGACCAGTCCAGTAACATCGCTGCGGAACCCTAGAAAACATTTGACTTATGCAATTACGTTCTATTATACACACTTTTGCCGCCTGGTCAATGATAAAGGGGGCTTGGGTGGAAGAATTTATCAATCTTACATGACCAAGGCAGGCCGCCCGTTTTTTCATCGGGCGGTTGGCTTTTACGGTTACATTTTCCGTTTTACATTTGTCATAACGAGCTTGCTGTTTGGGATGCTTGGCATACTGACGACGCTGAAGCTCAGATCCTGTTCAGGCACATCATACTGCATGTGGTTCGCCAGGTAATCAAGGCTAATCTTCATGATGTCAATCGTCACCCATTCGCCTGCACAGCGGTGCCCCATCTCGTATTCGCCGCCTCCTTGTGGAATGAAGCCAAACGGACTGCCTTTCCAATCAATGAAGCGGTCCGGGTTGAATACATCCGGCTGATCCCATACCTTAGGATCATGATTCGTACCGTATACATCGAGCAGCGTCAATGTATCCTTCGGGAATTCATAGCCATTCCATACAAAGTCTTCACGCACCTGTGCTACAAGGGCAGGGAAGAATGGGTAGTAGCGCCGCACTTCCTGGATGAAGCGCTGTGCTGCCTCGTCCTCACTCGACTTTATCTTTGCCGCCTCTTCAGGGAAGTGGTGAATCGCGAGTCCGACAAACGCGATGTAAACGGAGATGGCCACAATCGGTCGCAGGATATTGATAATCTCTACAGCGGCAGTTTCTGCATCCAGCAAATCGCCATTTAAGTCAGTATGCCATGAAAATTTATAAAACACGGTATGTTCAGGTACTTGCAGCTTTCCTTCGCGGATTTCCTTAATAAGCACAATCAGCCATTTCTCCAACTGGTTCCGCGCATGCTTGCCCTGCCAATGAGAGGGGCCGACCGCTGCTGCGGATTCGAACGTAGCCGTCAAATCCTTTGAAAGGGTCTTTACATCCTGTTCCGCGACCAGGATGCCAGCCCACTCGCAGGCAATCCGTGTAGTGATTTCCTGTGCCTCCTCGTACAGGACGACCTTGTCCATCCGCTCCCACTTCGTCAGTGCGAAGTCCCATTGCTTTTTCGTGATTTCCCGAAGTCGCTCCATGTCGTTCGGCGTCATGACAGACATGAACATCCGCTTCCGATTGCGGTGCTCCGCATCGTCCAGCGTCTGGACACCGCCCTGACCGAATAGCGTCTCGATCACACGCTGAGGGGCTGCTCCTGAACGGATGAACTTGCTTTCATCATAGAAGACCTCTGCCGCCTCAGGACCGCCCATGCAAATCGCCTTCTGTCCAAGCAAGCGCGTTTCGAATACATCCGAATTGAAGCCGCGCCGTCTATTTAAAATAAATGTATAGCCCTCACGCAGTAAGTTCAGGCTATGGTCCATCCCATCCTCTTTTGGTATTGGATTCGTTTCTGCCACGATTATCAACTCCCATTTCATTTTTTTATTTGTTTAGTATAGGTCTATTGGAAAAGTTTACACAAAAACGCGGAAATAATTTCAATTCATCATATATTTACCTCGAATGGAATGTTGGTAAATGTATTCCCTTCATCAGAGGCAGTAAACAGATGATTTTCGGGACAGTATATTCCAGGTAAGGACATCCTGCATGATGATTGACCTTGTTTAAAGATGTAGAAATTATTGGAGGTTTGTGTATTCGTTGGATTTACTAGGCCTAATCGAATGAATGAATAAAGACAGAGCAAAACAGGAAGAAAAGCGGTTTCAGAAACAATAATGTGGTTATTATTTGCCTTGAATGGCGGTATGCTTTTCAAGGTTTTCTTGTTTTACACGCCTGTTGATTAGCCAAATATTAGTTGGTAGAAAGTG
>JBJEFP010000246.1:4974-6648 GCA_051874195.1 Lysinibacillus sp. | reverse complement strand
TAATCCAATAGATGTATAAATTAGGTATAATAATGAAGGCGAAAATCGGCTTTCCATAGATTCTATTTACACCATTGGGCAAATTAACAGCTTTGAATAAAAAATAAATATGCAAATCGAAAGGCTCCCTAAAACGTCTACTTACTTAGGGGGTCTCTCTTTATTTTGTTTGATATGGAATATTTAGGGGCGCCGAATACTTTATTTTCCGTTTTGGAGCGTTGAAAAGGGGAAAATGGATAAGGGGTGTTAAACATGAAAAAAAGTTATTTGATTGCGATGTTGGGGACTGTTGTGGTGCTAGGGGCCTGCGAAGAACCGCAAGATGCTGAACAACAAGTACAGCCAGAGCAAGAGCAGATAGAACAAGGGCAAGAGGCCGGCCAGCAGGAGGCAAAGGACCCTCAGCTTGCAGAACAGCTGAAGGAGCGTCTGCCGGATTGGAATATCGCCCTGCCTTCCTGGACGGCTGAAGAGAGCAGGCATATAGGAGCGGCAGTTGTAGAAGAGGCGGACCGGGTAGAAATCCAGTTCTACAAGACGGATGGGCCGATGAAGGTTGATGACCCTGCCCTTGAAGGCTTACAGGAAACAGCGCTATTAACAATCGAACATTTCTCATCGAGCGAAGAGGCAAATGAGCAGGTCGGCTTTCAGGACTATAAAGAAGTGGGAGGCGAACCGGTAGATCTCGGTCATGGCATCACAGGCTATCAGGATGCGGGTGCAGGCTCTTTGTTTACAAGCTGGAACGAGGGGCGCTGGGCGATTGTGGCACGGACAACAACAGATGCGCCGGAAGAAGGCGTACAGCTGGCACGGCGGACGGTTTCCTTTTTAGAAGAGCATACCTTGCCGATTCCATATGAACATGGCTCCCTGCATCTGGATGTTAATGAACAGGGAAGCCTCGTAAAGTGGCAGAAAGAGGAGCTCGTGTACGGGCTGACGGCTGCTGGAAATGAGGAGCTGCTGGAATGGGCAGTTCGATTTGAATAAGGAGCGTTTCAATGAAAGTGGAAGGAGGAGCAACCGTGAAAAAGAAATGGAAGGTGGGTGCCACCTTTATGGCATCCTTATTGTTGCTTGCTGCGTGCAAGGATGAAAGCGGCAAGGACCTTACCCCTGGAGGAACGGTGCAGGAAGAGCAACAGGAGGAGACTGGTGAAACGACGGAGAGCACCGAGCATGCCCAGATGAACTACTCGACTACCGGGGAAGTGCCCGAGGACCTGCGGAAGGCAGAGGACCCGGCATTTCCCATCGGCAGCGATGTGCTAATCCGTGCCGGCCATACGAAAGATATGGAGACGGTCGAAGGTACGGTGGTCGGCGCCTATGAAACAACCGCCTATATGGTTTCCTATGAACCATCCGATGGAGGAGATGCCGTGAAGAACTATAAATGGATCATTCATGAGGAGATAGAGGAGGCGGGGCCAGACCTGTTTGCACGAGGCGAGGAAGTCGTGCTTGATGCATCCCACGCGGCGGGCATGCACGGAGCGGACGCCTATATCGAAACAGTTGAGGCAACGACCGTCTATATGGTTGACTATGTTTCGCCGACCGGAGAGGAAGTGACGAACCACAAATGGTTCGTGGAAGAAGAATTATCAGAGAAATAAATGAATGACGAGCCTCCCGGCAACATGCTTGGGAGGCTTGTTCTAT
>JBJEFP010000246.1:0-4874 GCA_051874195.1 Lysinibacillus sp. | reverse complement strand
GAGGTGATAGGAAATGCACAATGAACAGGGACATAAACCGCTCCGGCCGGAAGATGGTCGCAGGGGCGGGGGAAGAGGGAGGAGCAGTGCTCAGACATTCAGGCGTGGCAGGGCACTGGCATTTTATCAACAGCTGGTCATCAAAAGGGATACGCTGAGGGCACAGTTGGAATCCCCGGAGTTGCAGTCGATTCATCCGGTGATAGCGGGAGAGCTGAAGGCCACTGAAGCCATCATGAATGACTTCAAGGCTGCCTTCGAATTGGCTGAAATGGCAGAAGAGTAAACGATGGCGGCTTGAAAGCAGCTATAGTTGCATGTTGCAAGCAACCCCTCTAGAAGAGGCCCAGGATAAGTGAACAACAACATCACGAGCTGATGTTGGAATAGGAAGAGAGGTACATAGATGCAGGCGGTAGGAAAGCTACTCAAGTATTTGAAGCCGTATCAGGCATTTGCCATCATTGCACCATTGATGATGCTGTTTGAAGTATCGATGGATTTAGTCCAGCCGAAGATTCTGCAGATGATCATCGATAACGGCATTGCAGAAAATGACACGCCTTACATCGTCCGCATGGTTGCATTGATGATCGGGGCGGCGGTGATGGGGCTGGTAGGCGGTGTCGGCTGCTCGATCTATGCATCGAGGGCGGCGGTCAATTTCGCTACGGACGTACGGCATGATTTATATAAGACGATTACGTATTTTTCAACGAGCAACAAGGACAAATTTACAATTGGCAAGCTCATCACCAATTTGACGAGCGATATTGAAATGCTTCAGCGGGCATTGACGATGCTGCTGAAGATCTTTGTGCGGGGACCGATGCTGTTCATCGGAGCGGTCGTCATGGTATGGTTTACAGCCCGAGAGCTGTTTTCCATTCTGCTTGTCGTCATCCCGATTTTGGCGTTTTGCGTATACTTCTTCACGATGATGTCAGGGAAGCTGTTCCACAAGGTGCAGCAGGTGGTCGATCAGGTAAATACGAAGGTGCAGGAAAATCTGGCAGGCATCCGCGTAATCAAGGCGTACAACCGGAAGAAGCATCAGATCGACCAGTTCACGGATGTCAATACACAGCTGATGAAGCGCAATATTACGGCCGATCAGGTCGTCGGTATCCTGGCCCCACTGTCGATGTTCGTCATCAATTTGGGAATCGTAGCGGCATTATGGATGGGTGCCATCAAAGTGGAGAACGGCACACTTGAAATTGGGGTCATCCTCGCCTTCACCAACTATTTGATGATGGTGATGAACGGCCTGATGAGCTCTTCGATGGTGCTCGTGCAGCTGGCCCGTGCCATTCCAAGCGCCGAGCGGGTCGTCACGGTGCTGGAAGAGAAAATCGATGTAACAAGTCCGGAAACGGCAGTCCAGCATCAGATACAGGGCGATATTGCATTTGAAAATGTGAGCTTTTCCTATATCAAGGGAACAGAACCTGTCCTGAAAAATGTGTCATTTACGGTGAAGGCGGGGGAAACGGTCGGCATCATCGGGATGACGGGGAACGGGAAGTCTACGCTGGTGAAGATGATACCGCGTCTATTTGATCCGGACGAAGGGATGATCAGGATTGACGGCATCCCTCTGCAGGAATACGACTTGCAGCAGCTCCGTAAATCGATTGGATTTGCTCCGCAGAAGGCGACACTCTTCTCGAAGACGATTGCGGAAAATATACGGTACGGAGATGAAAACGCCACGGAGGAACAAATAGCGGATAGTCTGCTCGCTGCATGTGCCACGGAATTCGTCGAGCAGCTTCCGGCAGGGACGGACCATCAGCTGACACAAGGAGCCACGAACCTGTCAGGCGGGCAAAAACAGCGGCTTGCCATGGCCCGGGCATTCGTCCGCAAGCCGGCCATCCTTGTCCTCGATGATGTGACGAGCGCAGTGGACAGTATATCAGAAAAGAAAATCCAACGAGCAATCCAGACACAGTTTGACCAGTCTACGAAGTTCATCGTTTCTTCGAAAATTTCTTCTATCCGTCATGCTGACCTCATTCTCGTTATGGATGACGGCCGGATTGCAGCGTCGGGTACGCATGAAACATTACTGAAAACGAGCGGGCTTTATCAAGAGATGGCCGCAACGCAAGCGGAAAAGGGAGGGACGTTAAGTGAGTAAACCAACAGCTGGAGAACCGCCGCTGCCGATGAGGCATCCTGGCGGGAGGTTCACGGGTCCCGTCGTCAAGCCGAAAAACCAAAAGGAAACATTGCTGCGCATCTGGCATTATATGCGGCAGCAGAAGCTGGGCATGGTTGCAGCGCTTGCCTTCGTTATAATAGGGTCGCTGCTCAGCTTGGTAGGACCATACATGATTGGGTTCATTACAGATGAATATATTCTAAAGGCCAATATAGAAGGCGCCATCCGGATGGCGGGTGTGCTGGCCCTCGTTTATACGATTCATGCCTTGTTCACCTGGCTGCAATCCTTCGTCATGGTGCGTGTCGCGCAAAAGACGATACGCAAACTGCGCCAGGAACTGTTCGAAAAACTCCAATCCCTGCCGCTTTCATTCTTCGATAAGCGCCAGCAGGGGGATTTGATGAGCCGCATGACGAATGATATCGACAACCTGAATGCCGCACTATCACAAAGCATCGTACAAATCATGTCCTCTACCTTGACGATTATCGGTACGGCCTTTGTCCTGTTCTATTTGAACTGGGTCCTGGCGCTCGTGACGCTTACGGTAATTCCGCTCATCGTCTGGGCGACAAAGCAGATCATCAAGCGGAGCAGCGTGAACTATGTTGCACGCCAGCGTGATCTGGGGCAGTTGAACGGCTATATAGAGGAAACGATTTCGAATGCGGACATCACGACATTATTTGGAAAAGAGAAGCAGACGCTGGAGGAGTTTACGGCGTCGAACGAGCGGCTCCGCTCATCCGCCATGCGAGCTGAAATCATTTCAGGCTTCATGGGCCCGATCAACAACTTTATGAACAATCTTGGCATTGGGCTGGTCATCGGTGTCGGGGCGGTCATGGCAGTGCAGGGCTATGTCACAATCGGGGTGATTGCTGCAGTTGTCACCTATACAAGGCAATTCTTCCGTCCAATCAACCAATTGTCGAATCTGTTGAACACATTCCAGTCGGCAATTGCCGGCTCCGAGCGTGTATTTGAAATTCTGGATGAAAAGGAAGAAGTGGCAGACCATCCGGGAGCGAAGAAGAAGGGGCGCTTTGACGGTGATGTCCAATTTGAAAAGGTGGTATTCGAATACGAGAAAGGAAAGCCGATTCTGCGTGGCATAGACTTTACGGCACATGCTGGGGAGACCGTGGCCATCGTCGGTCCGACCGGTTCCGGCAAAACGACGATCATCCAGCTCCTGACGCGCTTTTATGATGCGACGGGAGGGCGTATCCTGTTGGACGGGGAGCCGATCATGGACTATCAAATGGCAAATGTCCGCGACCATGTCGGGGTGGTGCTGCAGGATACGTATCTATTCTCGGGTACTGTAAGGGAGAATATCCGGTTCGGGAAGCTGGATGCCACGGACGAAGAGGTGGAGAAGGCGGCGGAAATCGCCTATGCCCACAACTTCATCAAATACTTGCCGAAGCAATACGAGACATTGCTGACATCCGGCGGAATGAACCTGAGCCAGGGGCAGCGCCAGCTCATTGCCATCGCACGGGC
The DNA here is from genome assembly GCA_051874195.1 of Lysinibacillus sp. Taxonomy (GTDB): domain Bacteria; phylum Bacillota; class Bacilli; order Bacillales_A; family Planococcaceae; genus Lysinibacillus_B. The sequence goes on along the minus strand of JBJEFP010000246.1, from coordinate 1,192 downwards.
AATTCTCGAGGACCCGGACATCCTCATTCTGGATGAGGCGACATCGAGTGTCGATACGATGACGGAGGTGCATATCCAAAAAGGCCTCAATAACCTCATGGAGGGACGTACGAGCTTCGTCATAGCCCACCGTCTGAAGACAGTTGAAAATGCAGATGCTATCCTTGTCGTGAAGGATGGACGGATACTGGAGTCGGGCAATCACCACTCGCTCATGGAGAAGGGTGGATTCTACGCGAATCTACAAAACAATCTCGCCATGGAATAATGCATAGACCCGCTCTCTTGGACGTATAGTGTGGAAAGGAGAGTGGGACATGTGCGACGTTGGTTGGCGTTATTTGTACTGCTATGTACATGCATGATTGTTGTTGTCTATGAGACAAGCGCATCGGACAGGAGTTATTTTTTGCCTGAACCTTTAGGAGGGGTAACGATTGTGCTAGACGCAGGACACGGAGGAATGGATGGCGGTGCATCAAAAGGTGATGTCATTGAAAAGGAAATTACACTGGCGATTACGGAAAAACTGGAGCGGCAATTGAAACGTCTAGGTGCCGAAGTGATCATGACACGCACGACAGACGGCGATGTCATTAGTGAGCATAAACCGGATATGGAGTTTTCCTCCAATCGTGAACGTAAAAAGGAGGATATATTCACGCGGCAGGCAATCGTAGCGGAGAAAAAGCCGGATCTGTTCATTACAGTTCATGCAAACGCCATCCCGGATAGCAAGTGGCGGGGTGCTCAAGTGTTTTATCATAAAACAGGACGTGAAGAGAGCCAATATTTGGCGAAGGCCATTCAGGCATCCATTAAGGAAGATCTGGGGAATACCGACAGAGAAGCGCTGGCAATTGAGCGGGTGTATTTGCTAAAGAAAACAGAGGTGCCGGCAGTTTTAGTGGAGACAGGCTTCATCAGTAACCCAGAGGAGCGTGCCCTGCTTGTCGATAAAAATTATCAGGACAAGATGGCGGTGGCCATTGCACGAGGAGTAGAGGAATATTTTGCCTTGTCATACCAGTAAGGCAAGTCATGATACTACTATAGGCTGTGTGTGATATACTAGGAATAGACATAAAATATGGGGGAGTGTATGAACTTGATGAACGAACAACAAGTCCGAGAACTATTAGGTCAACTAGAAGATCCTTTTTTACATAGAACATTAGAGCAAACAGGCGGA
>JBJEFP010000245.1:0-6721 GCA_051874195.1 Lysinibacillus sp. | reverse complement strand
ACATCGGCAACGGAAAAAATGCTTTGTTCACGCAGAAGCATTGCTAATTCATCCAGACTGAGGCGCGCCTTCTTTAGATTTTCGGGGAGGATGCGGCCATTTTCTATCAAAATGGACGGTTTATCATCAAAGAGGACGCGTAACTTCGCAGACTTAAGGGATAGATAACTGATGAATATGGTCAGTACGGACCACCAGACTATGGAAAGTAAACCATCCCAAAAAGGGGTTTCTGCCTGTGCCGCTATTTCGGCTGCGATCGACCCGAATGTGATGCCGGTCACATAATGGAAGAATGTTAATTGGCTTAACTGCTTCTTCCCGATAATCCGGGCTAAAAATAAAATGGCAAAGAATGAGCCGGTTGTTCTTAAAATCATTTCGAAAAAATTAAACTCCATTTTATCCACTCCTTACATGTTAGCTTGAGCGTAAAGAAGGGAATCTATACGGCAATTAAAATACAGAAAGCGTGAAAAATATGACGACAGCTTCAGTTGCTGCAAAACAAAAAAACCCTGTATATGTAATGATGGTGCTTATTGGCGTGTGCCATTTGATCAATGATGCGATGCAGTCGGTCATCCCTGCGATGTTCCCGCTACTTGAGCGGGATATGGGCCTGACCTATACACAGCTCGGCCTTATTTCCTTTACATTGAATATGTTCGCATCCGTCCTCCAGCCGGTCGTCGGCTTTGTGACAGATAAAAAACCAATGCCCTATGCGCTGCCAATCGGGATGGTCAGTTCCTTTGCCGGCCTGACAATGCTCATTTTCGCCCCGAGCTATTGGATGATTTTAGTATCGGTTCTTTTTTTAGGACTGGGCTCTGCCATCTTTCATCCGGAAGGGTCTCGCGTGTCCTTCATGTCAGCGGGGAATAAGCGTGGATTGGCCCAGTCGATTTATCAGGTGGGCGGGAATACGGGGCAGGCACTGGCCCCGCTGATTAGCGCCTTTCTCATTTTGCCGTTCGGGATGTATGGTGCGTCGGTCATTTTAGTGTTGACGGCCATTGGCATTTTCATGCTGACGAAAATCGCCATCTGGTATAAAGAAAAATTAGAGGAAGAGAAAATAGCCAATGTAAAGAAAGTGCTCATTTCCTCCTTGCCGCCGCTGACGAAAAAACAGGTGGGTATTGCGCTTGGGCTGCTGTTCACCATCATTTTCGCACGGTCGTTCTATACGACGAACATCTCGAACTTTTATGTATTCTATCTCCTTGAGGAATATGGCCTGACGATCAAGCAGGGTCAGCTGCTGATCTTCCTCTTCATGGCATGCGGGGTAGTGGGGACGTTTTTCGGAGGTCCTCTGTCCGACCGCATCGGGCGCAAGAACGTCATCCTCTTATCGGTCGTCGCCCCGATTCCGCTCTGCCTGGCATTGCCCTATGTCCCGCTGTGGCTGGTCGTCGTCCTGCTCATCGCCATCGGGTCCCTCATCATGATCAGCTTCTCGGTGACGGTGGTCTATGCCCAGGAGCTCGTCCCTTCCAAGATTGGTACCATGGCCGGGCTGACGGTAGGGTTGTCCTTTGGGATGGGAGCCATCGGGGCTGTTGCCATTGGGGCGCTTATGGATGGCATCGGAATCGAGAAGACGATTGTCATCATATCGCTGCTGCCGCTGTTGATGCTGGTCGCACTGGCATTGCCGAAGGATGGGGCGCCGGCTAAAGCCGAAAAGATGTGATAAATAAAGGATAGGAGGCAATCTGAATGAAGAAAATAGTAGTCACCGGTTTTGAGCCGTTTGGCGGAGAGAGCATCAATCCCGCATTGGAAAGCGTCAAGCAATTGAAGGGGTGGCGTGTTGGGGAATATCAGGTAGTGGTCCGCGAAATTCCGACCGTATTTGGACTTTCCGGCAACCGGCTCATCCAAGCAATAGAAGAAACCGATCCGGACATCGTCATTTGCGTCGGCCAAGCAGGAGGGAGGCCGGATATCACGGTGGAGCGTGTGGCGATTAATGTAGATGATGCCAGCATACCCGATAATGGAAACAATCAGCCGATTGATACGCCCGTAGTCGAGGGAGGGCCGGTCGCCTACTGGTCCACGCTTCCCATCAAGGCGATGGTAGAGGATATGAAGGAAAGCGGCATTCCGGCGTCCGTTTCCCAGACGGCGGGCACCTTTGTCTGCAACCACCTGTTTTACGGGCTGATGCACTATCTGGCCCACTCCCAAAAATCCATCCGGGGAGGATTCATCCATATCCCGTTCTTGCCGGAGCAGGCGGTTCATCACCCGGGGAAACCGCACATGTCCCTGGATACAATCGTGCAGGGCTTAAAGGTGGCCATCGCCTCTGCCGTAAAGCATGAAACGGATGTACCCATTCCCGGCGGACAGGTGAGCTGAGGACCCGTAAATCATAGGGGCATGCCTCGCATTTCGAATGGAGGGAATGTCATGAAAGCGCCTTTTCCTGTAGTTTATGGATAACTATGAATGCATGTTTGGACACAGATGGAAAAAACGATGCAATAGCTACATGCAAAGAAAGATCCACCCCAGCCTTTTTGGCCGAGGCGGATCTTTTTTGTGTGAAACCATCTAGCGCAAACTATCTATCCTCTACGATGATGTAGGTCATCCGAATGGGCCCATGCACGCCGACGACCAGCTTCATTTCGATATCGGCGGAGTTGCTCGGACCGGTAATGAAGTGGATGGATGACGCAGCTGGACGGGAGCGCAGCTGCTGGGCAGCCTGGGTCATGCGGGGGACGATGGTGCTCTTTGGAACGATGGCGATTGAGTTGGAAGGCAGGTAGGAAAGCGTCCGGCCATTATTTTGGCTGGTCTGTACAACAATCGTCCCGGATTCTGCGAGCGTGATATCACTGACGACGATGCCGATATTGGCCTGCTCAGCCATTTCGATATTAGTGCTGTCCTTTTCATGATCCCATTCATACATCGCGGGACTGCGGGCAAGCAGGGAAGCAAGCCCGAGCTCCTCGAATCGCTGGTCCCTGCTGTAGATCCCGGCCCCTCCGCCGTAGCCCTCCATGGCCTCCATGAGGGTTTCCGGAAGATTCCCGGCAGTACACGTTTTGGCGGTTGTATGGATGTTGGTGCATTGTTCGATGAGTATCTGCACAAGCTCATCCTGCGTCTTGTTCTTCAGCACCTCTGACTGAGGGCTGTATTGCCACCTGCGCTCCGGTCTTGTAGTCGACGGGTGGCGGTTCAGACGGCTGGCGACTGCTGCGAGGAAACTTTCCCGATTTTGGACGGTCATGAACGGTCACCCTCCTTTTCCCGCTTTTCGAACCAATCACGGAAGCGCTCCTTTTTCGGGGCGGGGAAGTCCCGGATTTCGGTCCATGCCTTCAGTGGACCTGGCCCGCTGGAGATGGTGCCCCCATCGCCGAAGGGCTTCATGACGACCGACGCCATTTTTGAACCGAATCGATAAAGGGAGCTTGAGGCGGTCCCGAAGCCGAATGCATTCATCAATGCCGCCTCGCTGACGGGCGCGCGGCCTTCTCGTTCTACGATGACTTCCCGATGCTTGTGCAGCAGCTGATGGAGCGGAATCTTCACCGGGCATACATCCGTACAGGCCCCGCAAAGCGTGGAAGCGTAGGGCAGCTCCTTGTAGTCGTCATACCCGCCGAGGAGGGGGGAGAGGACTGCGCCGATCGGGCCTGAATAGATGGAGCCGTATGAGTGCCCGCCGATTTGCCGGTAGACAGGGCATACATTGATGCAGGCCGCACAGCGGATGCACTGCAGGATGGGCTCGAACTCACTGCCAAGGATGGAGGAGCGTCCATTATCAACGATGACGAGGTGGAATTCCTCCGGCCCGTCGACTTCAAGTGCCTTGCGCGCGCCGGTAAGGACGGTGATGTAGCTTGTCAGCTTTTGCCCGACCGCACTGCGCGTCAATAGGCTCACCAGCACCTCCATCTCTTCGAATGTAGGGACGAGGCGTTCCATCCCCATGACAGAAATCTGCGTCTTCGGCAGGGCGGTTACAAGGTCTGCGTTCCCTTCATTGGTGACAAGGCAGACCGATCCTGTTTCGGCGACGGCGAAGTTGCATCCTGTAATGCCGATGTCTGCAGACAGGAAGTGCCCGCGCAGTACCTGCCGTGCATGCAGGGCAAGCTCCTCCGGTACGGAGGAATGGGCATAGCCATTCTTCTCGGCGAAGACGTCACGAATCTGCTCCTTATTTTTGTGGAGGGCCGGGGTCACGATGTGGGAAGGGGGCTCGTGGTCATCCAGCTGCAGGATATATTCCCCGAGATCCGTCTCCACCACGTCGCAGCCGGCCTGCTCTAAATGATGGTTCAGATTGATTTCCTCCGTCACCATCGACTTGGCCTTGACGATTTTCCTCGCCTGCTTTTTCCTTGCGACAGAAACGATGTAGTCATTCGCCTCCTGTGCCGTCCGGGCAAAAAATACATGCCCGCCCTGCTTTTCTACATTTTCACTCAGCTCATACAGGTAGAAGTCCAGGTTGGCGAGGACGTGCTGGCGGATTTCCTCCCCGTGATTGCGCCATTCCTCCCAGTTGCCGAGCTGTTCGACGGCGGCGGCGCGACGTGTCTGGAAACGGTGCTGTGCAGAGGACACCGCGCTGCGCATGAATTCATTCTGCAGACTTTCATGCAGCCGGTCCGGAAACTGTTCATCTGAAATTTTCATTGCCATCAAAAATTCCCCCTACACCATATTGAGTATTTCTGCGATATGCTTCGCTTCAACCTGCATATTCTGCCGTGCCATCCGGCCGCCGATGTTCATCAGGCAGCCCGCATCCGCTCCCACCAAGTAATGAACACCGGTCAATTGGATGCTTGCAATCTTCTCATCTACCATTTGTTCCGAAATCCTGCCCATTTTTACGGAAAATGTGCCGCCGAACCCGCAGCAGTTTTCCTTCAGGGGCAGCTCGACCAGCTCCAGACCCTCGACATGGCGAAGGAGCGTGAGCGGCGCGCTTTGGACCTGCAGAAGCCGGGTCATATGGCAGGAAGGATGGTAGGTGGCGGTCCCCGCCAGTCTTGCCCCTACATCTTCCACCTTGAGCACTTCCACGATGAATTGCGTCAGCTCATATGTCTTCGCCGCCAACTTTTGTGCCCGTTCCTGCCAATAAGGCTCATCCTTGAACAGATGGGGGTATTCCTTCAGCATGTAGGCGCACGATCCGGAGGGGCAGACGACGTATTGTGCATCCTCGAATGTGCGAATCGTATGCTTCATCGTATCACGGGAAGCTTTTACATAGCCGCTGTTGTAGGCCGGCTGCCCGCAGCACGTCTGCCCCTTTGGAAAATCGACCGTGCAGCCGAGCCTTTCCAGCAGTTCGACGGTGCTTTTTCCGATATTGCCCTGGAACAAGTCGACCAGGCATGTAGCAAATAACGAAATTTCCATAAAATTCAACCCCCTTTTTTTCACTGTACAGGGTGGTAGGGGATAAGTCAACAGCTCATCAGATGACTTGCATATAAAGGGGGTAACGAGATTATTGTTGGGTAAAGCAGGGATTTTAAGTGAAAACGAGTTTCCTTACGGTAGAGAGATGACGGGACATGGCCTCTTTTGCAGCGTGCGCATCGCGTCTTTCAATCGCCTTGTAGATTGCGAGATGTTCATCGTGCAGCCGTTCCAGCGCCTGGGGGCTCGTCTTTGCCACCAGTACCCTCGTCAGGTGAATCTGGTCGGCGAGCGGCTTTGAAATATGCTCAAGCATCTTCACCAGCAGCTGATTGTCGGCAGCTTCGGCGATGGTCATGTGGAACAGGAAGTCGGCCTCGCTGCTTGCCGGATGATCCATCGGCGACCGTTCCATCATATGGATGGCTTCCTGCAATGCAAGGAGCTGATCCTGTGAACGGTGCTGTACGGCCTTTTCTATCACACCGAGCTCCAGCAGTTCCCTTGCTTCAAAAATTTCCTCCATATCCTTTTGGCTGAGGAGGGAGGAGGGGGGCATCTGGATGGTGATGTCGTCGGTGCGTAAATGTCGGACGAATGTGCCTTCTCCGTGGCGGATTTCAACTAGCCCCTTGGCCTGGAGGGAGGTCAGTGCCTCTCGAATGGCGGAACGCCCTACATCGAAGCTTTTTGCCAATTGTTCGACGGAATCGAGGCGGTCCCCCGGCAGGAGTTCTCTGTCGACCATCCGCTGCTCGAGTGCTTCTGCCACCTGTTCATACAACTTTTTAGGCTTGATTTTCTTATAGTGCATATTGTCCGCTCCTGTCGATGAATTCTAAAAAAGGAGCTGTCCGGAAAGCGGAAACCTTCCGGACAGCTCTTTTTCTAGTAAATGCCCACTTGGGGGGGCTTCTATGTGGATGGGCAGAGGGGGGTCCTACAAGGCTTTTCGGACATCCTACCTGCCGGGATTCAATGACGGCTTCGCCCCTTCCGGTATCTTTTCCGGATTGACGACGATGCCCTCTGTAATCGTCAGTTCCTGCATTTTATTGTCATAGGTGAACTTGAAGATGCCATTATCGAAGTCCGTGCCTATTTCCTTGAAGAAGATTCCCTCGATGGAGGCGAACTTAGGACATGTGAAGGCAATCTTGAAATGGTCCTCCGTCTCGATCAGATAGGCGCGCACCCCTTTTTCGTATACATCATAGGCATCGTCCTCCGTCGGGCGCTTGATGGATACAATATGGAAATCGACGAACGGGACCTCCTTCAATAATACATTCAGGAAGGA
>JBJEFP010000244.1:3536-6739 GCA_051874195.1 Lysinibacillus sp. | reverse complement strand
CAATCGAAGCTGAAGGATGCCGACATGGTGAAGGAAACGATGAAGCTGCATAGGGGCCAGCTGCTCCTGGAGTCCACCAAAGCCATGATGGTCAAGATCAACCGGATGGGGCAGGGAATTCTCAAGCTATTGGAGTAATTATTAGATAGCGGTTTGAAAACCATCATATAACTAGGAAGGTTCTCAAGGAATGGAATCCTTGCAGGCCTTCTTTTTTGTTATTCATATTATCGGCGCAGCAAAACTTCAGGTTTTTATGTGCATTTACCGAAGATTAGGAGGAGGTTTTCCTATATAAATGGCAGATGCATCTGCGTGCCCTGCCGAGTATGGAGAAAAAAGGTATAATGAAGGCAATGATATGACCATTTATAAAAGGAGAGAGAATTATGCAAGTAACAATCCTGGGAGGCGGCAATGAAGTAGGTGCCTCGTGCCTATATATTGAGATGGCAGGAACGAAGCTGATCGTCGATGCGGGGATGCGGATGCATGGCGATAATCCGCTTCCTGCGCTGGGGCTGCTGGAGGGGAAGGCGGATGTGGATGCGATTCTTGTGACCCATGCCCATGCTGACCATATCGGGGCCCTTCCGATTATCCATTCGCTTTATCCGCAGAGCCCGATTTATGCGACGCCGCCTACTGTCGACTTGATGAACATTATGATGAGGGACTCCTTTAAAATACTGGAACAGCGATGCCGTGAGACGAATGGGCTCCCACCATATACGGAGGAACAGGTCAACCATCTGCTCCAATCGCTGCTGCTGTTCCCGGCTAGTGGAAAGCTCCAAATCGGGAATGTCACCATTCACAGCTACCGTGCAGGGCATATTTTGGGAGCCGTGATGTTCTTGATTGAGGGTGGTGGTGAGACGTTGTTCATCACAGGCGATTTGAGCTTCAAGGCAGGGCGCACGATCAACGGGGCAGAGGTGCCGCATGATGTGCAGCCGGACGTGCTGATTATGGAATCGACATATGGAAACCGCACGCATACGGACAGAAACACAGAGGAAAAGCGCCTGGCACAGGATGTTGCCGAAGTGATTGCAGCTGGCGGGTTCGCGCTCATTCCAGCATTTGCCCTGGGCCGTGCCCAGGAAGTGCTGCTCGTGTTGCAGGATTATATGGAGAAGGGGCTCATCCCTGAATTTCCAATTTATGTGGACGGTCTTGTAACGCCGATCAGCAAAATTTACAACCGGTATCCGCATTTTCTAAAGGGGCCTGTAGCGTACCGCATTAAAAATAATGGGGACGCATTTTTGACAGAGGGAAGATGTAAGGCAGTTCATCCGAAAGAGCGTGAGGCGGTTCTGCAAGGGAAGCCTGGCTGCATCGTTGCTTCCTCGGGGATGCTGATTGGCGGGGCGAGCTCGTGGTATGCGCAAAAGCTCGTCGCGGATGAGAAGAATGCCATTTTCATTACCGGCTATCAGGATGAGGAGAGCCCAGGGAAGAAGCTCCTGAACATAGCGGACGGCATAAACAATGAACTTGAGCTGGCGGGTACTAAGTATGAGGTGAAATGCCGCGTCGGAAAGTACGGTCTGTCCGCCCATGCCGATGCAAGCGAGATGAATCGGTTCGTCCAGACGCTCCAGCCGACCTATACACTGTTGGTACATGGGGATGATTCGGCGAGGGAGCAACTTTCCCAGGTGCTCGATCCGAAATATCATCCAGTGCTCGTGGAAAACGGCGAGTCATACCCGTTCGAGAAGCGGGGATCCGGCAAGGGCCTCGTCGGCAAGCGCTATAGCCGTCAAGTGGATGCGTCATTAGCGGAGAAGGTCGGCAGTCTGCTGCTCTATCAAAAAGAAACAGACGGGGCGTATAAACTGGCCATCTGCACCAGCGTTCATGCCAAGACGAATACGCTCGTCTGCCAGACACTAAAAGGAAAGCAAGTGAAACTGACGGTGGGACAGGTAAGAGAGGTGATCGGCTATTGGAATCGTTCCATCCATGAGCTGCAGGAAGCAGGTGAGGTGCTCGGTTTCAGCAGGCCGTACCTCGAACAGGTGGAGTGGTCGAGATTGCCGGATGGACGATATTTCTTACAGGAGATTTTCCAAACACTAGCCCCTGAGGATATAAAGTGCCAAATTGCGATTGCCATGGCACTTCAAAGCCTGCCGAAGGACCATGTCGAGCAGGGAGAGGGAGGCACCTGCAGCTATATGCTAGACGAGGAGATGAAACAAAGGCTGGCGACCCTGAATCTGCCTATCCAAGGAATTCGGGTGAATCCTGCCTACGCAATGGAAAGGGTGCGGACACAGCTGGCAGACCACCCGCGCTTTATCCGCTGCGGGGCTGATTATCCCGGGACGGAAAGGGAGCAGATGACAATTTATTTTGATTTTCCGGATGTGGTGTCCGAGGAGGAACGGCAGGACATTGCCAGCACTATCCGGCGCGAAACAGGGTGGCCGGTCGTCTTTTCGGATTCCGTCCGGCAGGATTTGCTGCAGGCAGAGCTGGCAAAATTAATCGGACATCTCGGCCAAACGCCGTCCATTCATTTGAATGAGCGGAAGATTGCAGTGGCAATGGACCTGTCCACTGTGGATCCGGCATTGCTGGCACAGTTTAAAAGCATGACGGGGTTTGAAGTGCTATCGAAGGGAAGTGGCACAGCGAGTTCACAGGCGCCAGTAGATGATGCGCTATTCCAGGCAGCCACACCTTCCCCGCGCATGGAAAACAATCAGGCGATTGAAGAGGCGAAGCGCTGGGCAGTGGAGCGCGGCATTACGATGTATAAGGCAAGCATGAAACAGCAGGGAGGCATGCCGCTGATGGAAGTGCATTTCATCTCCCCACAGATTGCGAGACAGCACGAAACCGATTTGACCGAGCTTTCCTATCGGATCGGGATGCCTGTCACCTATGCCAAGGCACCGAAGCAAAATGAAATCATCCGTCTGACGTTGGAAGTCCTTCCCGAGAGCTGGAGCATCAAGAAGAACCCATCTCTCCATACCGACAAGGCCGTTGTTGCGGTGAAGGTGAACGACATGCCGCCAAAAGACGAAATCGAGCAAGCCCAAGCAGCAATCCAGCAGGCGACGGGCTATACCCTAGACATTCAGGGATGAATGATAATGTCACAGTGCAAAATGCTTCATCGGGATTCGATTCTCGGTGGAGCTTTTTTGCCGAGAGCGAAATAGTGATATTTGGAGTGGATT